>NZ_JBIKRX010000047.1:0-22880 GCF_044348915.1 Flavobacterium sp. | reverse complement strand
CTGCATCTTCCTTAAATCGCTTGTTAAATGTTATTGAATTCACACCTATAAATTTCTCCCTTGTACTCATTTGACAAAGGTAATACTATTTTCGTTTTTGGGCGGCCTAAACGCCTATACCTATAGAAACAATTACCACTTTTGTAAAAACGGCTTGCATTTGATCAATTACATACTGAATCATTGGTTTTCCTTCGAAAAGAAGCAAGCCTTTATCGGTGCCCATTCGAGAGCTTTTTCCGCCCGCAAGTATGTAACCAGTAATTGGTTGATTTTTCAAATCCATTATCAAGTAAATAGTAGTTTTAAAGAAGCAATAATCAAGACTACTGCCAATATCTTATTTAAAAAATCACTTTTAAATTTATTTGCCCCAAAATAGGACCCCATAATTCCACCAAATAAGGCTACAATTATCATCCATCCCATTTCGGTTTTAAATTCGAAACCATTGGTGAGCAAGCCAGCCAAGCCCGCTATTGAATTTACAAAAATGAATAAAGCGCAAATTGCCGCGGTTTTTTTCATATCGGCCCAATGCATCAATAAAATAATAGGAGTCAAAATGATGCCGCCACCAATCCCTATCATTCCCGAAAACAATCCAATGGCAGCGCCAATGAATAGCGCGAGATAAACGTTTTGTTTTACGTCAAATCGTTCCGTTTTGAATTGAATTCCAAGCAATCTCACTACCGAAAACAATAAAAGAACAGCCAATATTTTTTTATACAAACCAGCATCCACGGAAATCATTCCACCAATAAATGCGGCTGGAATAGAAGCAACTGCATAGGGCCAAAACAAATTCCATTTGAAATAACCTGCTCTATAATATTGAACAAAACCAATCAAGGAAACAAAAATATTCAATAGCAAAGCCGTCGGACGCATCGTTTCAGGCGCAAACGAAAAGAAAGCCATCAAGGCCAAATATCCGCTTGCCCCACCGTGCCCCACCGAGGAGTAAAGAAACGCAACCAACACGAGTAGCACATAAAATAATATTTCTAAATACATTCCATTAAATTGTTTTACAAATTTGTAATTTGAATTCTTCGAAAGCCGCATTCAATTTGATGTAACAGGCAATCAACTTCTCTCCTTCTTCAGTAACTACAGTGCCGCCACCACTTGAACCACCTGCATTTTTTATCACAAGAGGAGCATCTGCAATTGCATTCATTTTTTTAATCATTTCCCAAGCGTGACGATAAGAAATTTTCATTTCACTAGCCGCCGCCTTGATGGAGCCCGTTGTCCTGATTTTTTCGAGCAACTCTTTTTTACCCAAACCCATCAAATGACCTTTGCTGTTTTCTATTGAAAGATGCCCTTTGATTATTAAATTTTCCATATCTTCAAAATAAATTAGTTCGAGACAGAGCCCCGATAGGTATTAGCTAACTAATAGCCACCGATTCACAGATTTTAGGCAATCCTTTTTAATCTGTGAATCTGTGGCAAAAAAAAAACCGAAGCAAAGCTTCAAGCAATTAAACCTATAGTGGTTATAAGTTGATTTACAAAATCATTCTCAGATTTACCAAATCCCCTTTTTTGAAATATTCGCCTTCTTCATCGAATTCAATTAGACAATCGGCTACCGCAAAAGAATTCAGTTTGTAACTTTCTTGGTTGTTCAAAACCGTTACATTATTGTCTCCTATTTTTCCTTTTAAAAAGAAAGTAAGACCCGCTTTTTTATTAAAATCTTCCGTTAATGGCAATGCAATTTTCTTGAAATATTCTTTTTGAGTAAAACTACCAATCGCCTGAACTACATACTCATAAAAACAACTCATAACCGCCGCTGGATTCCCTGGCAAAGCAAATACCAAGGTTTGATTATGACGCCCAAAATAAAAAGGCTTACCCGGTTTCTGTTTGATTTTGTGAAATATTTTCTGAACCCCGCATTTTTCCAATGAAGCAGGAACCAAATCATAATCCCCGACTGAAACTCCACCTGTGAGAATTAATATATCCGAGCTCAATTGGTTGGTAATTGATTTTTCAATTTCTTCTTCAACATCATCTACCACTTCCACCGAAACAGGATCTATGCCTAACTGCTGCAATGCTGCGATCAAACCAATCGAATTCGATTCGAATATTTTTCCTTCGGAGATTTCGTCATCTGCTCCTGCAAGTTCTTTGCCTGTGACGATAATACTAACCGTTGGTTTTGAAAAAACGCTTACTTTATTAATACCAATTCCAGCCAAAAACGAAATCGCAACCGGTGTCAATAATTGTCCTGATTGCAAAGCCAATTCCCCTTTTTGAGTTTGTGAACTTTGTGGTCGAACATTGGCGGTCGCGACCAACGCAGCATCGAGAATCTGAAGAGCATTTCCCTCCCGATTCACTTTTTCTTGCATCACAACGGTGTCGGTTCCAGGAGGAATAGGTGCGCCTGTGTAAATGCGTACCGCTTCATTCGGTTGTACTATTGTGTTTGAATAACTCCCTGTTTGAATTTCGCCAATGACCTTTAAATCACTTTCTTTATCCCAGTTTTCAAAGGAAAAAACATAACCATCCATCGCGGATTGATGAAATGGCGGCGTGTCCATCACGGCATAAACTGGTTCTGCCAATATACTTCCGTTAGCTTCGAGCAAGGGTAATTTTACCACTTTTAAAGTAGAACAGTTTTCTTGTATTAGCTCTTTGGCTTCTTTTACGTTTATCATAATTATATTTATTTTCGATATGCCAAAAAAGGAATAACGGTTGTCAAAAAAAAGGTTATCCTCCTATGTTTATCATACTTCTGTTATCGATTTTTGTGGCATCAATTTTTTTATAATCCCCTTCAAATTGACCACCCAATGCTTCTGCTTTAGTTGCCACACATTGTCTGATTATGGGAACAATATCTTCTGAATTTCGCAGCGCAGCCAAAATATCAGCTTCCCCTTTTGAAAACAAACAATTCTTCATTTTACCATCGGCTGTCAAACGCATTCGGTTGCAATTGCCACAAAAAGGATCACTCATTGTACTGATCACCGCAAAACTTCCTTCGTGACCAAAAGGTTTGAATTTTTTGGCAGTTTCATTCACACCGTCTTTCATTCGGATAAAACTGTATTTTGTTGCTGCCACATCTAAAATTTCCTGATAACTAAATACTTTCTCGGTGTTCCATTGATTTTTATCAAAAGGCATAAACTCTATAAACCTGACGTGCACAGGTTGCTCTTTTGTCCATTCGATAAAATCCAGAATTTCTGAATCGTTGAAACCTTTCATTACAACCGTATTTACTTTGACGTGAAACCCTTCGTCGACCAGTTGTTGAATGTTGTTCCAAACCTTTTCAAAAACATTGCGCTTGGTAATAGCAAAAAATTGATCTTTATCGAGTGTGTCTAGACTTACGTTTATTGATTTAATTCCTGCTTTTTTAAAAACATCAATAAACTCGTGAATTCGAAGTCCGTTGGTCGTCAAAGTGAGTTCTATCGGATATTTAGAAAGTGCCGAAACAATTTCACTAAAATCCTTTCTCACCAAAGGTTCTCCACCTGTAAGGCGTATTTTATTCACTCCAAGTTTCACAAATTCACAAGCAATAGCATCTATTTCAGCGACCGACATCAATCGCGAAGACGGCATAAAAGTGGTGTTTTCGTCTGGAATGCAATACTGACAACGGAAATTGCAGACATCAGTAAGCGAAATCCGCAGGTAATCGTGTGCCCTTCAAAATTATCTTTCAACATAATTTATGATTTTTTGTGAATTTTGTTCTGTCTTATGATTTCAAATCAGTACTAGTGTATTATTTTGTTTCAAATTTAGGTATTCTTTTCCTAATTATTTGATGCAACCACAATTATTCAAACAAATACATTTTGTCGTATATAAAAATCCTAATAATCTATAATTTGTTCCATTTATTACAAAACTGATAAAAAAAAAAGCTGTCTACTTTAACAATAAAAGTAAATTAAAAAAGGCAATGGTTCAAAATAAACCATTGCCTTTTTATCCAACAAATTAAAAAACTATGTAAAAATAATTTGGGTTCTATCACCGTCACATAATTCATAAAACTCTCCAATGGTGATGATGTCTTTTACTTCATCCGAAAAATCGGCTTTAGTCAATTTGAACATATCCACTGCAAGTTTACAAGCGTAAATTGAACCTCCGCCAGCAGTAATCATTTCTAAAAACTCATCTACAGGTGGCATTCCTAATTCTTCCATTTGTTTTCTCATCATACTAGACACAGCCGATTCTACGCCAGGTAATCCTCCTAGCATTGTTGGAAAAGGGATTCCTCCCGGCATTTTCATAGCTGGGTTTCCCGTTGTTGCTGTATGCAAATGATTCATAGATTTTTTGGTGATTCCCTCAAGTCCAAAAAAAGTGAAAAACAAATTGGTTTCAATTCCTTCCATGACAGCTCCGTTTGCCATAACAAGTGCTGCATAAACATCTTCTAAATTGCCTTTAGCACAAATGATACAAACTTTTTCTAAAGGTTTTTTTTCTTTAATTTCCATTTTTAGACTATTAAATTAAATACAACTTTTGGGTTTTGGGATTCCAGCCATTTTACTGGAGAATTTCAATGGTCCTTTTGGAAACAATTCGTACAATTGTTTGATATCGACAATACCGCTTTTTCCAACACCTCTTATTGATAAGGCTACATCTTTTTTTTGCTGATCTTGTAAATAAGCGAGTACTTCAAAATGTTTATCGGTTACTTCATTGATTCCTATTTCTTTACCAATTTCAATTGCAATGTCCTTATTCCATTGAGATACATCAGTTAAATAGCCTTCTTTATCAACGCTAACTGTTTTTCCTGCATATACTTTTTCCATTTTTAAATTATTTATATATTAAACATTATTCTTAGTCAAAATTCTTTCCTGCTTTGCTCATTTTTGGAGTTATGAACGGTAACTTTCTGGCGGGCAACAGCATATTCCAATAAATCCATCTAAAAGCCAATTTGCCCCAATGATTCAACCGAGATTCTGTAAGCAGATTCAAAGGACCAATTCCTGCAAAAGGAAATTTGCCTTTAACGGGTTCGAATTCGTAATTAAAATCGATTAGAAGTGCTTTGCCGTGACCTGTTTCTATAAAACAATTAGCATGTCCATCAAAATCGGGTTTCAATTCTTTTCCTTCTATGTATAAAAGGATGTTTTCAGTTAGAATTTCTGCTTGGAAGTGAGCAACCGAGCCTGCTTTCGACGCAGGAACATTGGTACAATCGCCTAAAGCAAAAATGTTTTCTTTCACTTTTGTTTGCAACGTATTTTTATCTGTTGGGACATAGTTCATATCGTCACCAAAACCTGATCGAGCCATCAAATCATCTCCCATATTGGTTGGGATGGTAACTAATAAATCGAAAGGTACTTCATCGCCGCCATAATCAACAATTTTTCCATTTTCCCCATCGATATGTTCTACAGCAAAATCTGGCACAATTTTGATGTTTTTATCATTTAATAAATACGTTAAAGCGGTTGTACATTTCTCTTTTGTAAATGCACCAGAAAGTGGGGTAACATAAGTAATATCAACTTTATCACGCATGCCTTTATTTAGGAAGAATGAATCAGCAAGAAAAGCAAATTCTAATGGAGCAACTGGACACTTTATAGGCATTTCGGTAATATGAATCACTAATTTTCCACCTTTCCATTCTCGCAATTTGTCTCTCAAAGCCAATGCCCCTTCAAAAGTATAAAAGTCAAAAATAGTTTTGTACCAATAATCTCCTAGCATTCCTTGAACTTCTCCGGGAGCAGTTTTTGTTCCCGTGGCAAGAATTAAAATATCGTAGTGTAACTTTGTTCCGTTCTCTAATAAAACTGTATCCGAATCTTTATCAATGATATTTATCTTTTCTCGAACCAATTTTACCCCTTTTGGAATAAACTCATCGATAGATTTCTTAACATCTTCGGGTTTATAAGTATCAAAAGGTAAAAACAAAAATCCCGGTTGGTAATAATGTGTTTTGTACTGATCGACAATGGTAATTTCCCACTCTGATTTTCTTAATTTTTTATTGAGGTGGCTTGCCATCATTGTTCCAGCTGTTCCAGCTCCAAGTATCACTAATTTTTTCATAACAACTTTTTAATACTATGACATTAGAATAATTTGTCTTTTTTTTGATATTTCTATCATTAACAACAATTCTAATTCGTTAATTTCATAGGTTAAAAGTAATATGAATAAAAAAGAAGGAGGGTAACATTTGTTACATAACTCATAATTTTTGAAATAAAACTTCAATATTATCCGAATTGCGCAAAAACAGAGCTGTAAATTATGGATTTTCTGCGATTTATCAATATTCAGTAACTTGCATAAACAAAAAAAAGCACTGTTAAAACAATGCTTTTTCTGGAATAATGATAATTCTAAATTTAAGCAATACTCACTTTATCTTTTCTAAAAAACAGTTGCATAATGATTGACAAAACAATTGTCATCATCGCTCCTATAAAGTTGAGCCATAAATAGCCTAATTTTTCCTCGCCACTCGGGTAAATAAATATGGCAAAGTAATATATGATAAATATTGTAATTTGACTCAAAACAGCACTATAAAAAATAGCTTTGGCTTGAACGTGTTTGATATAAAATCCAACGAGAAAAATACCCAAAACGGTTCCGTAGAAGATAGAACCAACAATATTAACTAACTGGATTAAGTTTTCGAATAGCGTTCCGATACTAGCAAAAAGAATGGCGACAATTCCCCAAAACAAAGTAAAAAATTTGGTGACATTGACATAATGCGTTTCGTTTTTTTCTTCTTTGACATTTCGTTTGTAAATATCGATCGCAGTTGTCGAAGCTAAGGCATTCAAACCTGAAGCTGTTGACGACATCGCTGCCGAAATAATCACCGCTAGCAATAAACCTATGAGTCCCTTGGGCAAATAATGAAGGATAAAATGAAAGAACACATAATCCTTGTCGTTGGTTTCGCTCCGATCATCCGCTTTGCTGATGAGTTCTTTGGCGTGATCTCTCAAATCTTTCTCCTTACTTGAGATGGTTACCAATTCTTTTCGGAGAATCGGATTGTCATAATCCTGGTTTAGTTGGTCTATGTACAATAAGTTGATCACTTTTTTATCTTCAGAAAGTGCTTCCAGTTTTTTTTCTAATACGTGATACTGTTCCTTGTACGCCGACTTCTCTATAATGATTTTATTATTTGGATTAAAATTCAAAGGCACAGGATTGAATTGAAAAAAGACAAAAACCATTACTCCAGTTAGCAAAATAAAGAATTGCATCGGTACTTTGAGCAATCCATTCATTATTAAACCCATTTGGCTTTCGCGAACAGATTTACCTGATAAATAGCGTCCTACCTGCGATTGATCGGTTCCGAAATAGGCTAATGCCAAGAAAAAACCTCCAGTAAGACCGCTCCAAATGGTATATTTCTCCTCAGGGTCAAAAGAAAAATCAACAATATTCATTTTATCATTCGCCCCTGCAATATGCAAGGCATTACTAAAGGTCATATCGTTGGGTAAATAGTATAAAATGAGTAGAAATGTGGTGAACATACCTCCCATTATGACAAACATTTGCTGCTTTTGAGTAACATTTACTGCTTTTGTACCTCCAGAAAAAGTGTAAATAATCACCATAACCCCAATTACAATATTCATCAAGGTCAAATTCCAGCCCAATAAGGCCGATAAAATAATCGATGGCGCATAAATGGTCAATCCTGTTCCTAATCCTCTTTGTACTAAGAAAAGAACCGCCGCAAGCGAACGTGTTTTTAAATCGAACCGTTTTTCAAGATATTCATAAGCAGTATAGACCTTATACTTGTGATAAAGGGGTATAAATGTCAAGCAAATAACAACCATTGCTAAGGGCAAACCGAAATAAAACTGTACGAACCCCATTCCATCGTGATACGCCTGACCCGGAGTCGATAAAAAAGTAATTGCGCTGGCCTGTGTCGCCATAACCGAAAGTCCCACCGTAAACCAAGGAGTTTCGTTACTACCTAGGATATAATCTTCTACATTCTTACTGCCTTTTGTTTTCCAAACGCCGTAAATCACAATGAAAAGCAAGGTCACTACAAGTACAATCCAGTCAAATAGTTGCATAGGCTAAGAATATAACTTCATTAATAAACAAAAAATTAGAATGTATACAGCATTGGCAACAAGAACCCAAGTATAGCTTTTTTTCCAAGTTTTAACTTTTTTAGTTATCATAAAAGACGTATTAAGGTTTCACTTTTTGGGCAGGAATTTTATTGTCATTCTGAATTGAAATTAGGTTCGAAAGCAATTTGTAGGCTCCTGAAACACCTTCGGGTAGTTCTCTAAAGAAACTTAATCCCGTGTAAATATAATGTCCTTTTCCGTAAGGAGCGATTAATAGTGCTCCATTTTTTGGTGTTTCCCCTTTATCGTTAGACGATAAAATGGGTGTGAAAGCTTTATCGAATTCCCTAGGATAATATAAACCCTGCTCCTGTGTCCAGCCTTCAAAATCTTTTGAAGTGATCTTATTTGGAGTATTCAGTACAGGATGATTGGGCACTAAAAAACGAACTTCGGCGTTCTCCTGAGTCACTCGATCTGACGAAATTTTCAAAGGATATGGCGCAATATTATCGGTTACTAAATCACTAGAAGTATTGTATTGCACCAACATTGTTTTGCCGCCTTTGACAAAATCAAAAAGAATTTCTTGTTTGCTTACCAAAGCTTGAACGGTATTGTAGGCGCGTACTCCAGTCATAACCACATCAAAACCAGCTAGACTTTCCGGGGAAATATCGGCAGGATTAAGTAATGTCACTTTGTATCCCATTTGTGTCAAACTATTAGGCACTTCATCGCCAGCTCCCATGATGTAGGCAATCTTTTCCTCTTTAGTTTTCAAATCCATTCGCATAAACTTAGATTCAGCCGGTTTCAAAACTTGTTGCTTGGTAATATGATTGAAATCGATAACAACTTGCTCTTTGTCGTAGATTTTACCTTCAACTATGGCAATACTTTTTGCAACAGCTTCTTCTTGCGAATTGGGCGGTGTTACTTCGAAATAATAGGTTTGTTCAGTTCCTTTTTTATCAAGAACAAAAGAAATCGCTTTGGGTTGAACAGTCCAACTGCGTGGTAATTCGAGTTGTAAATCGCCTTTAACAGCGTCCTTGCCCGACTTAATCTTTACGGCAATATATTTCTTTTTTGTATCTCTAAACAGGGAAACTTTATCAAGAATACTGGTAGTAACCACAGGAACGATATCCAAATAATTATACATTTCGCCTTTGACATCATCATTGTACTTATACACCACAGTGCGTTCAAAAGGAATTTCGAATCCGTTGATTTGAATATTAAAAACCACTTTAACTTCTCGAATGATATCTGGATTTCCAATATTTTTTTGGTCGTTGACCGCGTACATTCCAACTGTTCCTTTTTCTTTTAGCCAATACGGCTCTGTATTTCCAATTGTTGCTGGTAATTGCACTTCAAGGGTACTTCTTTGAGAGCTATTAAAATTTAAAGGTAAATTCTTCAGGGTAATTTTTTGTTCAGGCAAAGTCGTTACACTCACAAATTGCATTGGAACAGAACTCCGATTTATCGCTTCGAGTTTTAAATTCAAAACGCTCGATGTAGTAGCCTCTTGACTTAGTGCCACAGCTTCGAGATACAAACCAGCACAAGCGGCAATCGTATTTTTAATTTCTTCTGATTTTAAGGGTTTCCAATGATTATCATCTAATGCTTGAATCATTGCGTAGGCTTTTGCCAAAATAGGAATACTCGCCTCTGGCTTTGCAAAATCAAATTCTGCAGCTGTTTTTGATAAAAGTTCCCCGATCGGCTTCCCTCCTTTTACGCGATTCCAAGTCGTATCAATACCTTCGAAAATCGAAGTTTTGTTTTGAAGTGGTGATCCGTTGATCAATTCTAAATATTCAGTTTCCTCTCCTCTTGTCCCAGTACTTCCGAATCCTTGCGACTGGTGACGACTGCGGCTTAAAGCGGCTATCTCTTGATTCGACTTTCCTATTGAAGCGTAATAAACTCCTGTTTTCAAAGACATCATATTCGTTTTATCGGCCGCATTAAATTTTTCTTGACTTCCGTAAAACCACCAAGAAGTATTGAAAAACTGGCGTTTGGCTTGCCAAGGCTTGACTAAACTCAATTGCTCAGGAAAAAAACTTGGATCATTGGTTTTATTAAAACTTTCGAAACTCAACATTGCCGAAGCGGAATGATGTCCGTGTGTATTACCTGAGGTACGATGATCGAACCGATTGATGATCACATCGGGTTGAAATCTTCTAATGGCCCAAACTACATCGGCTAGTACTTTTTCTTTATCCCAAATTTCAAGTGTTTCTTCGGCATTTTTAGAAAAACCAAAATCATTGGCTCGTGAAAATAGTTGTTCACCACCATCAATTTTTCGAGCCTCGATCAATTCTTGTGTTCGAATTACTCCTAACAATTCTCTAAGCTGAGGACCAATCAAGTTTTGACCTCCATCGCCTCGAGTAAGCGATAAATAGGCTGTTCTAGCCTTGGTTTCATTTGATAAATACGATATTAATCGGGTATTTTCATCATCAGGATGAGCAGCAACAAATAGCACTGAACCTAGAAAATTCAATTTCTGAATTTGATTGTATATTTCTACCGAATTCGGTTTTTGGGGCTGTTGCGCATTAGAAAATTGAACGAAAAAAAGGGATATAACAAGAGCTAAAGTTAAGGCTTTCTGCATTATTCTATGTTTTTTGTTTTGGCAAGATTTCAAATGTAGTAATTAATCTGTAAACTCCATTTCTTCTTCGGGCTGTTTCAGTATTGTAATTCCAATTTGCAACATCAAATTATTGGGATAAACAATTATTTCGCCTTCTTTGGTTTTCAAATAAACGTGAAAAGCTCCAATATCTTCTATTTCGGCTTGGATAGGAAAATCTTTGTCGTGAATAATAATGTTATCTCCAATTTTATAGGGAAAGGAAAAGAACAAGATAATACCCGAAGTAATATTACTTAAGATAGACCACTGTGCAAACATGGCCACCCCAACAATAGTTGTAAAAGAGGATAATACAAAGAAAATATCTTTAGTTTGTACGCCCCAAATGATGATTAGTGCAATTACCGCTAGAATATTCATCAGCAAATGAATGTATTTGAGCACTAATCGGGTTCGTTTTTCGATGGTTTGGCTTCTTTTGGCGAAACTCCGAACCACTTTTGAAACGATAAGCCGCGACAAAATAACCAAGATTAGTAAAACTCCTGTTGCGATCAATTCTTTTGTAAAATCATTTAGGTAATCCATAACCATAATTTTTAGGCTAATTTACTCAAATATTCGTAAACTTTATCGGTAGGCATTCCCATAACATTGGCATAGGAACCTTCAATTTTAGAAACAGCTACAAACCCAATCCATTCCTGAATCCCGTATGCTCCCGCTTTGTCGAAAGGTTTGTAATTTTCAATATAATACCGAATGGCTTCATCGCTCAATTCGTTGAAAGTAACTTGGGTCACTTCATACATTACAGTTGTTTCGGCATTGGTTTTAAAACAAACTGAGGTGATCACTTCATGAGTCGCATTTGATAATGATTTCAAGATTTCAAAGGCATCTTGCTCGTCTTTTGGTTTGCCCAATGCGTTGTTATTGTGCCAAACAATCGTATCGCTAGTAATCAGGATTTCGTTGTCATTCAATTCGCCTTCAAAAGCGCTGGCTTTCAATTCGGCTAAATAATTGGTGATTGCTTCGGCTTGCAATTCGGCTGGAAAAACCTCTTCAATTTCTTTCAATCGAATCTCGAAATCCAAATCCAAATCCTTGAAAAATTGCTGGCGTCTTGGCGAACCTGATGCTAAAATGAGTTTGTATTTTTGTAATTTAGTTGCAAGCATTGTATTTAATGTTTAGGTTGATAACCACAATCGAAAGTATTCCGAAAAACAGAATCCATTTTAGAACGGTACTCAAATGATGAAAATCTTGGGTTGTTTTAGCCAACCACATTTTGGTTGTAAAATAGAGTAAAGGAGCCAATGTAAAAACCAATCCATATAGGGTTCCATAAATCAATCCCGATGAAAATAAGTTACTATTGATATAATTTACGATTAAAATTACAGGAATAAAACTCAAAACAAAAACCAATTTTCCTGTGCGATTTGCGCCCAAAACAATGGGTAAAGTACTCATTTCTTGATTCGAATCACCTTCAACATCTTGTAAATCTTTTACAATTTCTCGAATGAAATTAATGATAAAAGCAAAAATAGCATAGTCTAAAAGAATACCAAAAATCAATCCCATAACAGGACGATTTTCTTCATTGGTTATAGGAAATAAATCAAAAATTCCTATGATAATTACACTAAACGAAAGCAATAAAGCCACAATAAAATTGCCAATAAGCAAGCTTTGTTTCAAGCTCGTGGCATAAAAATAAAGCGTTGCTGCAATAATGATGAAGATGGAAGCAAAACTGGGTTTATTGATTACATTCGATAAATAAAAACCAATTGCAACACCAATTACGGTAAAACCAATATACAAACTATAAGCCTTCGTTTCAGAAATGAACTTACCAACAATCACATTTTCGGGTTTGTTTAGGTTGTCAGTTTCCACGTCAAAAATATTATTGATAATGTAACCAGCAGCAGCTATAAAAATGGTAGCCAAAACCAAACAACAATATTGCCAATGGTTCAACGCCAGCGGAATATTTTGCAATTCCAAAAACCCATATCGGAATATGAGCTGCATCACCGCGAGCATCAGTAGGTTTTGGTAGCGAATGAGTTTTAGGTAATTCATAGTTTTAGTATTCAGTGGTCAGTGGTCAGTTTAGGAGTGATCAGTTTATAAGAAATTAGGAGATAGTGGTCAGTGGTCAGACTAAACACTTAATGCCTGAACACTGAACACTATAAAATTGAACACTACTTCTTCAGTAAATATCGTATTACCGTTTCGGCAGCATACAAGCCAAATAACCCCGGCATATAACTATTGGTTCCGTAGAACGATTTCTTGAAATTGGAACCATCGGTCATTTTTAGACTGCTTTGATCTTGAATTTCTGACGAAAAAACAACTTTCAATTTATCAATTTTTTCTTTCTTCAATCGGCGTCGAATGGTTTTGGCAAACATGCAATTGATGGTATTGCTAATATCAGCCACTTTAACTTTAGCCGCTTCCATCTTACCTCCTGCTCCCATACTGCTAATGATTTTAACTCTTTTGCGTTTGGCAGCAATGATCAAATTCAACTTTGGAGTAACGCTATCAATACAATCTAATACATAATCGTATTCGTTAGAAACAATTTCGAAGGCTCTTTCCGGAGATAAAAATTCTTGCAATCTAATCAATTTCAATTTAGGATTAATATCCATTAGTCTATCTCCTACTACCTGCACTTTTGGTTGTCCAACAGTTGAATGTAACGCAGGCAACTGTCGGTTGATGTTGGTAATATCGACAATATCACCATCTACAATCGTCATTTTCCCCACTCCTGCTCTTGCCAAAAATTCAGCAGCAAAGGAACCTACACCTCCCAATCCTACAACCAAAATATTGGAATTTCTTAGTTTGTCTAATCCTTCTGCTTTAAATAAGAGCTCGGCTCTTTCGGTCCATTCTGCCATTCTGTTTGTTGTTTGTGGTTTATTGTTTATGAAATTCAAAAACCGTAGTATAATTTTTACTTACAATTTCCTGTAATTCACTTAATTCTAATCCTTTATATTTCGCAGCCAAAGCATACACAGCTCGAATTCCTTCCTCGACCATATCGGTTTCCAACAAGAATCTATCGTTTGAAATACTTTGAAAAACCGATTCCAATTCTGGGTTTCTTAATAAATTTTTACCAAACGAAACATAGAATCCATTATCTATTAATTGCTTGGCAAGTTCTATTTTCTTGGAATATCCGTGGACAATCATTGGAACACTTATTTTCAATCTTTTCTTGATTTCAATCAGTTCTTGAAAAGCAGCAACACAATGAATCACGACTGGTTTATTGAATTTTTCGGCCAAAGCCAATTGTCTTTCGAAAACCCGTTGCTGCAACTCAAAAGGAATTTCGCTGCGTTTGTCCAATCCACATTCGCCAAGAGCCAAACATTCGGGCAAGGCTAATTTTCCGTTAACAATTTGAAAATCACTTTCCAATCGGTTTTCGTTAATGTATAACGGATGAATTCCGATGGAATAAAACGGAATCGAGTCATCAAATTCCTGTGGATATTGATTGACCAATTCCAACACCTCGCGTTGATTCGTATATTGATGCGTATGTAGATTGAAGTATTTCATTAGTCGTGAAATTTCTTAACTCCAGCTTGAATCTCTATTTTCAAGTCGTTTTCCAAGGGTACTTTTGGGCAAGAATATTTGTGATTATAAGCACATAACGGATTGTAGGACGTATTGAAATCAATAAATATTGTGTTTCCTGTTGGTGTTTTCATATCGATATATTTCCCACCTATATAACTTTCTTTTCCGCAAGTCAAATCGGAAAAAGGCAGGAACAAATAGTCTTTATATTCCTCTTTTTTGGATAATTCAATGTTTCTGTAAATGTTCAATTGGCATGGTTTTCCATCAATCACAAAATGTGCTTCACCATACTTTACATACATCGGTTTTCTGTCGGTTGAAGTTTTCATTTCGAACGGTTTTTCATTCTCCGTTCTAACGAATTTTGCATGGACAAAGAACTTTTCGTTTATAGGATAAAAATCTAAAGTCTTGAAAACAGCCAAATCTTCAGTGGTTAACGGGCTGGTTTTAGCATCAGCATATTCTGTATTTAACTCTTTTTGGAATTTTTCGACTGCCGCAACATCAAATTTTTCTTGGGCAAAACCAAAACAGAATACCGTTAAAAATAGTAAAGTTTGAATTGTTCTCATTTTTTTTATTTTGAGCAAAAATAGTTTAAAAGTTAGAAAGGCACAAAGAATAATTTTTTGGAAACATTGCTTGGAGTATCACGATGCCAGCCAATAAAAATCTTTGTAGCTTTGCCAGCAAGAAATATACCTATGCTTAGAACAGGACTTCGTAGTTACATCAACAATTTCAAAGGTTTCCGTCGTGAAGTTTGGATTCTGGCGCTCATTACTTTTATCAATCGCGCAGGCACGATGGTTTTACCTTTTTTATCCAAATATTTAAAGGAAAATTTACATTTTACCTACGGTGAAGTGGGCTGGATTATGGTGGCTTTTGGGTTGGGTTCCATGCTGGGTTCGTGGCTTGGTGGCAAATTGACCGATAAAATTGGGTTTTATAAAATAATGATTTTCAGTCTGTTTACGAGTGGAATTCTGTTTTTTATTCTGCAATACATCACGAGTTTTTGGGGATTATGTATAGGAATGTTTACCATTATGACTATAGCTGATATGTTTCGTCCAGCGATGTTTGTCTCTCTGATTGTTTATGCCAAACCCGAAAATAGAGTTCGTGCCTTGTCATTAGTGCGTTTGGCAGTTAATCTTGGTTTTGCAGCTGGCCCAACATTAGGAGGTTTGATTATTTTGGGAATGGGGTACCAAGGATTGTTTTGGGTCGATGGTAGTTCGTGCATTATAGCCATTCTCATTTTTGCGATGACCGTCAAAGAGAAAAAAAGAATTCCTCTTACTGCAGACGAAAAACTGACGAATATCAACCGAAAATCGATTTTCAAAGACAAACCTTTTTGGCTGTTATTGTTTATCATTTTTATCATTGCAATGGTATTTTTCCAATTGTTTACGACACTGCCATTATATCATAACGAAAAATTTGGCTTGACCGAGTTTCAAACTGGTCTGCTTCTTTCCCTGAATGGACTGTTGGTTTTCTTATTAGAAATGCCTATTGTAAGTAGAATTGAAAGTAAAAAAATCAATAAAATAAAAATCCTCGCCTATGGTGCTCTATGTGTAGCCTTAGGATACTATATTCTGCTAGTTGATTCTTGGATTTTTGTATTGGTAATAAGCATTGTTTTACTCACTTTTGGAGAGATTTTTGCGTTTCCCTTTTCGAATGCTGTCGCCTTAAACCGAGCTCCAAAAGGACAAGAAGGCCAATATATGGGCTTGTATACGATGAGTTTTAGTTTGGCTCACATTGCTTGTTCTAAAACAGGATTAGACATTATTGAGCATTTTGGTTATCAAATCAATTGGATTGTTATGGGAAGCCTAGGAATGTTGGCAGTTTTTTGTTGCCTTTGGCTGAATCGAATGTTGGTAGCTGAAAAAAGACTAGTAGCATAAATTCTACTAGAATAAATAAATTGCCACGGGTTTAAACCCGTGGCAATTGAAAGTATATGCTGCAAATATCACAATTATCTTATTACAAACTTAAAATTTAGTTAAATAACTAAAAAAATAGTTTACTAACTATAAATATAGTTGTATGTTTGTTTTCAAATCGTACAACTATGCAAAAACTAACCAACAAAGAAGAGGAAATTATGCAAATTTTATGGAAGCTCAAAAAAGCTTTCGTAAAAGAAGTTCTGGCAGAAATTACCGAAGAGCAACCTCATTACAACACCCTTTCGACTATAATCCGAAACCTTGAAGAAAAAGGTTTTGTGTCACACAATGCCTTTGGCAACACACATCAATACTTCCCTATCGTGAAGATGGAAGACTATAGAAAGCGGTTTATAAATACCGCTATCGATACTTATTTTGATAGTTCCTATAAAAATATGGTTTCCTTTTTTGCCAAAGAAGAGAAAATTTCAGCCGAAGAATTACGGGAGATTTTAGCGATGATTGAACAAAAACAATAGTTATGGAAACGCTATTCATTTACCTCGTCAAATCCAGTGGATTAATAGGAATGTTTTACTTGGCTTACATTCTTTTGCTGCGTAAAGAAACTTTTTTCAGCAGCAATCGTTGGTTTTTATTGGCAGGATTAATCAGCTCGGTAGTTTTGCCATTGGTAGTTTTAAAAAAAATAGTTTGGGTTGACCCCAGCCCTACCACTTTCGATTGGTCGAAAATTCCAATGACAATTCCTGCTGAAAATGATGCTTTTGAAATCAACTGGTATCTTATTTTCGCCATTGTGTATTCGATTGGAATTCTGGTGTTCTTGATGAAATTTGCTTTTGATTTTTATAGTTTAACCAAGATTCTGAAAGGAAAAACCATCCAACATCACGCCGATTTCAAGTTTATTGATGTAAATGAAAATATTGCTCCTTTCTCCTATTTCAATTCTATTGTGTATAACTCATCACTATACAGCGGCACCGAATTGGAAAATATTTTGGAACACGAAAAAGTACACAGCGCACAAGATCATACGGTTGATGTTTTGATTTCAAGACTGTTTTGTGTGGTATTTTGGTTCAATCCGATGGTATGGTTGTATAATCAAGCTATTGTTCAAAACTTGGAATTCATCGCCGACAGCGAAGCTTCTAAAAACATATCCGACAAAAAAGCCTATCAACTGACGCTTTTAAAAATTACGACACAGGAAAATTGTGTTGCCGTTACCAATCATTTTTATCAATCATTAATCAAAAAACGAATCGTTATGTTAAACAAAAATCAATCAAACAAAAGGAATTATTGGAAGTATGCCGCTGTGCTTCCCTTATTAGGTGCATTTTTATTCTTCTTTCAGGTAGAAGTCGTTGCCCAGGAGAAAGCGGCACCAAAACAAGAAACAAAAACGGATCCTAAAATTGAAAAAAACTTGACCACTTTATCAAAAGGAAAAGAAATTATTATCAATGGAAAAGTTTCTAGTCAGGATGAATTAGATAATTTAAATCCCAATGAAATTAAATCAATAGCTGTAAATACAAAAACAGACAGACCAACTATTGAAATAGACACTAAAAATGTTCCAATACTAGTTAAAATAACGGACAAAGACATTTACATTGATGGAGTAAAAGCCACCAATGCAGCATTTTCGGAATTAGATCCAAATGCTATAGACAAAGTAGAAGTCAATACCTTTGAAAATAGTGTTAAGATTACTACGAAAACAATCAATATATCAGCAGATAATTTTAATAATAAAATTATCTCAAAAGAAAAACCGCTCATTATACTAAACGGAAAAAGAACCCTAACTACTTTTGAAGATTTAAACAAATTGGATCCAAATTTAATTCAAAGTATAAATGTTTTAAAAGGAAAAAAGGCCATAGACAAATATGGTAAAGATGGTGAAAACGGAGTTATGGAAATTATTACTAAAGAAAATGCTGACGGTTTAGAAATATCTCCAACCAAATCTAAAAACGAATCCGAATTAGATAAAGGTGAAATAGAAAACACAGGAAACGAAACTGTTTTTTCAAAAGAACGATGGCTCGAAATGTATAAATCTATTTGGAAAGCTAAACATTCATTAGAAAAAATGAATACTCAAAAAGATCAAGCCAAAGTGGAACTTGAAAAAGCAAAACAATCACTGAAATCAAAATTATTCTCTTAATAAAAACGAAAAAGACTACTGAATTCAGTGGTCTTTTCTATTTTTGCAAAATAAATTCAACTTATGTTCAAAATCCTAGCCAAAATAAACAAGCTTATTCTTCCGAGTTTCACTAAAAAGAGACTGGATTTAGCCAAAGCCAGCAAATGGCAAATGGCAATCATTGGTTATCGCTATTACGTAACTACAAGAGCACTAGATTGTTGATTACAGATTTTAAATTACAGATTGCAGATTTTATAAAAAATTGATTTAATTTCAATTTACAGTTTGCAAGATTGCTAAAATTACCTATATTTGCACCCACAAAATAGGCCTCGTGGCGCAACTGAATAGCGCATCTGATTACGGCTCAGAAGGTTACTGGTTTGAATCCAGTCGAGGTCACTTAAGAATGGAAAGCTCAAACGAAAGTTTGGGCTTTTTTTGTAAATATTTGGTTTCGAGCTCGCTCAGGAAACCAAATATTTACAAAAAAGTTTTTCAATCTCTGATTGAAAAAGCTTTCCATTTCCACTACGGAGCTTAGTCTGGATGTTGCGAAGCAAAATCCAGATAAGAAAACTCAAACAAAAAGGATTTAAACTTAAAAAAATGACCCAATATTTCCTTGACGTCGAATACAACAACCTCACTTATGGTGAACAAGAGGTCAATTTAAAGGAATTTGAATGCTGTACTTTCAACAATTGTGATTTTTCGGACTGTAATTTTATTGGAGTCGTTTTTATCGACTGTACTTTTAATGACTGTATTTTTAGTGGAGCCAAAATCAATCACGTCGCTTTACGAACTGTGCTTTTCAACCGATGCAAAATTGAGGAAGTGAATTTTGCAATGTGTGACAAACTGATTTTCGAAGTTCATTTCAAGGAATGTATTATGGATTTTTCGAAGTTTTACACACTAAAGATCAAAGGAACCACCTTTCTAGATTGCAGTATTATCGCAGTCGATTTTATGAATACCGATTTGACCGAAGTACTTTTCGACAACTGTGACTTATACCGCTCTGAATTTAGCAAAGCCAATCTCAGCAAAGCCAATCTGAAAACGAGTTACAACTACACCATCGATCCAACGAAAACCAAAATTAAGAAAGCTGTCTTTGCTTTAGAAAACTTAAAAGGTTTACTCTTCAGACACGATATCATTGTGAGTTGACACAGTTTGCCCTGTTCCCAACCTGATTTATCGCTAACTATTATAGTCAATACTTTTCTTCAATATGTATTTCACTAATACCTTCTGATTTGAAGTTGTACCGTCTTTTATTAGTTTGAAATCCTCTCGAATTTTGTTGCAAAAACCGCTACTAAAGAAAAACCATACTCTTCCATTAAATAACGATTATATACTGTATAAAATATGATATATATCATAAACTGAATAATTATTTTATTTGAAATTTGATACATTAATCTAATTTAAATCAAATAGATATGGCAAATTTTGATATCAACCACATAAAAAATGTGGTTTTAGTGGGTCATACCGGAAGCGGTAAGACGACCTTAATTGAATCGATGTTATTTGAAGCAGGCTTAATTAATCGTCGAGGATCGATTTTAGAAAAAAACACTGTAGCCGATTATTCGGATATTGAACACGAAAAAGGCAAGTCCTTTTTTTCTAAATTAGTGAATACAAAATGGAGAGGATATAAAATAAATCTTTTAGACACACCAGGTTATGATGATTTCGCTGGAGAAATCATTGGAGCAATGCGCGTTGCCGATTGTGGTTTAATGCTTTTGAACTCCTCAATGGGGGTTGAAGTCGGCACCGATATTATTTGGGAATATGCGAATGACTATACACTACCGATAATATTGGCTGTAAACCAATTGGATAATGAAAAATCAGACTTTGATAAAACTATACAAGAAGCCAAAGAGCATTTTGGACCAAGCGTTGTCGTAGTTCAATATCCTTTCAACCAAGGCCCCGAATTTGACGCCATTATCGATGTTTTGAATATGGTAATGTACAAATACCCTGCAAATGGAGGAAAACCAGAAAAACTGCCAATTCCTGAAAGTGAAACTGAGAAAGCCAATCGTTTGCACCAAGAATTAATCGAAACTATTGCTGGAAATGACGAAAACTTGATGGAGCTTTATTTCGAAAAAGGCGAATTGAATGAAGATGAAATGAAATTAGGCTTGCATCATTCCTTGATAAAACACGAGATTTTCCCTGTATTTTGTGTTTCAGCCAAGAAAAATATGGGTAGCGGAAGAATTATGGGATTCATTGATAATGTTTGCCCATCGGCCTATGAAATGCCCAAACAAAAAACAGTCGACGGAAAAGAAATTGAATGCAGCGAAAAAGGTCCAACTGCCATATTTATATACAAAAACCTATCAGAGCCTCATATCGGTGATTTAAGTTTCTTCAAGGTACTTTCAGGCAAAGTAAAAGTCGGCGACGAATTGACCAACGAAAATACAGGTCAAGTCGAGCGTATCAATCAAATGTACGAAGTCGAAGGAAGCAAGCGTACTGCTGTAAATGAATTGACCGCTGGAGACATTGGTGCCACATTGAAACTGAAAGACACCCACATCAATAACACGCTACACGAAAAAGGAAAACATATCGAAATTACACCTATTATATTCCCGAATTCTACTTTTTCGATTGCTGTAGAAGGCACTAAAAAAGGAGAAGAAGAAAAACTATCGATGGCTTTGCATCAATTGGTTGAAGAAGATCCAACCATCAGAATTGAAGTTTCACCCGAATTAAATCAGACGATTATTCATTGCCACGGCGAACTGCATTTGGCTATCATTAAATGGAAATTAGAAAAACAATTCAAACTATCTGTTGATTTCAAAAATCCAAAAATACCGTATCGAGAAACCATACAAAAAAGTGCGGAAATCACCTATCGTCACAAAAAACAATCGGGTGGTTCAGGACAATTTGCCGAAGTAGCAATGAAAATCGAACCTTGGCACGAAGGAATAGATGAACCCAAAGGCTACAACATCCGCGGAAAAGAAGAAATCAATTTGGCTTGGGGTGGCAAATTAATTTATTACAATTGCATCGTTGGTGGCGCAATCGACACTCGTTTTCACCCTTCGATTATGAAAGGAATTATGGAAAAAATGACCAAAGGCCCTTTGACCGGTTCTTATGTGAGAGACGTTCGCGTGATTTTATACGACGGCAAAATGCACCCTGTTGATAGCAACGATTTAGCATTTAAAACCGCAGGAATGATGGCATTCAAAGAAAACTTTGTACAAGCTGACCCTCAACTATTAGAACCCTTCTATCACATCAAAGTTCAAGCACCTGAGGAACTAACAGGCGCGATTATGAGTAATATTCAAACGCACAGGGCCAATGTAGAAAGCATGGATGCCGAAGGTCAATTTACAATAATAACTGCTTTCCTTCCTTTTGCAGAAATGCAGGAATTTGGTAGTGATTTGCGTTCCTTAACTCAAGGACGAGCAAGATTTACCGCTAAGTTTGATCATTACGAATCTGTTTCTTTTGATATGCAGAAAAAATTAGTTTCCGAATTCAAAAAAGAAGAAGAACTGGTTTAAACGCATTTCGATCTAATTTTAAACAAAAAGTTCCGCAAAATTTGCGGAACTTTTTTATTTAATCGAATCTTAGTTATTTACCAAACGACTTTGAAACTCCAGCTCCAAAAGAGAAACTATCGTAGGCATTCCATTTCATATCGTACACAAGATTCACAACGAACTCCCACTCATTCGGCAATTCTACAGCATATTCCGTACCAATTCTAGTTAAAAACAGGTTCTCTTCTTTCTCGAATTCGTATCCCATTCCCGCTTCAAAAGTAAAATGTTTGCCAGGTTTATAGCCACCAACCAAAACAGTGGCAAAAGGTTCTGACCTTTCTAATTCGTTGCCGTCCTTATGTTCTACAATAAAATCTTCAAGTATCACATCATTGTGAAGACCTATTCTCAATTTTGGACTGAAAACAAAGTTATAATCGAGCGCAAATGACGGAAAGGAAATCCATTCAGTCTTACCGTCACTTATCCCATCTTGGATTATCGTATGAGTTAGCAAACCAGTAATTGAATGGTAAGGTTTAAATTTCTCAGATTTAATTTCTCCTTCTTGTGCAAAAGAAGAAATCATAATAGTAAGCATCAAAAAACAGTAGATTTTTTTCATTTTTATTAATTTAATAGGTATAGGCGCTTAGAGCACCCTTGTTATCTATTGATTTTATTGATATTTATTCAAATTTCACCATCTTTTTCATTAACACATCGAAGATTGTCCCCATATTTGACCTTCTATTGTATCTA
>NZ_JBIKRX010000046.1:0-22992 GCF_044348915.1 Flavobacterium sp. | reverse complement strand
ATATTGCCACTTTTTTATACCGAAATATACACTTTTTGGCAATTTAACAGAGCCTTTTTTAATATTATTTTATCATAAGTTATTAACAATCAGATTGTTAATTTGTTTTTAAGGAATGACTAATTAATTTCTTCGTATGCTACTTCTTCAGTTTTATCAGAATTATTTTTCTTGATTGGCACAGAACAACCATTAGAACCACAACAACCTTTATTGGTTATGGCTTGAAATATAAAAAAGGCTGCAAAGAATCCGGAAAGAATACTCAGGGTTTCCACTGCTTTAATGGCGATATAAATCCCCAATACTAAACGTAGAATCCGCATAAAATTCCAATCGGTGAGTAAGGTTTGTTTGTCCATTATAATTTATTTTGAAGACTGTACCAACCGCCACCATTATATACTTGGGAGTAGCCATTTGAAGCTAGAATGCTTTTGGCCGAAGCACTTCGCATTCCAGATGCACAACAAGTAATGATGGGTTTATCCTTGTCTTTTAGTTTTCCTAAATTATTTCGTAAAGTATCTACTGAAATATTGATAGAACCTTTGATATGCCCGCCAGCATATTCCGATTTAGAACGAACGTCCAAAATGATGGCGCCGTCCTTTACCAATTCAGCATAGTTTACTCCTGGTCCAATACCGAATAATTTTTTTAATGTATTGATCATTTTAATTTAGTTGTTTTTGGATTTATAGTAATTTACATCAAGCCAAGAGCCACCATTATAACATTCGATGTTGTTTTGTGATAAATAATGATGCGCTTGACCACTTCGCATTCCTGATGCACAGCATAAAACAAGTGGTGTTTTCATCGCTTTTAATTCTTCGATTCTTGCTGGAATTTCATTCAACGGGATGTTAATGGAACCTACTACGTTGCCGCCACTAAATTCCCCATACGTTCTCACATCTACGATAGTACCTAGATTTTCTGCTATTATTTTTTCCATATCCATTTTATTTTCGTTTTAAATGATTTTATATTTGATAAAATACTTTTCGAATTATTATGGCACAAAAGTAAACCAAGGATTGTCCATAGAAAGTAACTTTGGTTACACAAGTTGAAATATGTAAAAAAATGAGAATTACTTTTTACGAATGATGGTCAAAATCGTCACAGGTGGTTTGAAATATTGGTCGCTATTTGGACAGAGTAGTTGAATTTTTTTGACTACATCCATTCCTTTAGTTACTTTTCCAAAAGCGGCAAAACCTTGTCCGTCCTTATTTCTTTTGCCACCAAAATCCAAAGAAGGTTGGTCATTGATGCAAATAAAGAAACTGCAAGTGGCAGAATCCGGTTTGTCTCTCGCCATAGAAATTGTTCCGTTTTTATGAAACAGACCAGTTTTTGAAGTTCTTTCGAGTAGAATAGGCGCAAAAACTTTGGTCGAATCAACTTCTCCTCCTTGAATGACCTCAATTTTGACGGAATCTTTTGCTTGATTGTTTAAAGTTACCGAACGGAAAAAGTTGGTGTTGTCATACAAATGGGCATCGACATATTTCAAGAAATTGGCGACCGTAATAGGTGCTTTTTTAGGATACAATTCGACAGTAATATCGCCTGCAGCAGTTTTAATAATACAAATTTCCTTCTTCTGTGCGGAAATATTCGCGATAAGAAAAAATAATAAAAGTAATGTTAAGGAGGTTTTTTTCATCATTTTGTTAGTTATTATATACTTTGTCCGAAAGTCAGCAAGTTGTTGTCTGGGTCAAGTACAGAAAATTCTTTTTGTCCCCAAGGTTTTATTTCTAATTGTCCGTTGGGATGAATGCTTGTTTTATTGTCCAACAACGTTTGGTAAAAGTTGTCAATATCATCAGTTCTAATGTAAACTTGACCATAGTTTTCTTTTGGATCCAATGTTTTGAACTCAAAAAAATGAATTTGAATGCCGTCTTTTTGCATCATCAAATAACCATCAAAGTCAGCACTTCCAAATTCTTGAAAGCCTAAATTTTTGCTGTAAAAGTTCCTTGTGTCCTTTTTGTCGCGCATGGGTAACTTTGGATGAATGGCTGTGAGCATACTTTTTTATTATTTTAAAGTGCAGTTAGATTTTCTATCTTGTGCTATCTCAAACTCAATGTCATTAAGTTAAGTATGAGTCCTCTTCTGTTGGAGTGTCCAGATTTTTATCGGGATGTATCGAGAACACTACTATTAAAGGCTTCTCGATACTATTTTTATAGTAAAGCTATCGCATTACTACAAAAATCACTCGAAGAGACGGTTAATTAGTGTCAATTATTCCTTAACTTAATAACATTGCTTGCGAGATTCTACTCCTGCTTATTTCAATTTTTTTTTTTACAATCCT
The DNA here is from genome assembly GCF_044348915.1 of Flavobacterium sp. GTDB lineage: Bacteria > Bacteroidota > Bacteroidia > Flavobacteriales > Flavobacteriaceae > Flavobacterium. The sequence continues at coordinate 20,651 of NZ_JBIKRX010000046.1, read as the reverse complement.
TCAGAAACAAAAGCAAGTTTGTTCTTTTCGCGGTTTACAGCTAAACGAAATATTTTAGAAATTCCCATTGCTTTCAAATTGGCTAATTCTTGCCAGGCTTTGTCTTTAGACTTTACATTACAATAAATAAGGCTAGATTCATTCGAAGAAAACAACCATCCATCATCAGTTAAATAAAAATCTTCGGTATTCTTTGGCAATTCTATGAGTTGAGTTATCGCCCCTTTTTTATCAATAAATGAAACCCAATTTCCTTTTTTTAGCTTCTGACAAATTACAATTCCATCTTGGTATTGATACAAACTCCGTCCGATGCTGTCCGTCAGATATTGTTCAGTTTTGTTTATAATATGGATTAATTTTAAAGTAACTTTTGGTTTCGACAAGGTAAACGCTGCAATTTCGGACTCGTTCAACCAGCAATAATACCCTATTGAATCCTTTGAAGTATAGAGTTTTTCAGTAACTAAACCATCTAACGAAATTCGGGTCAGATTTTGGTCTGTGTCTTTGACCACAGAAATAAACTTACCGTCTGGAGTAGTTTTTGGAGAATATTCTGCTTGGCTATTATTAGTAAATTGTTTGGTTTTGGCTGTAGCTAAATCGTATAAAAAAACATCAGTGGATTTCTTGTTTTTAGAACTTACATACGCCACAGCATTTAGCTTTTCGATAAAACTAGGTTGGTTATCGTAGCCTTCATTATTACTAATGTTTATAGGTTTTGTGTTTGGGACGATACTAAAAGAACTCCCATCTTTTTTTATATCGAGCAAATACACTTCAGTTGCTGGTTGTGCAAATCCATATTGATAGAGTAATACAATTAAAAATAGTAAGCGGTTTAATTTCATAAAGTATTATTTTACTGTTTGTATTGCTTTTGCACTTAAGAAGAATACTAACAATTACTTTTTATTTTTTTTAGCCAATTTTCATAATACGGTCTGTCATTATTGGCAGACACTTCGTACCATTGTGAACAAACGAAGTACCTTTCTCTATTAATACTAACTGGAGGTTTCCAATAGCGTATCCAATCGGGGTCATCTCGATTTAAAGTTTTTTTTAAGAAAGGAAATTGAATATCAAATGTTTGTTTTGAATAATCTGCTCTTTGCAATTTCGCAGTTTCTTCGGCATTAATCAAATTATCAATTATTAATTCATTTAAAGTTTCTCTCACATACTTTCCAATGGGTAGTTCAATATTATTATCTTTCAAACTAGAATAGGTTCTTTTAACTTCTATATTTCTCAAATTTTTTCTTAAATAATCTATGTTTTCAGTTTTAGAATAAGATGATTTGTTGGTGATTTCAATAGAAATTTTACTTTTTAACTCTTCAAAAATTTTTGGACCCTGTTTATCCTTTAAATCATCAGAAATAAGTTTTAAAACATATTCATTGCCTTGAGTTGAAGTAAAAAAATCGATAAGATCATTTAACGATTTATTTTCTTCAATTTCTTTTAATTTTTGATTGCAATAATTTATCAATTTATGTTTATCAAATGTGTTCCTTTTTATGATTTCAATTAGTTGTAGACCTTCTTGGTTATTTTCAGTAAACTCAATTTCAATTAATTTAATAGGATGTTTATTGTCGTTTGGGTCATCATAAAAGAGCTGGATGTTCTCTCCTATAAAAAATCCAAATTTCATTTTCAATTGCAGCATATAAGAAACAAGTTGTTGAGAAATCCTCACACTTCCTTGATTAGTTGCTCTTTTCAACTCTACTGCGAATAGCTTTTCTCCCTCGAGACTAATTAAAATATCCAGTCTTAACCTATTGTTCGCTCCAATAGGAAAACTTTTTTCCGTTTCAATTTCATCCCTATATCTTGACCAGCCTAACTTTTCAAAGATATTGACTACTTCATTTTGAAAAAATGCTTCTTTAGAATTTTCTTGTGAATGTTTTTTTATTAAAAAACAGATTTCATTCCATTTATCCATTTTACTATTTTTTAGAGGTAATTATCAAGCCTTCTCTTTCACAAAACCATCAATCACTTTTTGGTAATAATCATAGGTGGTTTTGGCGATAGATTCCCAACTAAAAATTTTCAGAACGCGTTCTCTTCCTGATTTTCCCATTTGGGTTGCCAAGGCTTCGTTCTCTAACAAAATATTAATTTTGGCTGCAAAAGCTTTTTGAAAAGCTTCGGGATTGGCAGGGTTAAAATCGGTTCTTGAAACACTTTCGAGCGGTATCAAATAGCCTGATTCTCCTTCGACAATGATTTCTGGAATTCCACCCACGTGGCTTCCCACCACAGGCGTTTCGCAAGACATTGCTTCGAGATTGATGATGCCAAAAGGTTCATATAAGGACGGACAGGCAAAAACGCGTGCGTGACTGTACAACACTTTTATTTTTTCGCGTGGCAACATTTCTGAGATGAGGATTACGCCGTCTCTTTCTTTTTTCAAATCCGCAATCAAAGCTTCGGTTTCTTCGGCAATTTCCTTGGTGTCAGGTGCTCCAGCACAAAGTACGATTTGGCAATTTTTGTTGAAATGTTTAGCGGAAGAAATCAATTGCGAAATCCCTTTTTGGCGGGTAATTCTTCCGACAAATAACACAAAAGGAATGTTGGGGTCAATTCCTAACTCTACAAGAAGATTATTATCAAAAGTTGGTTTGTAGAATTCTGGATCAATTCCGTTATGAATCACCGTTACTTTATCCGGATTCACTCCGTAGGCTTGGACAACATCCTCTTTCATTTGTTGGCTCACGGCAATAATTCCGTCGGCGGTGTTATAAGTGCTGTTTTCTATCCAACGCGAAAGAAAATAACCATTGCCCAGTTGTTCCACTTTCCAAGGACGATGTGTTTCTAAACTGTGTGTGGTCAAAATCAATGGTGATTGCAACAATTCGCGTGTCATAATTCCGGCAAGATGCGTGTACCAAGTGTGGCAATGAATAACATCGGCCTCAGGCGTGGCTTGCGACAGTTCTACATTTCGACTCATATTGTGAAACATTTTGATGTGCGGATTGGCATCGTCAACCATTTTAGTAAGCGAAGAATTGATTCCGCGAACGTGTATCGAATCTGTATCTACATTTTGGTCGCCAAAACAACGTACCTCGACCTGACCTAATTTGGCTAATTCTTGGCTTAAAAAATCGATATGAACACCTGCACCACCGTAAATGTTGGGAGGAAATTCGTTGGTAAATAAAGCTATTTTCATTGTAGTAAGATTTTATATTGTAAAAAGAAATTATTTTGCTTTTCAAATATAATAAATATCAAGTAGCTATCGTAAAAACAAGGACTGAAATATGTATAAAATTGGTTCTACTGGAAATGTTGTGAACATTCATTTTTTTAAAACCATTAAGAATAGTAAGGTTCATTAAGAAAGACTTTAAGTTTAATTTCTACTTAATGGGTAAAAATTTTCGTAAACATTCATTTTTTAAACATTATGAGTTTATGTAGAAAGTTAAGCGCACAACTGATCTTAATTTTCTTAATGAACTTAATGGTTTAAATTGTTTTGTCTTTCACACAGATACCAGTAGAACCTAAAATTTCAAGAGTTGCTGCAAAAAAAACCGAAAATTTCTTTCCGGTTTTCATATCAATTTAAATTTTATTTTTTCAATCGGTCTTTAAAAACCTTTTCGAATTTCTCGATTTTGGGTTGAATTACCATTTCGCAATAGGGTTGTTTCTTATTGTTTTCGTAGTAATTCTGATGATAATCTTCGGCTTTATAAAATTGAGTCAGGGGTTCTAGAGTTGTCACAATAGGGTCGTCAAAAACCTTTTCTGAGCTTAGTTTGCCAATAATTGATTTGCCTTCATTTTTCTGCTCGTCATTGGCATAAAAAATAACAGAACGGTATTGTGTGCCTCTGTCTGCGCCTTGACGATTTAACGTGGTTGGGTCGTGAACAGTGAAGAATACTTTGAAAATTTCATCAATGTTGGTTACTTTATTATCAAATGTAATTTGCACTACTTCAGCATGACCTGTTGTTCCACTGCAAACTTCTTCATAAGTAGGATTAGCATTTTTTCCTCCAGCATATCCTGAAACCACCGATTTTACGCCGTTTAACTTTTCGTAAACTGCTTCCACACACCAATAACAACCACCACCAAGTGTGATAGTTTCTAAATTGTTTTTATTTTGATTTGCAGCAACAGCATCTGGAACAAAATCCAACGCAATTGAATTCATACAGTATCGCTTGCCAGTTGGTGCAGGCCCATCGTCAAAAAGATGTCCTAAATGTCCGTCGCAGCGGCCGCAAAGTGCTTCTATTCTTTTCATTCCATAGGAATTGTCATCTTTGTAAACCACACTGTTTTTATTGTCTTGTTCAAAAAAACTTGGCCAACCACAACTGCTGGAAAATTTTTGATCTGATTTGAATAACTTGTTTCCGCAAGCCGCGCAGTAGTAGGTTCCTTTTTCATCTAAATCCCAAAGTTTTCCGGTGAAGGCTCTTTCGGTATCGGCATTTCTGGAAACGGCGTACAAATCTGGGGATAGCACTTTTTTCCATAGAACGTTACTAACATGAAGTTTGGTTTTATCGGTATTTGAATAATAGGGATTTTCGGGTTTGTTGATTGTATTTTCCATATTTGAAGTCGTTTGAGAGTTGTTTTTTTTGTTAGTTGTTTGCCCGCAAGCTTGAAGCATAAACAATAGCATCAAGAAGGGTAGCATTTGAATTTTATTTTTTGTTTTCATAATGTGCTTTTTTTTATTTTCAAAATTAATGAGGATATCAAAAAATGAATGTCATCTACTTTACAAATGAACTATATTTGTTAAAATAGTAACGTTTATAGCTCTTTACCCTAGTACTTATTGCTCAAATTTGTATGATGATTTTGAAAAGCATAAAATTAACATTTATTAATTCTAAACAGTCGTTAAACTTTTCACAAACTTTGGAACGGCCAAAAAGGGAAGCCTTTTTTCGTATTTTTGTCCTAATAATTATACGATGGAAGAAGAAAACGTAATATTGGTCAACCAAAATGACGAGCAAATAGGGCTAATGCCCAAAATGGAGGCTCACAAAAAAGCAGTTTTACACCGTGCTTTCTCAGTGTTTGTGTTAAATGATAAAAATGAAATCATGTTGCAGCAAAGGGCGCATCACAAATATCATTCCCCGTTATTATGGACCAATACGTGTTGCAGTCATCAGCGCGACGGCGAAACTAATATTCAAGCTGGAACCCGCAGATTACACGAAGAAATGGGGTTTGTTACCGGTTTGAAAGAATTGTTTCATTTTATTTACAAAGCACCATTCGATAACGGACTGACTGAGCATGAACTTGATCACGTCATGATTGGTTATTACAATGACGAGCCAAAAATAAATCCTGACGAAGTAGAAAGTTGGAAATGGATGAGTATCGAAGATGTAGCCAACGACATTCAGTTGCATCCCGAAATCTACACTGTTTGGTTCAAAATTATTTTCGATGAGTTTTATCATTTTTTAGAAGATCATAAGATTTGAGTCCCGAATGCTTTCGGGAGCAGATTTCAGACTTAACTTTAAACCTTTAAACCATTAAACCTTTAAACTTTACTTCTAACCTCTAACCTCCAACTTTAAATGAGAGTTACCATATCCAGAAAAGCCCATTTCAATGCCGCTCATCGATTGTATCGAAAAGATTGGACGTTCGTGCAAAACGATGCTGTTTTTGGCAAATGCAACAATCCCAATTTTCACGGGCATAACTACGAATTGATCGTCAGTGTTACCGGCGAAATAGATCCTGAAACAGGTTATGTTATGGATGTTAAGCATTTAAGCGATTTGATTTTGGCCGAGGTTGAAAAACCATTTGATCACAAAAACTTGAATTTGGATGTGCCTGAATTTGAAAACCTAAATCCAACCGCCGAAAATATTGTGGTTGTTATTTGGAACAAACTCAGAATGAAACTAAAATCTGAACTTGATTTAGAAGTGGTTTTATACGAAACACCGAGAAACTTTGTAACTTATAGAGGCGAATAATGGCATTACAAATAGGCGATAAAATCCCCAATTTTACAGCAATAGATAGCAGTGGTAATTATTTTGACAGTTCTGCAATTGTTGGAATCAGACCTGTTGTGCTTTATTTTTATCCAAAAGATAATACGCCAGGTTGTACCGCTCAAGCTTGCAGTTTTCGGGATCAATACGAAGATTTCAAAGATTTGGGTGCTGAGGTAATTGGTATTAGTGGCGATAGTGCAGCTTCGCACGAAAAATTCATTCAAAAATACAATTTGCCTTTTATTTTACTTTCGGATTCGGATAAAAAGATCAGGAATCTTTTTGGAGTTAAAACTAATTTGTTTGGCTTGCTTCCAGGTCGAGTGACTTACGTTGCTGACAAAAACGGAATTATTCAGTTGATATTCGACAGTATGAATGCTTCAAACCATATTCCGAAAGCATTAGCGATTGTTAAGAAGATAGTGTAATATACAGATTGGTTTTATTTTTAGCATTCGAGGATTTTTTGTACTTTCGCGATGCTTTAAAAATTTAGACTAATCTGCTGCATTATGAAATTATATCCATTACAATTTGAGCCCATCCTGAAAGAAAGAATTTGGGGAGGTGAAAAACTAAAAACAATTCTAAATAAGCCAATTACTTCCAAAATCACAGGTGAAAGTTGGGAATTATCTACTGTCGAAGGTGATGTAAGTGTTGTTGCCAATGGAGAATTGGCTGGTAAATCGCTCAATGATTTGATTACTTCAAATCCATCTGCAATTTTGGGAACTGAGGTTTATAAAAAATTCGGAAATCAATTTCCTTTATTGTTCAAATACCTAGATGCTCGCGAAGATTTATCGATTCAAGTGCATCCTAACGATGAATTGGCCAAGAAGCGTCACAATTCTTTTGGGAAAACCGAAATGTGGTATGTACTTCAGGCAGATCAAGATTCTAAATTAATTGTTGGTTTTAAAGAAGATTCAAATGCTGCTGAGTATGTTGAAAATTTAGAAAACAAAACCTTACTTTCGATTCTTGACTATGTTGCCGTAAAAGAAGGTGATGTATTCTTTCTTGAAACAGGAACGGTTCACGCCATTGGAGCGGGATTGGTAATTGCCGAAATTCAGCAAACCTCTGATATTACCTATCGTTTGTATGACTTTGATCGAGTCGATGCCGCAGGGAATCACAGGGAATTACACGTAGATTTGGCTTTGGACGCAATCAATTATGATAGAATTGACACCTATAAAAAATACAATAAAGACTTAAATCAATCGAATAATGTTGTAGATTGTCCTTATTTTACCACTAAATTTATACCATTGGATGGAACAATTCCAGTAAATAAATCAGGAGATTCCTTTACCGTTTATATGTGTGTTGATGGTGGTTACGAATTGGAATATGAAGGTACAAAATTCAACTATATCAAAGGAGATACTGTTTTAATACCTGCTGACTTAAAAACTTTTACGATCAACGGAAAAGCTTCAGTTTTAGAAATTTATATTTCATAGTCGTTAATACAAAGATTATGTGTACTTTTGCAATCGCAAATTAAAATAAAAAATAAAATGGCAAACGTTAAGAATTTAAAAAAAGACATCAACTACGTTTTAGGAGATATTATTGAAGCAGTTTACTTGTTTGAAATTTCTACCACAGGAAAACCAACAACAGAAACTAACGCTTTAATAGACGAAGCAATTGCTGCATTTGACGCTTTAATTACTAAAGTTAATGCTAAAAACGTTGATAATAAAAAAGCCCATTTCAAACAAATAAATGTTGAATTGGAACAAACTGCTAATCAATTGATTGCTAAAATCAACGAGTTACAATAAAAAAAAGTCAATAAAAAAGTCTGGTTTTTTTTGGAAAATTAAAATTCAGACTTATATTTGCACCCGTAATGAGTCGCCAGCGTAGCTCAGTTGGCTAGAGCAGCTGATTTGTAATCAGCAGGTCGTGGGTTCGAGTCCCTCCGCCGGCTCAATCACAAACCGTCCCGATGTATCGGGACGGTTTTTTTATTTTGAAAAATATTGGGACGATTCGGGAAGTCCCTCCGCCGGCTCTTTAGTAAAAACCATCTAACGAAAGTTAGGTGATTTTTTGTTTTAAGGGCTTGTAGCGAAAGATGAGGTGTAAATTATTAATTTTCAAAATTTCGTTTTTTTCTAAGAAATTTCATTAAATTTGATAAAAAAAAACAAGTTATGGAAGTATACAATGATATGGAAGAAGAAGTAATAGAATTGCATTTGAATGAATCTGCAAAAGGATTTTTAAGAGAAGCTGCAAAATGGGCCTATTTTTTATCGATTTTAGGATACATTATGATTGGTTTTTTTGTTGTATTTGCCTTGTTTGCAGGGGCGATTTTTTCGTCGGTCGGACAAATGATGCCTATGGGACAAATGGGGATGTTTGGTTCCTCTTTTGGGATGATAATAACTTTTTTTTACTTGTTGATTGCGACTCTTTATTTCTTTCCCATTTATTATTTGAATAAATTTGCAGCTAATCTGAAGCTTGCTTTTAAAAGTAATGATTCGGCTGCGCTTGCAAGTTCTTTCGAGTATTTAAAGTCACATTATAAATTCATTGGAATTATGGCAATAGTAACCTTGAGTTTCTATGCATTATTTATAATTGGAGCAATTGTAGTAGCTGTGGCTGCAGCTTTTAATCATTAACTAGGAATTGATCTCAACAAAAAACCCGTCCTGATTTGTTTCAGGACGGGTTTTCTGTTTCATATAAAATTGCCTTATTTCTGAGCTTTTACTTTAGATAAATATTCCGTAAGTTTTTTTCCATAAAGAGATTGCGCTACTTTAGGAGTCATCGATTTTTGAATTGTATCTAGATATTTAACATTGATATCGTAGATGTCCGTCAAAGCGATATAAGGAGCCACTTCGTAGTCTTTGTTGTTGATGGCAAAATTGGTAGCGAACAAGTATCTTCTTCTTGTATTATTTTCCTGTTTTGCATTCAAGCTATCTAAAGTCAATGGTTTGCCATTTTTTAAGGCAAGAAATTTTTTCTGAATCAAATCTAAATTCTCATCTCTATAACGAGTGTTCATTTTTTGATACTCTTCGTATTTTTCTTGATTTTTTGAACCTGTAATTTTTGCACTAACGATATAGGAATCTAAATTCGTATCAATATTTATAGTACCTGCTTCGGCAAAAAACAAAATGTTATTATCCAATGAGTTGGTTACACCTCTGTCTAAAAACAAGTATAGCATCTCTGGTGATTTCAAATCGATATTGGTTTCGAATTTAGAATCGCCATCAATTTTAATAGTGTCAATTGCGACAAGGCTTGTATCTACTACTCTTTGTATGTAAAGCAGGCCGTTTTTTAGTCCTTTGATGTTTCCTGTTAAATGTAAATTGGTTTGAGACACTTCTTTGCTACAAGAAGCCAAAACTAAAAGCGAAAGAATCGCAACTATAGATTTTTTCATTAGGTGTTTTTTATTTTTTTTGCAAAATAAAGCAAATTGAAGGATATATTTGCTTTTTGCCACTTTAAATTAATAAAAAAACCAATCTATTTCTAAATTGGTTTTGTATAGAAAATGAAATTGTATTTAGCCTTTTAGCCAAGCATTTTTCAAAGTAGATTTAGAAGCATCAGTGGCTTCAAAACTATCTTTGTCTTCATAAGGAAGTTTTACTTTCCCATTTATGATTTGTTCTTTTCCGTCTCTTTTGATTTTGACTGATATAGGATCGTTTTCTTTCCATTTTTCACTTTCCATAATCATATCATAGATGTTATCCAAAGAATAATTTTTGTCGTTTATGGCTATCAAAATATCGCCACCTTTGAGTCCAAGATTTGTATAAAATTCGTTTAATTCGATATTTGGAAGAACGATAATTTCTTTGGTTGATTGATTTACCGTTATATAAGGAGCTTGACCTTTTAGGAAGACATTTGTTGGTGATTTTATGGTTTTTTTTGTTAGACCAACTCTTGCTAAGTATGTGTCATAAGGAATTGGAGTGGGGCCGGCAACATAAGTTTTCAGGAATTCTCCAACTTCTGGATGAGTCAATTGAGTTATTTTGGCAAAAAGTTCTTCGTCATTAAAGGCTTTATTTACACCATATTCTGAGGATAATTTTTGCATTAGATCCAGAATTCCTTTTTTGCCATTGCTGTTATCTCTGATAATGATATCCATGCACAAGCCTATCAATGCTCCTTTTTCGTACACGTTTAAATATTGGGCTTTGTACGGTTCTACAAAAACGTTTTTACTCATGGTTGTAAACGGCATAGTGTCATTGAGGGTGCTTGCATGTTCTATTTTTCCCGCAATCCGAGCGTAAAACTCGTCTTCAGCTATTAGTCCCTGGTTGATTTGAAAAAGATTTGCAAAATATTCTGTTACTCCTTCGTACATCCATAAATGTTCAGACATTTTCGGATCATTGTAGTCGAAATTTTGAATTTCTTGAGAGTGAATGGTCAATGGAGTCACAATATGAAAAAATTCATGTGAAACTACATCCTTAAGCTGTTCGTTTAGTTCCTCTTTTGTCATCATTTCTGGGAAAACAACGGTTGTTGCTGTTGGATGTTCTAATGCTCCAAAACCTTGTGCGTCTTCGTTCATTGTCGATAGATACAACAGAATGCTATATTTTTTTGTTGAATTTATTGGGCCCAAAAATCTTTTTTGAGCCATCATCGTGGTTTTCATATCTGGAGTAATATCTTCTGCGGTAATTTTTCCTGATGGAGAATACACCGCAATTTGAATTTCCATATCATCAACTGCAAAAGTCGTGTGGTTTGGTTTTGAATACATAATTGGATTTTCGACCAACTCTGCATAACGTGAGGTCACAAACAAGTCAATTGTGTTCGCCGGATCTAAGTCTCTCATTGAAGTAGCGCCCCAAAGTTCAGCTGGATGCGAAACAGTTACTTTATAAGGAACAGTCATATAATTTGTAAAATAACCTACAAAACAATGGGTGTTAAGCATTATATTTTTACCTGCGTCAATATTCGAGCCTGCTGGTGAAAAAATATCACCACCACCAAAACCTTGACCTTTTTCGGTATCATAGCTGTCATTGACCAAGTAGGTGATTTTGTCTAACTTTTTAGCATTAGAGATTGTCCAAGAATTGGTGTCTTTTTTATTTACGTTCAATGCATTCCCATTTTTGTCATAGGCTTTTACATCCTCGATATATTTGCCATAATTATCTTGAGAATAGGTTCCGGGAACTGTTTTCGGGATATGATACGTTATTTCATCTGTTTTGATTTTTGGTGATTTCACCGTAACTAAAACCTTGTCATCTTTAATTTCGTTAAGATTGATGTTGACCTGAATGTCTTCTTTTGGACTGGAAGCAGTTGACGAACTTGTGGTTTTACAGCTCCATAGAATGGTTGCAAATGCGAATGCAAATAGTATTTTTTTCATGTTGTGTTTATTTTGTTTTTTGGTAAGTCTAAGTTAGGATGTAAATGTTACTGGGGAATGTATTTTAGGATAGTATTTTAAGAAAAAAAACTCCTAAAACAGGAGTTTCAATTTAATCGAGTTTGTTTTTTATATAATATTTGCCATCCAAATCTTCATCAAAATCATCTATTTTTGCAGGTTTTGGTTTTGGTTTACTGGCCAAAGCTTTCTTTTTCCACATTTCGTATTTTTCAGCAGGCATCTTTTTTTTCATGATTTCAAGAACCTCTTTTTCAGATAACCCAAATTCTTTTTTGATGATTTCAAACGGGTTTCTTTCTTCTAAGGCGAACGTAACAAGTTTTTCTGTTTGTTCCCAATTCAATTCTATGCGGCTACTCTTCTTCATTAGGTGAAAATTAATTCAATTTTAGTAAGGTTTGTTTTTAATGGTTTTGTTTTTAAATCTTTGACCAATATTAATAAAAAAAATAATTACTTTTAATTTAAAGCTAAATTTTTTTATGTTTTTTAGTTGTTTTCGGGGGATCGGGGTTTTTGGAAAGGTATTTTTAGCAATTTTCCCAATTGATTATGCTCTTCAGGCTTCATATGTGTATCGATTCCATAAATGATTTCTTGGTTGGGAAGATACATAAAGGTGCCAAAAAGGCGATCCCAGACAGAAAAAATATTACCATAATTACTGTCGGTATACGGTAATTTGTAGTGATGGTGCACTTTGTGCATATTGGGAGATACTATAAAATAGCTCAAAAACGCATCTAATTTTTGAGGTAATGCAATATTGGCGTGAGTGAATTGTGTGGAAACGACAGACAGCGTTTGATACATAAAGACGAGCCACATTGGACTTCCGACGATTAAAACACCAAGAGTTGTAAACACGAAACGAATGACGCTTTCGCCAGGATGATGCCTATTCCCAGATGTTGTATCTATCCAAGTGTCGGTATGGTGTATCAAATGAAATCGCCACAAGAATTTGACCTTATGTTCGATAAAATGAGCCAAATAAGCCCCAATAAAATCTAATAAGAGCAAACCAACTAATGCATACAGCCAAGTAGGCATTGATGGTATCCATTGTAATATGCCAAAATTATTGGTAATAGTCCAGTTGGAAGTTTTAAACAATAGAAAGGCTAATGTAAAATTGATCAGTATGGTGGTAAACGTCAAGAAGAAGTTGATTCCTGCGTGTTGCCATTTTTTATACTTGAAGTTAAATAGGGGAAAAGTGTTTTCAATTAGCCAAAAAAATGTGATTCCACCAACAAGAATCAAGCTTCTATGAGAGGATGGAATAGTTGAGAAATAGGAAATAATTTCATTCATATTCAAAGTATTGGATTTCAAAGTTACTAATTTTAGTAGTGTTATTTATTCTATAAGGCGAAATGTTAGATTGATTCGCGAACCAATTGGTTTTGCAGTTTTTGGAATTTGATGTTTCCAGAAATGCTGAGTACTTCCTTGCATTAGCAATAGACTTCCATTTTCTAGGACAATATTTAGTTTTGCATTAGAAATACTGTTGTGTTTCAGTTGAAAAATCCTTTCGGCTCCAAAACTTACGGAGGCAATTATTGGATTTTGTCCTAATTCTTTTTCATTATCAGCGTGCCAACCATTACTATCTTTTCCGTCACGGTACAGGTTGAGCAGTACTGTGCTGAAATTGGTATTGGAAATACCTTCAATCTTTGCCTTTATCTTTTTAAGTAGCGGATTCCAAGCATGTGGTTCCATTTTTATATTTGAATAGGAATAGGTTTTTCCTTGATTTCCGTATAGTGCTGTTAATCTTGGTTGCGGATGGGTTTTTCCAAAAACTCGAATATCATCTTGTTGCCAAAGAATGTCATTAGTTAATGCTGCAAAAATCGCATCGGCCTCCTTTTTGTCAAAAAAATGAGGAAAATAGATGATTGCTGCATCTGGCAGATTGAAAACTATGGGTTCCGATTGAAAAAGTAAATTCATTGAACAAAAATTAAGAGAAAAACTAAGATTTTCATCTTCGCTTTTCTCTTTAGTGTAAGGTAATATAAAATGAAATTATGCCTCTGAATTATCTTGAAGTAAATTTTTATAAATGAATCCAGCGGCTATAGCTCCCAATATTGGTGCTAACCAAAACAACCAAACTTGTGATAATGGTTCACCACCTACAAAAATGGCTTGAGACAATGAACGAGCAGGATTTACAGAGGTATTTGTAATTGGAATACTGATTAAGTGAATCAATGTTAAAGCTAGGCCAATTGCAATACCGGCGAATTTCCCGTTGGCAAATTTATCAGTAGCTCCTAGGATTACTAATAAGAAAAACATAGTTAATATGAACTCAGCAATAAAGGCTGCTTGCATTGAATATCCATCGGGAGAAAAAGCACCAAAACCATTAGAGGCAAAAGCACCTGCTTTGGTGGCATCGATAGCAAAACCTGCTTTTCCAGAAGCAATGGCAAGCAAAGTTCCTGCAGCAGCAATTGCTCCAGCACATTGTGCAATGATGTAAGGAACCAATTCTTTGGCAGAAAAACGTCCTCCGGCCCATAAACCAAAAGAGACTGCTGGATTAAAATGCCCACCCGAAATGTGTCCAACAGCATAAGCCATTGTTAGTACCGTTAAACCAAATGCAAGAGAAACTCCTACGAATCCAATTCCTAAATCGGGAATTCCTGCTGCAAAAAGAGCGCTACCACAACCACCAAAAACCAACCAATAAGTTCCAAAAAACTCAGCCAATAATTTTCTCATAATGTATATTTTAGATTGTTAATACATACGAAGTTAAGGTAAATGTATTTTAAAATCAAAAATAGTTGTTAATTTTTTCGCTTTATGACAAAATTTGAGCCTGTAAATTAATTTTAAGTCGACTAATCGGGAATTTATTTGAAGAGAAAAAAAGTTATTTATTTCGAAAGTGCTTTGTCAAATAAAAAATATTAACCCCCAAAATAAAGGTGTTAGAAATGATAATTGGCCAAGAGGTAGCCAACATAAATCCATAGACTACAAATAAGAAGCATCCTGTAGAGTTTATAATTCTAAGGGTGTTGATGTTTTTCATCAAAAATGAAATCATTAAAACTAAAGAAGCTAAATAGCCTACCCATTCTGTCATTGAAATATCAAACATAATTTTTTATTTTTAGTGGAGGGCAAAAGTAAACTATTGTTGTGATTTTTGGCTAAATCATTGTGTTTTTTAAAACAAACCATCCAATGCTTTATTTTGAATGCCAATTTTGGAGGCATCAAAATGCAATTTATTTTTCAAAATGGAAGCATACACGCTCCTAAAATCAATCTCGTGTTTCAGGTCGCCATTATCTAAATCTGAAAGGATAGGATTTCGTCCAAGGATTTTTCCGCGATTATTTCCTCCGATGACAAACATTGGTGCAGCCGTTCCGTGGTCGGTTCCACGTCCGTTATCTTTAACGCGTCGACCAAATTCAGAGAAAACTACAATAGTCACGTATTGCAATTGCTGTGATTTTTTTAAATCAGTATAGAAACTAAATACAGCATCATTGAGATCTGTTAATTTGTTTTTGTGAATGGCAAGCTGATTGTCGTGGGTGTCAAAACCACCTAAGGAAGTATAATACACTTTAGAATTCAGGTTTCCTTTTATCAATTTCGAAATCCACTCGAGGTTTTTTGCTAAATCCGTTTTAGGATAAACGACATCTGAAGGAGCTGATTTTGCTAATGCTTTCTGAATCTCATCTGAACCTTCAACAACAGAATTGGCTATTTTTCGAACAAAATCCAGTTGTGGATTAGTGGATAGCTGACTTTCCGTTTCGGCTTTACCTTTTACAACGAAGCGGTTCGGCTCTTTTACAGTAATTGAGTTGGGTTCTTCGCCTTTTAAGGCTAGATTGTCGATGTTGTCGATGTTTATTCCCGCAGTGGGTTGATGTTCTTTGCATTGTAAATCCAAATAGCGCCCCAGCCAACCATCATTCAAATATTCTTGTTGGGTTGGTGCCGTTTGCCAAATTTCCTGACTTCTGAAGTGGGAACGCACTGGATTTTTGTATCCTACATTTTGTATCACAGACAAATCACCATTTTGTTGCATTGTTGCAAAACCTTTCAGAGCAGGATGAAAACCCATTCCTTTGGTTGAATTCAGAACTTCATTTTTTGAAATAGCAATATTGGGACGTAAATTAGCATAAAGCGCGTCTTCAAAAGGGATGAAAGTATTCAAACCGTCATTTCCTCCGTTCAATTGAATGAAAACTAGGCATTGCTCTCCCAAAACCAAGTTGGTTTGTGTGCCAAATGAATATAGAAAATCAGGCAATAGGAGTGAACCGCCAGTAAATGTTCCTGTGATTGCTAAAAATTTTCTTCTGTCCATTTTTCTTGATTTTTAAATGAGTTGGAATTCGGGTGTTTTTACCATAAAGTTGAACAAGCGCATTACCGCATTATCAGAGCCATTGGTCTTGCTGTCGAAGTCGTATTTTAATATTTGTTCAAAATCGGCTTGATTGTTTTTGTCTGTTTGAAACAATAAACGGTTCGAGAGGTCGGCAATTATTTCTTTGTTATTTTCTTCTTTGTTCCAAATTAGTCTAACGCTAATCTCTTTTTTTAATTTTTTATCCATCATCGAATTTTCACCTATTTCTTTCTTGGCTCGGCTTAAATTTTTACCATTGCAAAGCAAATCAGCAACAGTATTACGTTGCAAGAAAATTTGTGAAGTGAGCCACGAATTTCCTCCATCCCATCCTTTTACATTGGGTTGGTTGAACAAATCCATTCCTTGTTGTTTGATAAATATTGCTATTAAAATTTTGCTAGGATTTTCTACATTAAGTTCATCGATTAACTGCAAGCTGAATTCTAATGGGTTTTTTATTTTGGCACCAGCATTGTTTTTGTCAAATTCTTCAGTGAATATTTTGGTAAGCAAAGGTTGAATTTCGAAATTCATTTTCTTGAAATAATCTCCATAATACTTGACTAATTCTTCCTTTGGATTATCGTAAATGAACCATTTTAAAATTTTTCGGGTAATCAAATAAGGAATATTAGGTTGATCGAAAATGATGTCAATCATTTCATCGATTTTGAAATTGCCTTTTTTACCTAAATAATCGAAAGGTTCATTGTCTTCAAAAAGCTTTCTGTAAACCGCAGTTTCTTCGCCAATACCAAGTCCAGCAAGACCTTTGGCTCCGTTTTTTATATCTTGTTCCGTATAATTTCCGATGCCAAGGGTAAAAAGTTCGAGTAATTCTCGGCTTAAGTTTTCGTTGAGTTTGTCTTTTCGATTGTCAATATTGTCCAAGTAGCGAACCATCGCATTGGATTTGATGATTTTCTTGGTTATGGTTTTGAAGTTGCCAAAAGCATTTTCTCGAAGAATTTGATTGTGCTGAAATACCCAATAATTTACCTTCACTTTTTGAAAAGTCGAAACGTAATGATTGTGCCAAAAACAAGTCATTTTTTCGCGAAGCGGAAATTCGTCTTGGTACATTTTCTCTATCCACCAAGCTTTCATTTCGAAAGAAGTTTGCGCTTCCTTTTTAAGTAACTCCTTTATTTCTGTGGGATTTGATGCCTTTAATTTTTTTCTGGATTCTTTAAATTCTTGAGCTGATTTAGGGCTATCATCAAGAAAACTGGGTATTTTAGAATCAACAGGGGTGCTAAAAGATTGTTCTAAGAATGATTTCAAGCCAATTTTTTCGATTGTTTTTGCTTGCTTTGCCGAATATCCGAGACGTAGTGACCAAAGAGTGTTTTTGTCCATTATCAAAAGTGTTATAAAAGTTTGACTTAGATTTTCTAAAAAGGTTTAATCACTTTTATTAAGAGATGTCCAGAAATTATGCTGCTTCTTTTTTTTCGGTCAAATCGCTCAAATGCACTCTAAGCGCGCCAACCGAAATGTTGATTTCCCAAAATGATAATCCCAATGAAATAAGCAAACTAAGAAGGCTTAATCCAAAAAAATAAACACCAAATTCTTGCTCATCTAAAAATAATAAAAACATCGTAAATACCGACAAGAATAAGCTTAAAACACCGGCCATTTGCATAAATCGAATTAGTGTCAGTCGCAAGTTGAGGTTTTTTATTTCTAATAAAACCATACTGCTGGCTTTTTCTTTATACGCTTTTTTTAATCCTCTGATAATAGTTGCAATAGTCAGAAATCGATTGGTATAAGCCAATAAAATCAAGGAAGTGGCAGAGAAAAGTAGTGCGGGAGTTTCTATTTGTAAAGTCATTTTTAATTGATGGTTTAAATTTCACTTTCAAAGTTCGGGATTCTTTAGTCAATATTTCGTTTTAAAAACAAAAAAACCTGCAAATTTTCACTTGCAGGTTTCAGTTCCCCTCCTTTGGAGGGGCTAGGGGAGGATTATTTTATCAACTCAAAACTTCTTTTCACGAAAGCCGTAAGTTCTTCGCCTTTCAATAGGTTTTGAGATAATTTTGCTAAGTCTAAAGCTTGTTTTACCAAGTTTTCTTGAGTGGTTTTGTCCTCGGTATTCAAAATATTGGAAGCCAACTCAGAGTTGGTATTGACTACCAAATTATACATTTCTGGCATATTGCCCATTCCGAACATTCCACCACCGCCAGTTTGGCTCATTTCTTTCATTCTACGCATAAATTCAGGTTGCGTGATGATAAATGGCGCTGCTTGACTGTCCATAGCTTGCATTTGTACTGTGTATGCTTTTGGAATATAAGCTTCTAATGATGATTTTAAAGTTTCTTTTTCAGTATCCGATAATTTAGAAATAGTCGTTTCCTCTTTTTTAATCAAATTATCGATATGATCAGAATCGACACGAACAAAAGTCATATCGTTATTATTGCTTTCTATTTTTTGAATCAAGTGTGGAATAATAGGCGAGTCTAATAGTAAAACTTCATATCCTTTTTCTTGAGCAATTTCGATATAGGAGTGTTGAGCTTCTTTATTTCCAGCATACAATACTACTAGTTTTCCGTCTTTGTCCGTTTGATTTGCCTTAAGATTTTCTTTCAATTCTGCTAAAGTGTAGAATTTGTCATCAATCGTTGGGTACAAAACAAAAGCATCGGCTTTTTCGTAGAATTTCTCTTCTGAAAGCATTCCATATTCAAGTACAATTTTGATGTCGTTCCATTTTTTCTCGAATTCTTCGCGGTTTTCTGTAAACAATGATTTCAGTTTATCAGCCACTTTACGAGTAATGTAGTTTGAGATTTTCTTCACTGCTCCGTCTGCTTGTAGGCTAGAACGAGATACATTTAATGGAATGTCTGGAGAATCGATAACTCCTTTTAGCATTGTCAAAAATTCCGGCACGATTCCTTCAACGTTATCCGTTACATAAACCTGATTTTGGTACAATTGAATTTTGTCTTTCTGAATTTGTAAATCAGCACCTAATTTTGGAAAATATAAAATCCCTGTCAAATTGAATGGGTAATCTACATTCAAATGGATGTGGAATAAAGGCTCTTCGAATTGCATTGGATACAATTCGTGATAGAAACTTTTGTAATCCTCATCAGTCAATTCTGTTGGTTGTTTTGTCCAAGCAGGATTTGGGTTGTTGATGAAGTTGTCTACTTCAATAGTTTCCGCTTTGTAATCTTCAGGAGCATCTTCAGGTTTTGGAAGTGTTTCTGTTTTAGTCCCAAATTTTATTGGAATAGGCATAAATTTATTATATCTATTCAATAATTCTTTGATTTTGAACTCTTCTAAAAACTCTAGTGAATCTTCGGCAATGTGCAAAATGATTTCAGTTCCACGAGTGGTTTTGTCAGCAGGTTCCAAAGTGAATTCTGGGCTACCGTCACAAATCCAATGTGCCGCTGGCTCATCTTTGTATGATTTTGTAATGATTTCTACCTTAGAAGCGACCATAAATGCAGAATAGAAACCAAGCCCAAAATGACCGATAATTCCAGAATCTTTGGCAGAATCTTTGTATTTTTCTAAGAATTCTTCAGCTCCCGAAAAAGCAATTTGGTTGATGTATTTTTCTACTTCATCTGCGGTCATACCCAAACCTTGGTCGATAATGTGCAATTTCTTAGCTTCTTTATCAATTTTCACTTCTAAAATTGGATTGCCATATTCAACATTGGCGTCACCAACACTTGTAAGGTGTTTTAATTTTAGGGTTGCATCCGTTCCGTTAGAAATCAACTCACGTAAAAATATTTCGTGATCGCTGTATAAGAATTTCTTAATCAAAGGGAAGATGTTTTCTACCGAAACATTAATTTTTCCAGTTGTCATAGTTGAAGTTTTTTAAAATTATTTTAATTGGTAATTCTGCTTTCAAATAAGATACCAATTCATATGAATGTGACAAAATGACATTTTATCATTTATTATTTATGAAAAAGTAGAAGATCTTGAATGTTCGTTGGTTTTGTGAAGTATTAAAAACAGTTTTTTAAAATTTTATACTGTTTTTTCGAAAATAAAATTATAAATTTATAAACTACATTTTACTTATTAACTTAATACAGAAATAAATTATGAAGAAATTTGCCGCATTATTTTTAATACTAATTTTTGCAATAGCTTGCAAGTCTACCTCTGCACCTGCTGCTGCGCCAGTAGCCAACACTAAGTTGGACAAAAGTTCTCAAGTTGCCATAAAGGGAGACTGGAAAATCACCAAGGTTTCTTATCCGGGATCTGATTATTTTAAAGTTGATTCCTTCGGAATTGCAGATTCACAATGTTTTATTGGAAGTAATTGGAATTTTATTTCGAATAATAATAAAGGATATATGAGTATTGCAACATCCAATTGCCCTGCATTTAGTTCCCCAATAGTTTGGAGTATCAACAAAGACGGGATGTTTGTTTTAAAAATTGTGGATGCTGGGGTGAAATCAAAAACTGTTACATCAGGTTATTTATTGCGAGTGGCCAATCA
Source organism: Flavobacterium sp. (assembly GCF_044348915.1). Taxonomy (GTDB): domain Bacteria; phylum Bacteroidota; class Bacteroidia; order Flavobacteriales; family Flavobacteriaceae; genus Flavobacterium. The sequence goes on along the minus strand of NZ_JBIKRX010000046.1, from coordinate 210 downwards.
AACCGAAACATCTTTCCAATTGGTTGATAAAATTGATGTAGGAGGTCAAAAAAAGGATATTACCTATCAATTTGAAAAAATTTATAGGTATAGGCGTTTAGGCCGCCCAAAAACGAAAATAGTATTACCTTTGTCAAATGAGTACAAGGGAGAAATTTATAGGTGTGAATTCAATAAAATTTAACAAGCGATTTAAGGAAGATGCAGACT
>NZ_JBIKRX010000045.1:0-23198 GCF_044348915.1 Flavobacterium sp. | reverse complement strand
TTGCAGGATTTTCGATTACTTTTATTGGTGTACATTGGTCGATGTGTACTATTCTTGCCTGTTCAGTTTTTGCCTTAATGATGTTGACACAAATTTCAAAGAAGCCTATTTTGAATCCAAAAATTGGCGAACCAGTGATGGAAAGTTTGAAGGAAGGAATAAAATTCGTTTACACCAATAAATCGATTTTAGGAGCTTTGACACTTGATATGGTCGCAGTACTTTTTGGAGGTGCGGTGGCGCTATTGCCTATTTTTGCACAAGATATTTTGAAAGTGGGTCCGGAAGGTTTTGGAATTTTAAGAGCTGCACCAGCCGTGGGTGCTTTGTTGACGATGTTCGTTGCAGCGCATTTGCCTTTTTATAAAAATGCGGGAATCAAATTGTTGGCGGCTATTTTTGGCTTTGGGGTTTGTATCATTGTTTTCGGACTTTCCACTTGGTTTTGGCTGTCTGTTTTCGCCTTGTTTATGAGCGGGGTTACGGATGGAATTTCGGTGGTGATTCGTCAGACAATTTTGCAACTCAAAACGCCCGATTCTATGCGGGGACGAGTAGCTGCGGTAAATTCTATTTTTGTGGGATCATCGAATGAGTTAGGCGCTTTCGAAAGTGGATTGACAGCCAAATTGATGGGAACGGTTACTGCGGTTGTTTTTGGTGGAAGTATGACCCTTTTAATCGTAGTTTTTACGGGAATTAAATTGCCGTCATTCCGAAATCTGGATTTGCAAAAAGATTTGGAGGAACACGAAAATCATAAATAATTGAAAGCTATTTTAAATAGAGCAAAAGAGAAAACCACCGCACTTTTAAAGCAAGGTTTAACTCCAAAGGAATTGAGTCAGAGCATAATTGTTTCTGGTTTAATTTCGACCATTCCTATTCTTGGTGTAAGTACTTTTATGATTACTACGGTTTCCCTGAAGCGAAAATTGAATTTACCCATAATGATTTCGTTGAGTTATCTGATGTGGCCAGTCCAGATTTTAATGATAATTCCTTTTATACGAGTGGGCGAATTTATTTTTTCGGTTCCTCGAAATCATCATACGGCCGAAGAAATTATCAGTTCTTTCCAAAACAGTTTTTTTCAAACCTTGAGTTATCTTTCCTTCGAATTGCTTTGTGGTTTGGGCGGATGGTTGCTGACTGCTGTTCCTTTTGCTATTGGAGTTTATTGGGTATCACTTTTGTTTTTCAAGGAGAATTAAAGGCTTTTATTCTATTGGAATATAAAAATCAACAATGGCTTTTTTTTCTGGATGTTCGTTGAAGTTGTTGTGGTAGATTTCAAACGGATTCCGGTCTGCTTTTTTATATCCATTTTGGTTCATCCAAAGGAAAAGACCCGTCCAAGATTTTTCAAATTCCTGAATGCCGATTTCAAAATGCCCAACAATACATTTTCCTTTTTCGAGGATTGTCCAGCCAATTTCTCCGCTGACTTCAGTTTTTTCTTTTAAAATCAAGCAAGCACTCATTCTGACTTTCTCGGGTTCGGTGATTTTAAAACTGTCGTGATAAATAGTGACCATTTTTGAATCTTCCGTAAGTAGTCCTTTTGGCGCAGCCCACTGCATCAGTTTGGCGTATGCAGTTCCCAATCCTTCGACTCCGATTTGTGTAACAAAAGCCAAGTCTAACTTTGGCATTTCTTTGATTTCAATAGTTGCGTTCATTTTGATCCAGTTAATTAGGTTGTTAATGTTGCAAATGTATTCTTCTAGCAATCCATTTTCTTGTCCGTTCGTGCTATCTACTTGACCAATCTTGCTATATTTTGATTTAGTTTTTCGAAATTCAGATGGACTAATGCTGTAAAATTTCTTGAATGTTCTTGTGAAAGAGGAATTGCTATTGAAACCGTATTGAAGAGAAAGCTCTGAAATGCTTACGTTTTTTTTGGGCAAAAGGATCGAAGCTGTTTTTTCGATTCTTTTGCGGGTGATGTACGAATTTAAAGTTTCGTTGGTTATTGCTTTAAAAACACGATGTAAGTGAAATGGGGAATAAAATGCCGCCTTAGCAACAATTTCTAGTGATAATTCCGAATCAAGATTTTCATCGATGAATATCAAAACAGCATTGATTCTTTTGATGTAATCTTCGTTCATATGTGGAATTAACGGTTGTTTTTGAAAGAGAAAAAACTATTTAAACTACACTTATAATGAACTTAAATGACTGATATGGATAAAAATTTACTCAAATTTTTTCAATTCAAAAGTCTCGCCATCAAAAACACCATAAGTAAAATAACCTATCCAATCACCAAGATTCACATATTGGGAGTTTTCTCCAACAGGAATTATCATAGGCAAATGACGATGACCAAAAATGAGGTAATTGTAATGTTTGGTTTCCAGTTTTCTTTTGGCATAAAGAATGAGCCATTCGTTTTCCGTGCCAAGGAATTTTACATCTTCATCGCCTGAAATAAGTTTGTTTTTAACCGAAAGATAATGCCCTAATCGCACTCCAATATCAGGATGTAGCCATCGGAACAGCCATTTCGACAGCGGATTGGTGAAGACCTTTTTCATCCGTTTGTAACCTTTGTCTCCGGGACCTTTTCCGTCGCCGTGACCAACAAGGAAAGTTTTATTATTGAAGGTGTACTCTTGATTGTTGTGGTATACAGGAATGTTCAATTCTTTTTCGAGATAATCATTCATCCATAAATCGTGGTTACCTACAAAGAAATAAATTGGAATTCCGCTGTCGCGAATTTCGGCCAATTTGCCTAAAACGCGAACAAAACCTTTGGGAACCACTGTTTTATATTCGAACCAAAAATCAAATAAATCGCCTAACAGGAAAATGGATTCCGCATCTTTTTTGACTTCGTCAAGCCAAGCCACAAATTTTTGTTCTCTGGGAAAACTCAATTCAGGAGTGGGTGCGCCAAAATGCTGGTCGGAGGCAAAATATATTTTTTTGTTGGGCGTCATTTAAGAAAGATAGATTTTCGAAATTTGGAATTTGGAATTTATTTTTTGGAATTTTATAGGTTATCACTAGCAAACCATTCAGCAAACGAAGACTCCGTTTCTTGTAACTTCAAAGAAAAAAGAGTGATGTTTTCAGGTAATCTACTGATAATTCTTTTCGAAAAATCGACTACCATATTTTCGCTCGTTGGTTGATATTCGACTAAAATCACGTGATGACCGCGACTTTTTAGTTCGTTTGCCAATTCGACATGAGGTGTATTTTTATTGAAAACAGAGGCGTGGTCAAATTGATCTACGATTTCCTCTTTTACTATTTTTTTCAAATCAGTAAAATCTATTACCATCCCGTTTTTCACGTTAGTTATATCGTTTATGGGTTCTCCTATGACCGTTACCGACAATTTATAACTATGTCCGTGTACGTTTTTGCATTTGCCATCATAGCCGTATAGGGCGTGACCTGTTTCGAAACCAAACTGCTTTGTAATCCTGATTTTGCTCATTCTATTTTTATTTGAGTGCAAATTTAGTGAATCTACTCCTTTCTATCCGATTTTTTAGCACGATAATACATCCAATAGGCAAGACCGGCTAATACTACAAGTGGAAGAAATGACCCGATTAGGACTCCCAGTTGATAACCGCCGTCGGGAGAATTTTTCAGTTTTTCTTCAATAGAGGTTTGTTGCAGAAGCAGAACAAGATTTGTCATCGCTTACTTTTTTAATTGATATAAAGCATTTTTAGAAAAATCGGAAAGCACCAATTTCCCTGAAATTTCGGCTCTTTCGTACAATAAGATTTCCCAATTTTCGGTTCCTTCCCAAAATACTTTTTTCATTTCTAATAAAGCTTCTGGGTTATAACTGGCTAGTTTATTGGCGAAAGCCGCAATTTCAAAATCGAGTTCGGTTGTAGTCTCCACTATTTTGGCATACAAGCCTTTTTGGTTTGCCCAAGCAGCGGTTTTCCAATCTGTATCCAAAGTCAGTTCAGACATTGCGCTTTTTCCGATTTTTCGGCTAACAGCGGGTTCTATGACAAAAGGCCCAATTCCGATGGCTAATTCCGATAGTTTTATTGCACTATTAGCGGTTGCCAAGGCATAATCGCAAGCGGCAATAATACCAACACCTCCACCAACCGCTTTTCCGTGAATTCTGCCGATGATTATTTTCGAACAGTTGCGCATTGCATTCAAAACATTGGCAAAACCCGAAAAGAACTGGGTAGCTTCTTCAGGATTTGAAACGACCAAAAGTTCATCGAACGATGCACCCGCGCAGAAAGCGCCGGAACCACTACTTTTTAAAACAACCACCGAAACTAATGGATTGTTGCTTAAGTTGTTGAGTTCGTTCGTCAATCGATTCAGCAAGTCACTTGGAAAAGAATTACTCGCAGGATGCCCAAATTCAAGGGTTGCAATTTTGTTTTCGATTGTCGTGATTAAAGAACCGTTTGTGTTTTGAGATAGCATTTGACAGATTTTGATGTAAAGTTAAAAATATTAAGGAAAGGGTGTAATTTTTTTTCGAAATTTGGATTGTGCTTTTTTAAAATGTATATTTGCGGTATAATTTTTTGGGGGATTAGCTCATTTGGCTAGAGCGCTTGCCTGGCAGGCAAGAGGTGGTCGGTTCGAATCCGATATTCTCCACAGTTTAATTAGAATTGCAAGAAACCCTTCCTAGTCATTAAGATTTGGGAGGGTTTTTTAATTTATAATTTCTGTAATAATAACAGTAAAATTTATCTATTTTTGTTTGAACTTAAATTATTTCTAATGAAAAAAATATTTTTTATAATGGCAATAGCTGCGTCAACAGGTTCTTTTGGCCAAAGCCAAAAAGGGAATTCAATACATTATCCACAAACTAAAAAGGGAGAAACGGTTGACGTTTATTTCGGCACCAATGTTGCCGATCCTTATCGATGGTTAGAAGATGATAGATCCAAGGAAACAGCTGCTTGGGTCAAAGAGCAAAACGTTGTTACTTATGATTATTTGTCCAAAATTCCTTATAGAGAAGTAATTAAATCTCGAATGGAAAAACTATGGAATTACGAAAAAATAGGTTCGCCAAATAAAGAAGGGAATTATACGTATTACTACAAAAATAATGGCTTGCAAAACCAATCGGTAATGTACAGAAAAGACGCTAAAGGTGTTGAAACCGTTTTTTTAGACCCCAATACTTTTTCTAAAAAAGGAACGACGTCACTTGGTGGAGTTGATTTTTCTAAAGATGGATCGAAAGTCGCCTATTCTATTTCAGAAGGTGGAAGCGATTGGCGAAAAGTAATTTTGATAGATGCCGAGTCGAAAAAAATTATGGAAGATACTTTAGTTGATGTAAAATTTAGCGGCGTTTCTTGGAAAGGAAATGAAGGGTTTTACTATTCTAGCTATGACAAGCCTAAAGGGAGTGAATTATCGGCGAAGACAGATCAACACAAATTGTATTTCCATAAAATTGGAACTTCTCAGAAAGAAGACAAAGTTATTTTTGGACTTTCAGAAAAAAGAAGATATGTAGGAGGATTTGTAACAGAAGACAATCGCTTTTTGGTTATTTCAGCGGCTAATTCTACTTATGGTAATGAATTGTATATTCAGGATTTGACAAAACCCAATGCGCCAATCGTTACGATTGTTGATAATTTCAACAGCGACAGCAACATAATTGAAAATGAGGGCGAAAAATTATTCATCGAAACCGACCTCAATGCTCCAAACAAACGCATTGTTACAGTTGATGTAAACAATCCAAAACCTGAAAATTGGAAAGATTTTATTCCTGAAACCGAAAATGTGCTATCACCAACCACAGGTGGAGGTTATTTTTTTGCTAATTATATGAAAGATGCGGTTTCAGTTATCATGCAGTACGATTACAGCGGTAAAATGATTCGTGAAATCAAGTTGCCTGGAGTAGGGACCGCTGGAGGATTTGGAGGCAAAAAAGAAGAGAAAACACTTTATTATTCATTCACCAATTACACTACGCCAGGATCTATCTATTCTTTCGAGCCAAACTCGGGAAAATCGGAAGTGTATCAAAAGCCAAAAGTGGATTTTAAAAGCGAAGATTATGTTTCTACCCAAGTTTTTTATACTTCGAAAGACGGAACTAAAATTCCAATGATTATCACTCATAAAAAAGGCGTAAAATTGAACGGAAAAAACCCAACAATCCTTTATGGTTATGGTGGTTTCAACATTAGTTTAACCCCAAGTTTTAGTATCGCTAATGCCATTTGGATGGAAAACGGAGGCGTTTATGCTGTTGCCAATTTAAGAGGCGGTGGCGAATATGGTAAAAAATGGCACGATGCAGGAATCAAAATGCAAAAACAAAATGTTTTTGATGATTTTATAGCTGCAGCAGAATATTTGATTGCAAAAAAATATACATCTTCCGATTTTCTTGCCATTCGTGGTGGTTCAAATGGAGGTCTTTTGGTTGGAGCTACAATGACGCAACGTCCTGACTTGATGAAAGTCGCTTTGCCAGCAGTTGGGGTAATGGATATGCTTCGTTATCATACTTTCACATCTGGGGCAGGTTGGGCTTTCGATTATGGCACTTCGCAAGACAGCAAAGAGATGTTTGAATATCTCAAAGGATATTCTCCAGTAAGCAATGTAAAGAAAGGGACCCATTATCCAGCGACAATGGTTACAACAGGCGACCACGACGACCGCGTGGTTCCGGCTCACAGTTTCAAATTTGCTGCCGAATTGCAAGAAAAGCAAGCGGGAAATAATCCAGTTGTAATTCGCATTGATGTGAATGCAGGTCACGGAGCAGGTAAGTCAGTAGCGGCAACTATTCAGGAAAACGTAGATATTCAGGCTTTTACTTTGTATAATATGGGTTTTCAAGCATTACCAAAATAAGTCTTTTGGATTTATAAGTTCAATTAAAATAGACCCTGTGGTTCTTTGGAATCACAGGGTTTTTTGTTTTGTATAGTCAAAAGGTTTCTGTTAGTTTTTGTCTACTTCTAATGATTAAAACGCCAAAAAAAGTCTCAACGTGAACAATTATATAGGTTTGAAACAGTTCTCTTTTTTATTTTCATAAAGTTTTATTAACACGACGGTTTTTGTGAAAGTATCTTACTATTTTTGAAACAATCAATAAACAATTTACTTATGAAAATTCAATTTAATACAGACAAGAACATTGAAGGTCACGAAAGATTAGAAAAGTTTTTTACTTCAGAATTAGAAAAAGATTTAGCGCGTTTTGATGATAAAGTGACTCGAATTGAAGTGCATCTTGGAGACGAGAATAGTGATAAAGGAGGGGTTAAAGACAAACGTTGTATGATTGAGGCTCGTCCAGTAAAGTTGCAACCAATAGCTGTTACAGCTTTTGGCGATTCAATAGAAAAAGCGTTTTTTCAAGCATCAGAAAAAATAAAAAAAGCGTTGAATACCGCATTCGACAAACAACAAGTTCGTTAATTATCAATATAAGGGGTTTTATTAATTCGACTGAAACAGTCTAGAAAGCATTTCTTTTTAGACTGTTTTTTTATACATCAATTTCATTTAAACTGGATTTAATTTCCTTGCCGTTTTATTGTCCAGTTTTGAATCAATTTAAATTGAGCAAATCGTGGTCAATTTTTATTCTTAATAAAAGAAATACTATCTTTATACTTATAAAAAAAAGTAAAATGGACAAGCTTTCTGATAAAGCAAAGGGTTTCTTTGCGAATAAAGGGGTTAAAAAAATCTTCAAACTAATTCTGTATTTCTTCCTTGGTTTATTTGCGGTAATTATTGTCAGTGCAATAGGCTTGCGTATTTATTTTGAGAAAAATAAAGCTGAAATAGTTGAAAAAATAAATACGCAAATCAACGATAACATAAATGGTGAAGCCAAAATCGGCGACATTGGGTACAAATTTTTAATAGGCTTTCCTAATTTTACGGTCGTTTTGAGAGATGTTGAGCTTAAAGACAGTCTTATAGCTATTCATAAAAGACCAGTGCTCGTTGCTGGGGAAATTGAAGCACGTTTGAATGTGCTGAAGCTATTGAAAAAAGAAGTTGCCATTGATAAAATTGTGATTATCGATGCCAAGATTGATTTATTTGTAGACAAAAACGGCGTTCGTAATTCAAATATTTTTAAGGCTAAAAAACCAAAAACCGAAAAGTCTAATACTACAACTACCATCAATGAAGTATACCTCAAAAACGTCACCTTTATTTCAGAAAACCAACAGGGACATAAGCTGTTCAATTTTGAGGTAAAATCATTAAAGTGCAAAATAAAATATACTAGTGATGGTTGGATTACCGATGTTCGTCTAAATACACTAGCCAAAAGTCTTGCCTTTAATTCTTTAAGAGGTAGTTTTGTCAAAGACAAAGAAATTAGCGGGGATTTAATAGTCGATTTTTCCAAAGAACTAAACAAAATAGGGGTTGTTACCCAAGGCTTCAAAATAGGGGAAGATGATTTTACTATAAAGGCTAATTTCAACGTTGGAAAAGGAAATTCACTTTTCGATCTTGATATTAGAACTAATATAAAATGGGGAAATGCCTCAAATTTGTTGGCGAAGAATATCAGTTCAAAGTTGGATAAGTTTGCTTTGAATGATCCGCTAGAAGCTTCGTGCGTCATAAAGGGGGATATGAGTGTGAAAGGCGATCCAGAAATCGTTGTTAATGCAGTTATAAAAGATGACGAATTGACAACGTCTCAAGGTGTGGTAAAAAAATGTAGTTTTCTGGGCAAGTTCACAAATAATTACAAGAATGGGTTGGGATGCAATGATGCTAATTCAGCCGTTATTATTAAAGATTTTAAAGGACTTTACAGTGAAGTTCCGCTTTATATTCCATCTGCAATAATTAACAATTTAGAAAAACCAGTGGCTACGGGTAAGTTGAATGCCAATTTTGAGTTGGTTAAAATGAGCAATTTTATAAATGACGATTTTATCGAATTTACTGGTGGAACTACTAAAGCGAACATCGATTTTAAAGTTGATATAGTCAATGTACAATTGAATAAACCTAAGTTTACAGGTTCAATTGTCGTAAAAAACGGTAGTTTTAAAGCGAAGTCTAAAAACGTTCATTTTCAAAATACCGATGTCGAGCTTTATTTTACTGAAGAAGCGTTACTCATAAAGAAAATTAAATTTCAAAATAAAGTCAATACTGTTTTTATGGAAGGTAGGGTAGATAACTTCTTGAATTTGTATTATGATGCGCCCGAAAAATTGAATTTAAACTGGAAAATATACAGCCCATTTATAGACCTTAAGCAAATTGTTGGTGTTTTGACCTATCATTATCAAGGAAAGGCACCAGAGCCAGCTTCAGCAAGCAAAAAACCATCCTATGATCTTCACGAGGTACTCAGAAAAGCGCAGGCAACACTTGAAATTAAAGTAGATAAGTTAACGTATAAAAAAATGATTGCCAATGATTTTAAGGTTAAAATTGTTTTGGCAAAGCAAGGCCTTATCGTAAATAATGTTTCTATTCAGGGATCTACGGGAAGCACTTTGAATTTCGATGCTCAAGTTATTCCGCAAGGGAAAACAGTTCTTTTTAAAACTAATATAAAGCTAGCCGAAGGGAATGTATCCAGGTTTTTAGCGTCATTCGATAATTTTGGCGTCAGATCTTTTACGCCAAATGATATCCAAGGGAATCTTTCACTAACAACATCTTTATCTGGTGTTCTTAATGCAGACAGAGAATTAATGCCAAACACAATTAATGGAAATATAGCTTTTGGAATAAAAGATGGGGCATTATCTAATTTTGAGCCCATTCAAAAAATAGGAAAAATTGCCTTTCCAAATAGAGATGTAAAGAATATCACATTTAGTGATTTGACAGCAAGTGCAACTATAAAAGGAAATTTGATAGACGTACAAAGTTTGAAAGTTACATCTAATGTTATGAATATTGATGCAAAAGGAACCTATTCATTGACGAATACGGGAACTAATTTGGCGGTGAAAATTCCTTTAAGAAATCCGAAAGACGATTATAAAATTGCAGATCCAAAGCAAAGAGAGGCAGTGAGATATAAAGGAATTGTTGTAAACTTGATGGTAGTTGATGGTAAAGATGGTCAAGCAAAAATAAAATTGGGTAAGCCTTCAGAAGACAAATCTACAGCAGAACAGCCGAAAAAAAGCAAAGCAAAATAGTATTTAATAAACCACGCAAATCCAGCTAATAAATTCCCTAATTTTGCCACCGTGATTATTAGGTCTAAGTATAGGGTGTTAAAAAAGTAAACAACAGAGTGGGAAGTAAAAATAAGTTAAAAAGATTCAAGGAAAACGAAACATTCAATAATGTATTTCAGCCTTCTCGGGAAGAAGTTGTAGGGAATTTGTTTCCGCTCAGAGGCAAATGGAATGCTGATTTTTTCAAAAACGAAAATCCAATAGTTATCGAATTGGGCTGTGGAAAAGGTGAATATTCCGTTGGTTTGGCCGAGAAATATCCAAATAAAAACTTTGTTGGAATCGATATAAAAGGTGCTCGTTTTTGGCGTGGTGCAAAGACTGCTGTTGAAACTGGTTTGCATAATGTTGCTTTCATTCGTACACAGATTGAATTGATCAATCATATTTTTGCCGAAAACGAAGTCGATGAAATCTGGATTACGTTCCCTGATCCTCAAATCAAATACAAACGCACGAAGCACCGAATGACCAATTCAGAATTTCTGCAATTGTATAAAAAAATCCTGAAAAAATCTGGTGTTGTCAATTTGAAAACCGATAGCGAATTTATGCACGGTTATACTTTAGGTTTGCTACACGGAGAAGGGCACGAGGTCTTGTACGCCAATCATAATGTATACGTGAACGAAGGAAGTCCAGAGGAAGTTACCGCTTTCCAGACTTTTTACGAAAAGCAGTATTTAGAAATCAACAAGGCCATAACTTACATTCGATTTAAAATTGCCCCCTAGCCCCCGAAGGGGGAATAATTAATTTGGATAATTATGTTGAATCTGTTTCAAGTTGCATTAGGAATTCCCCCTTCGGGGGTTAGGGGGCTTATTACCCCTTTATTTTTCGGTTTTTTGAGTGCTGTTATTGGGATTATTCCGCCAGGATTAATCAATATGACAGCTGCCAAAGTGAATCATAAAGAAGGAAAAAGGAATGCGTTGTGGTTTGTGTTTGGAGCTATTCTTGTTATTTGTTTCCAAGTTTTTTTCTCTATATTATTTGCTAAGATTATTCACCGAAGACCTGATTTGGTTACTTTGTTGCGTGAAGTTGGTTTTGGAATATTTGCAACCTTGACCGTTTATTTTTTCTGGTTGGCCAAAAAACCAAAGGATAAAACCAAGAAGCTTGTTTCAAAAAGTGTAACCAAGCGCTTTTTTCTTGGAATGTTGTTGTCTGCATTGAACTTTTTCCCCATTCCATACTACGTTTTTGTTAGTATTTCCTTGGCTTCATATCATTTATTTTCATTCGATATGACTTCCATATTGATCTTTGTAAATGGGGTCGTAATAGGTTCGTTTTTGGTCTTTTATTTTTATATTTCTTTTTTTAACAATATAGAAAGTAAAAGAGATTTCATTATGAAAAACATGAATACCATCATCGGTTGCATTACGGGCTTGATTTCGATAATCACGTTGATCAACATCATCGAATATTATTGGTAGAATGATGGAAAAATCCAACGAAAATTTTTTTGAAAAAGTCTATGCCGTTGCTCGGCAAATTCCTTTCGGAAAAGTCACAAGCTATGGTGCTATAGCCAAAGCTTTAGGCACAGCTCGATCCGCCAGAATGGTGGGGTGGGCAATGAATGCCGCTCATAATCTCGAAGATGTTCCAGCGCATCGCGTAGTAAATCGAAAGGGATTGCTTACCGGCAAACACCATTTTGATGGGACCAATCTTATGGAGCAATTGCTCGAAAGCGAGGGGATTATGGTCGTTGACAATCAAATTATTGATTTCGAAAAACATTTTTGGGAGCCGGAAATCAGTGTGCAGTAATCAGTTAGCGGTTTTCAGTCTAAACGAATTAAGCAAAAACAAGATTTAATCATTAATGGGCAAAACCACTTTTCTCACATACCAATATCCATATTCATATTCAAAGGTGATTTTTCCATCTCCAGAATAAGAAATCTTAGAATCTGTACCTTTTATTTTTGCACAAAAATCAATGTTGAATTCCACTTTTGCATTTTGTTCATCAAAAGCTATGTCCTTAAATTTAAAAAACTTCATTTTAAATTTTTTAAATAAGGATCTGAAATTGTTTAATTCTTCGTGATTTGTTGCGTCTTTGCTATGATATTCGTCATAAAAATCAGATTTTGTATTGAAGAACATTCTCAAAAAATCTTCAGTTGCATGTTCTAAATCGTATTTGTGATTTTGATGAAATTCCTCATAAATGAAATTAAAAAGCATTACAGGAACATTCATATCGTTTATTTCGTGCAAAAAAAGCTCCGTGGTTATAAAGGAATAAATCAATCTGTCTTGGTCTTCATAGTCACAGAGCACGTCTAATGCAAGTCCATTTTGAGCCATTAGATCCATAATTCGATCTAGTTCAATACTTATTTCCTCGTTTGATAGTGCGTCTGTGGGTTTAAATTCTGGCTTGCCTAATTTGTCGAAAACCGAAATTTGTTTCACGTTTTGATACGCGTTTTCAAAATTCATAATCGAATCCAGAAATATCGACTCTATTTCAGGCGGTAAATCAGGATGCATTTGGTCTGGAAATATAGCACCGTGCTCTAAATTGAGCTTCAGCTTTTTGAATTCATTTTCTTGCTTAATGTTGAGTTTCGGAAGTTCTTCTTCGTGGTTTTCTTCTTTATTCATGATTATGATTTTTAACGATTTCTGCCATTCTTAAAATATAGGTTTCTATGGATTCTCCCTCTAAAACGGGTATGTGTTCTAGTGCACTTTCAAAACTATTGATTAGATTTGAATATCTGTTGAAGGTTTCTTCAAGCAATTTCTCATCTCGGGTTTCCCAATATTGCCCCTCATCTGTGAATTCAAATTCTTCAAAGTAATTTTTATTTAAATAATCAAAAACAGAAATTAGAATTTTATGTATTGCTGCGCCACAGTATTGGGTTTTTACAGAAAGGAAATAGAGATAAATGTCATCTTCTAGGTTTTCTACGTTTTTGTTTAGTTGAAGATTATGGGCGGCACATAATTTTCCATTAGAAAGAAAGGTTAAATGCACTGTTTCGCATTTTGGTGGGGTAAAAAAAAGGCCGTAAATTTTATCTGAATTGGGTTTTAAAGTGAACGTATTATTGGGAAATGTATCTTCAAAAATGGCAAACTCCCATTTATTTGCTTTGCATATATCGGTCACTTCCTCGATCATTTTTTTTAATGATTCAGGGTTTTTAAATTTGCCTTTATAATGAAAACTTAAGCCCATATAAACTGTGTTTTGTGTTTATATTATTATCCTCCTAATATAAATAAAAAAAGGATTCCATTTTGTAATTCAAAACTGAATTTTATTTTTATCTCTAAATAGAAATTAGCTATGGTTAATCATTGTCACTATCTAACTTCTTCACTATATTTGCATTCGTAAAATTATAATAGAATCAGTTTAAATAAACATAATATTCAGTTGAATTTTTTCAATTGCAAACTATAAATAGAAGATGAAATTAGATAAAAAAGACATTCTTAAAGCATTAGAAACGATCACTGTTGCTGGAGAAGGGAAGAATATGGTCGAAAGCGGAGCTATTGCAAATGTTGTGACTTTTGCCGATGAAGTAATAGTAGATTTGGTATTGCACGTGCCAGCAATGCACATTAGAAAACGTGCCGAAGACGACATCAAAAAAACGATTTTAGAGAAGGTTTCTCCGGAGGCCAAAATCACCATCAATGTCAAAGTTGAAGCTCCAGAAAAAAGCGATGCTCCAGATAAGTCTATTCCTGGAATCAAAAATATAATTGCCGTTGCCTCAGGGAAAGGTGGAGTTGGAAAATCGACTGTTACTGCGAACTTAGCGGTATCACTTGCTAAAATGGGTTTTTCTGTTGGAATTCTTGACGCGGACATTTACGGGCCTTCAATGCCAATAATGTTTGATGTTGAAAGTGCTAGACCTCTTTCGGTAGAAATAGATGGCAAATCAAAAATGAAACCTATAGAGAATTATGGTGTCAAAATACTTTCTATTGGATTTTTCACACCTCCTAGCCAAGCGATAATTTGGCGTGGGCCAATGGCTTCAAAAGCGTTAAACCAAATGATTTTTGATGCAGATTGGGGAGATTTAGACTTCTTGCTTATCGATTTACCACCAGGAACAGGTGATATACATTTATCTATAGTTCAAGCTTTGCCTATTACGGGTGTAGTTGTGGTAAGTACGCCACAAGCAGTAGCGCTTGCCGATGCTAGAAAAGGAGTTTCGATGTTCCTTTCTGAGGCAATCAATGTTCCTGTACTTGGAATTATCGAAAATATGGCTTATTTCACACCAGCAGAGTTGCCTGAAAACAAATATTACATTTTCGGAAAAGAGGGTGCCAAAAACCTAGCTGACGATTTACAAGTGATGTTTTTAGGAGAAGTTCCCTTGGTACAATCTGTACGTGAAGCGGGAGATTTTGGTCGTCCAGCAGCACTACAATCGGATTCGATTATTGAAACCGTTTTCAACGAAATTACCAGAAATGTGGTGCAGGAAGTGGTGAACAGAAATGAAAATTTACCAGCGACTGAAGTAGTTAAAATAACTACAATGGCGGGTTGTTCCTCAAAAAAATAATATAATAACCTGTTTCGAGGGTTAATTAATAATTTAAAAATGACTACAGAAGAATTAACAACAAATGTTTTGAAAGCACTCGATGAAGTCCGACCTTTTTTGAAATCGGATGGAGGTGATATACAGTTGGTGTCTATCGAGGAGGATAAGCACGTAACTGTACGTCTGCAAGGTGCTTGTTCTAGTTGTAGTGTCAACCAAATGACGCTAAAAGCAGGAGTGGAAACTACAATCAAAAAGTACGCGCCACAAATCGAAACTGTTGTCAATGTAGGTTAAATAATTTTTTAGAACGACCATGCTTATATTTTATTTTTGGCATGGTCGTTTTATGTTTTAAAGTGTAAATTTATACTCAAGCATTCGTAACATACTGAAAATTGCATTAAAGAAATGGATATTACAATTAAGATAAAAAACCGCAAAGGAGAAATACACGAAGTAAAAGCGCCCACAGATATGTCATTAAATTTGATGCATGTTGTTCGTGCTTATGAGCTTGAACCTGTTGGAACAATTGGTTTGTGCGGCGGAAATGCAATGTGTCACACCTGTCAATGCTATACTACTAATGAGGTGAATTTACCTGAAAAAAAAGAAGCGGAACTAGCTACCCTTTCGAGATTACCCAATGCTAAAACCAATAGTCGTTTGAGTTGTCAAATTCCTGTAACAAAAGCTTTGGAAGGATTGGAAATTGAAATAGCACCATTGTTTTAGATTTCGGCCACTCTTAATTATTAATGGCAGTTGAAGCTTTAGGGAATATTCTTTCCACAAAAAGGGAATAAGCTAGTTCCGAAGGATGTAAGCCATCTGTAGCCACTAGCAAAGGATTTGCAAAACCCTGCCTTGTAATGTCTGTAATTGTAATAAACTCAATGTTTCTATCGACGCAATATTTTTGTGCAAAAGCATTATAACTGTCAATTTCAGTAGAAACCTTTGATGGATTGGTAAGTGACTTTCCAAAAGGGGTGTAAGCATAATCCGGAATCGAAACTACAATTACATTCGACTTATCCCCTTTAGAGAGCGCTAGAGCTCGGGTAACTAATTGCGGAAATTCATTTTCATAAATCGAAAACGCTCTGTTTTGATATTGGTTGTTAACTCCAATCAACAAGGTTACTAAATCATAATTTGCAGATAGATTTTGGCTGTTTATAGCAGAAATTAAGTTGGTTGTCGTCCAGCCGGTTTGAGCAATAATTTTTAAAGTGTAGGTGTTTTTTGGATTCTGACTATCTAGTTTTTTCCTTAATTGTTCTGGAAAGCGACAGGTTTCACAAACGCTTTGTCCAATGGTGTAGCTGTCTCCAAGAGCTATATAATTCAGTTGTCGCGGTAAACTTGTATCAACTATTATTGGTTTGATTGCTGCAGGAGGGCTTGGAGTGCTATCATCCGCGCTTGAACAACTCGCAAACGTAAAAACGAAAAACAAAGTGGTTATTATGGCAATACTATTTTTCATTTCTACTACTATTTTCAATTATTAAACACTATAATGAGTATAAAATTAAAAAGCTTCTCGTTTCCAAGAAGCTTTAAATCAATATTTTATGAATAGTTTAATAGTTGTTTATGCTTATTTGAAAGCTGGAATGCCGGTAATGTCCATACCTGTAATCAACAAATGAATATCGTGGGTTCCTTCATAAGTAATCACTGATTCTAAATTCATCATATGTCGCATAATCGAGTATTCACCAGTGATTCCCATTCCGCCCAGCATTTGTCGGGCTTCGCGAGCAATATGAATCGCCATATCGACATTATTTCTTTTCGCCATCGAGATTTGAGCCGTTGTCGCTTTTCCTTCGTTTCTCAAAACGCCCAATCGCCAAGTCAACAATTGTGCTTTAGTGATTTCGGTGATCATTTCGGCTAATTTTTTTTGTTGCAATTGTGTTCCAGCTATCGGTTTGTCAAATTGGATTCTTTCTTTGGCATAACGCAAAGCCGTGTCATAACAATCCATCGCAGCGCCAATCGCTCCCCAAGCAATGCCATAACGAGCAGAATCCAAGCAACCTAGAGGTGCTCCCAATCCAGATTTATTTGGTAATAAATTTTCTTTAGGGACTTTTACATTATCAAAAATCAATTCACCAGTTGCCGAGGCACGAAGTGACCATTTATTGTGGGTTTCTGGAGTCGAAAATCCCTCCATTCCTCGTTCTACAATCAACCCGTGGATTCTTCCTTCCTCATTTTTTGCCCAAACAATAGCAATATCAGCGAAAGGTGCATTCGAAATCCACATTTTAGCGCCATTTAATAGATAATGGTCGCCCATATCTTTGAAGTTGGTAATCATACTTCCCGGATCGGAGCCGTAATTGGGTTCGGTCAAGCCAAAACAACCCATAAATTCTCCTGAAGCTAGTTTGGGTAAGTATTTTAGTCTTTGTTCTTCGTTGCCGTATTTCCAAATTGGATACATTACTAATGACGATTGAACCGAAGCCGTGGAGCGTACACCTGAATCACCTCTTTCTATTTCCTGCATAATCAAACCATATGAAATCTGATCCAATCCAGCACCACCATATTCCTCAGGAATATAGGGGCCGAACGCACCAATCTCTGCCAAACCTTTGATTATTTGAGATGGAAATTGTGCTTTTTGAGCAAAGTCTTCTATGATTGGCGAAACTTCGCGTTTTACCCATTCACGAGCCGAATCACGGACTAATTTATGTTCGTCGGTCAATAAATCGTCAAGGAGGAAATAATCTGGTGCTTGAAATAAGTCTGGTCTCATAGTAAGAAAGTTTATTTCACAAATCTACAGAAAGAAATATAACAAAACAATAGCATAAAGTTATATATCTAAATATTTTTGATTTTAAAGAACAAGATTAAACGGTTCTTAAAAAATAATTTAATGGCTCAATAGAGATTTACCAAATCCAATATTCCATTTTGACACCGATGTATTGTCCCCAATTTTTGGTGCCGCTTTGCGCGAGATAGGGTGAGTAGAGATTGTTGGCTGCAAATTGATTGTAATGTGCTACACTATACACCAATCTAAAATGAGGTCGTTCCCAAACATTACGCTTAGCGGTTGGAACCAACGTAGGCGCAAGAGTAAATTTGGTCATTTGAGCAAAATCTTGCGTACCATCTTTCCGCCAAGCAAAATCAAGTTCGTGTAATATATGAAACCAATCATTAATATAATAGGTTCCTCTTGCTCCAAAAGCGATGTCTTGCTTCCTATTGAATAGTAATTGTTTACCTAGATAATCCGGTGCTTTATTGAGGCTATCACTTGCGCCTCTACTTTTGGTGTAAATGGCATAGGCATTAAGAGAATACTTTTTGCTTAAGTTAAGCAAAAACGTTTCGGTAAATGCAAAAGAGTTGGCTTTACTAAAACTGTTGGTTTCTAGGTTTGGTGCACCATAAGTAGTGTAGGTCCGGCTACTACCTCCATCTCCTCCGTTGGCGATTCCTGTGCCATATCGAACACTTATGGCATTAAAGGAGCCTGGTAGTTTGGTCGAGAGACTTTTGTTGTATTTAACTCCTAGAACAAATCCGTAATCCGCAGGGTAACTGTATTCCTTACTGCCGTCTTTGGCAATACCTGAAGGAAGGCGTTGAAATTCCCCCATCAATTTCACATACCCTTTTTTAACTTGAATTTCGTGTTCTAAAACAGAAATGTAGCGATTACGTAAGCCTAATGTTGGTGTTCCGTTTACGATGTTCAAATAAAAATTGGGCGGTAATGTTGAGGTCGTGTCAATTGAACCTGTAAAAATAACCGAAAACTTAGTGTTTTTATGCTGTATACCCACGCCTTGTCCGGAATGATCGTCAAAATAAAAATGGTCAATCACGTGAATGTCATCGCCACGGAATAATCTGGCTCCAGCCCAAACACTCCAGTCGCTACCGTTGATATTCTTCGCTTCTGCAAACAGTTCGGGCAAAGCAGTGGTTATTCCTCCAATGGATTTGTTGGATACATTGCCTATAAGTTGTCCTTGAGTCGTATAAAATGCAAATCGCGCTTGCACACTTATTTTGGTGGATTCTTTTCCACCAATTTTGGGATTAAAGTGTAAGCCTGTGGCCAATTCTAAGTAATCATTTTCTTCGAATCTTCCTCCAATGGAGCCCATTCCGTTGAGATTGAGCGATTGTGGGAAAGCGGCTTCTGTTCCCAATCCATAACCAATTCCAGCCCGACCATAACTACCGATAGAAAACAGTTTGTTGGAAATAACAGGAGATTGAGCCAACAATCCTAGTGTAAAAAACAAAGTCAAAAAGAGATATAAATTTGTTTTCATAGTTATTGAAAGTGAATTAGCGCTAGAAATTTCCTTCTACTTATAAATCATAATTTATCAAGTGTAGGTAAAGAATAAATTAGAATTCAATTCAAATTTAAGAAATTATTTATTAATTAAAACCGAAATGGCAAAAAATGATAATGTCCAAAATTTGAATTACATCTTCAAATAAAAATCCTTTGTCAAGGCGACGTATTCTGGAGTGTAAATATGCCGTGCGGTTTCGATGATTAATTCATCAATAGGAAAATTTGGAGTTTCATTTCGGCTAAAAGCCAAAAGACTGCGTTTGATTTCGGAGGTTGGGGTTCCTTTGACGCGAGTAATTTTTAAAGGGAATAATTCGTATTCATTTGCAAGAGCCAAGAAAGTTGCCTCTTCTTTGAAAGGAATAATTACGGAGAAGATTCCGTTTACAGAGAGTAACAAAGCGGCTGCTTCAATCAAATCTTCAAAAGGCATTGCGTCTTGAAAGCGGGCTAAATCGCGTTGGTCATTATCAGATTTGTAATCTTCAGTATAGAAAGGCGGATTCGAAACTATTAAATCATATTCGTCCTCTGGTTCTTCGACAAATTCGTCCAAGCCTGCGTGAAAACAAAACAAGCGGTCGTTCCAAGGGGAATTTTCAAAATTGTCTGTGGCTTGTTCGTAAGCATCTTCGTCAATTTCTAAAGCATCAATTTGCTGTGCACGACTTCTTTGCGCCAGCATCAAGGCAATGATTCCAGTTCCAGTTCCAATGTCTAAAATACTGAAAGGATTGTTTTCAATGGGAGTCCAGGCACCAAGCAAAACACCATCGGTGCCAATTTTCATTGCCGTACGTTCTTGCTTTATAACAAATTTTTTAAATGAAAACATAATTTAGGATTCAAGGAGATAATGAAAATTCCAATTTTTTAAATTCCAAATTCCAAACAAAAAGAGAAATTCCAAAAAAAGAAAATTCCTATCTTGAGGGAAATTCCAAAAATTAAATTCTAAATTCCAACAAATGGGAAAATTTGGAGTTCCTAACTTTTGGAATTTTAGTATTGGAATTTATTTTAGTTGTTATTGGGATTTATTTTAGTTATTATCGCCGATAGAATTTTTCTTAATTCTTCGACTTCAAACAGTAAATTTTCTGATTTTTCTTTAAATTCTGGATTTAGTTCTTGTAATAGTCGAAGCCAGTACTTAGATTCTTTGGCTTCTTTTCTAGCTATTTTCAATCGAAAAGACAAATCTTTTTCACCTAGTTTCTCGTTTGCTTCGATATAATTTGCTCCAACAGAGCCTGAAGATTTTACTAGTTGTTTTCCGTCTTCAATATTGGATATAGTTTTTGGAAGCTTTTGAATATAGATTCTACATTCTTTAGCAAACAAAAAAGTTCGTTCTTCTAAATCGTATGGTTTTTCCATAATTATATCAAATTCCAAAAATAAATAAATTCCAAATTCCAAGAATTCAAATTTAACTTAATTTTAATCCAAATATGATTCAATCGAAGTAAACTTCATACTTTTTTTGAATTTAAAAATTTTAGAATTTCTCTACTATTGTTGGAATTTGGAATTTCAGTATTGGGATTTCACTTATAGGTACATCTCTATCAAGCCTTCCGGCAAGTCCATAATGACTTTCTTGTTCTCTCGGTCAATTTTGACCAAGAAATGATCGATCATCGGAATTAGAATTTCGGCATCACCTTTGAGAACTTCAAACAGTGGTTGAGCTGTGGTGTCGTTAATAGATTGGATTTCTCCAACATATCCCAAGCGTTTGTCTTCTACTTCGAAACCTATGACTTCGTGAAAATAGAATTTGTTACCCGTAAGTTTTGGCAACATTTTTAGAGGAAGATACAAATCATTTCCGAGTAAAGCTTCCGCTTCCTCCTCGGTATTTACATCTTCAAAACGAATTCGGAGGAAATCGTTTTTGTGTAGTGAGCTAGTTTCAATAAAAAAAGGAACCAAGTGTTTGTTGCATTCAACAAACACTGATTCCAAGTTTTCGTATAACTCAGGTTCGTCCGTGTCTAAATAGGCTAAAACTTCCCCTTTGAAACTAAATTTTTTTGCGATTTTACCTAAATAGAAACAATCTTCTTTACGCATCCTCGCTTGTGAATTATGCTTCTGGAGTTTGCTCTGTAGCTTCTTCAGCAGCAGGAGCTTCAACTTCAGCAACTTCTTCAGCAACTTCTTCTTCAGCAGTAGCTTCAACCTCAGCTTCAACTTCTTCTTCAACAGCAGGAGTTGCAGCAGCAATAGCATCAGCTTCAGCTTGTGCAGCAGCAGCTAGACGTTTTGCATTTACTTCTTGTTCAGCTTTGAAAGCTTTTGCTTTATCAGCAGCTTGAGCTTTTGTCAAACCATCTTTTTTAGCATCAACTTTTCCAGCTTTAGCTTCTAACCAAGCAGCTAATTTTGCATCAGCTTGTTCTTGAGTCAAAGCACCTTTGCGAATACCTCCATCAAGGTGGTGTTTCAATAAAGCACCTTTGTACGAAAGAATTGCTTTTGCTGTATCAGTTGGTTGAGCACCATTGTGCAACCATTTTACTGCGCTATCCAAATTCAATTCGATAGTTGCAGGGTTTGTGTTTGGATTGTAAGTACCAATTTTTTCTAGGTATTTACCATCTCTTTTTGAGCGAGCATCTGCTGCTACAACCCAGTAAAACGGTTTTTGTTTTTTACCGTGTCTTTGTAATCTAATTTTTACTGACATAATCTAATGATTAAATTTTGAGGTACTCGACCTCGATTAATTAAGGGTGCAAAGATACATTTTTTATTTATAAATACTAATTCAAATTGTATTTTAATGAATAGTAGTGTATTATGTCGATTTTCGGATGAAATATTCCTTTCAGTTTCCATTTATAATCTAAAATAATATACTTTTGTTTCTATGAAAAGGTACATAATTACGAAATGAGCGTGGCGAATTTCATTTTCAAATAAAAATCAAATAGTTTCCTCGGATGAAAAAACAGCTTCTATATTTATTTCTAATCCTTGCTTTTGCGTCTTGTAGCGAAGAAGTTAAGTTCAACAACCCTGCTTTTGAAGGTCGAAAAGACAATGTTTTTTGGAGAGCTGTTCAAACAAGGGCGACACTAGCGTCGAATGGTTCTTTGACGATCGAGGGTTTTACTAGAAACGAAACAATGACATTAAAAACAACTTCTGTAAAGCTAGATTCCTATACTTTAGGAACGAGCAATTCTAATACGGCAACCTATGTTTTGACCGATGCAAGTGGTACAATCACTTTCTCAACTGGCACCAACATTGGCAATGGGGAAATAGTACTCGAAGAATACGATGCTGTAAATAAAACAGTTACTGGAACTTTTAAGTTTAATGCTGAAAACATCAAAAATAATCCATTAGCAGGTCCGTTGATGAATTTTCAATATGGTCGCTTTTATAAAGTTCCCGTTAGCTCAAATTCGGCGAATACATTACCAGCAATACCTTAATTTTACAATAATAAATCATAAATAAGCTAATATGTAGTAGATTAGAAAAAAATAAGACTACATTTGCCACAATTATACTAAATAAGTACATATGAATATTTTTGTTGGAAGCCTTCCGTTCAGTATTGAGGAAGCAGATTTAAGAGAGTCTTTCGAGGCTTACGGTGCAGTTGATTCTGTAAAAATTATTACTGATAAATTTACTGGAAGAAGTAAAGGATTCGGTTTTGTTGAAATGCCAAGTGATGAAGAAGCTCAAAAAGCAATTGATGAGCTAAACGGAGCGACTGTTCAAGGTCGTGCTATCGTAGTGAACAAGTCTGAGCCAAAACCAGAAGGCGAAAGAAGAAGTTATAACAACAGCCGTGGTGGAGATTCACGCGGAGGTTATGGTGGTGGAAACAGCCGTGGTGGAGACAACCGTGGAGGTGGAGACAGAGGAAGATATTAATATTTTTTTCAATCATATAAAAAAAGGTGTCAATGAAAATTGACACCTTTTTTGTTGTGCGCTACGCATACCATATATCTATAGGGTGTAAATCCCGAACGAGCCTGCCAATGGGAATCGTTAGCCAAGAGCAAGGGTGTCTACCGTGAGGTAGAATCTGAAGGAAGCTGGAGG
>NZ_JBIKRX010000044.1:0-23363 GCF_044348915.1 Flavobacterium sp. | reverse complement strand
TAAGTTGTTTGGCAAAAAGGACAGTTGTATTATGCCGCCTTTAGAAATAAGGAATAAATTCATAAACTAAAAAAGGTCGCCGAAAATTGGCTAAACCTATTCTTAATTCATTAAAAGTGATTGGAGAAGCCTTGAAAGAGATTTTAATTAAATCAACAGTTACCTCCTGCAAAATTATACGAAGTTCCATCCATCACAGAAATTGGTCAATTATGTAGTACGTATATTTTCAAAAACTTTACTTATACCAAGGGAATAACAAATATTGAAACCACTGTGGACGAAATTCTGGCTCACAAAAAAGGAGTTTGCCAAGATTTTGCTCACGTGCTTTTGCAGATGCTGCGCACAGCTGGTATTCCTTCGCGCTATGTAAGTGGTTATGTTTGTTCAAATAATGCTATTTTAAGAGGCGAAGGAGCAACTCATGCTTGGGTTGAATTTTATACCCCAACCCAAGGCTGGCTAGGCATTGACCCTACCAATAATATTTGGACTATGGACAAGCACGTAAAACTTTCTGTGGGGAGAGATTTTGATGAATGCACTCCTGTAAAAGGTTCTTTTAAAGGATTTGCCAAGCAAAATCTTACTGTTAGTGTTGCAATAAGTTATGAAGACGGTAGACTATTTGAAGAAAAAAACGAAGTAAAACTCAAAAAAGTTTCTGATGAAGTGCAAAAACAACTCGATCTTATTGAATACCAACTCAAGCTGCAAATGAGGCAACAGCAGCAACAGCAACAGCAACAACAGTAGCTCAGTTTTCTATTTACAAAAACAGCACCATTTTATCATTAAAAAATGGTGCTGTTTTCGTTTTATTCTAACTTCATTACATATTAAACAACCAACTCGACGGATTGTTATAGGTAGTATTTTGTGAAATGGTAAATTTTAGAACGGTTCTTCCGGTCTCTCCATTGGTTCTTACCCTACCAATTCCTTGCTTGATACTAACTTTATCACCCTTGCTTACCGATACGGAACTTAAGTTTTGGTAAACCGTAAAATAGTCCCCGTGTTGAATCATAACTGCTTTATTTACAGGAGATAATACCATTACGCTAGTTACTTCGCCTGCAAAAACCGCTCTGGCTGTCGCTCCCTGATCAGTGGTTATTTCGACACCACTATTGTGAACCCTCAAAGACGGAAATTGTGGGTGAGGCTGATCGCCAAAAGGCAGTGATACAAACCCTTTTTCTACTGGCCAAGGAAGTTTACCTCTGTTGGCTTTGAAATTATCAGCAAGTATTTTGGCTTCGGCTGTTAATACTATTTTCGAGGACATTGCTACAGGATTAGCAGACACGATAGCCTTGGCACGGGTTTTAATATCTTCGTTTGAATCTCCGCTTTTGGCTTCAGCTTTGGCTCTAGCCATTGCTTTTTCTAAGGCGGCTTTTCTATTGGCTTCGGCTATTGCCTCCCTTACGATTCGGTCAATCTGTCTGTCAATAGCTCTGGCTTCGGCTTGTCGTTTTTTGATTTCA
Organism: Flavobacterium sp.; assembly: GCF_044348915.1. Classification (GTDB taxonomy): domain Bacteria; phylum Bacteroidota; class Bacteroidia; order Flavobacteriales; family Flavobacteriaceae; genus Flavobacterium. Next base: position 21,867 of record NZ_JBIKRX010000044.1, on the reverse strand, counting down.
GCTGCAATTTTATTCTTATCCTTTTTAATAGAATTTACTATTTTTTGCTGCTCTTGCTTGGCTTTTAGCAATGACAATCTTTCTTTTTCGTTTTCTTCAATCAATTTTTGTTTGGCCGATTTCTGAACTCCTAATTTTTCATTATGCTCTGCCAACTGGGTCGATTTAGATGTAATCTCATCGCCTTGCATTTTTCTATAACTCGTATATTGTTTCATATACTGTGCTCTTTTATAGGCTTGCAAAAAGCTGTTTGAAGACAGAATAAACATTGCGCGGCTTTGCTCTGAACGGCTTTTGTATGATTTTACAATCATCTTGGCGTAATCTGCTTTTAAGGTATCTAATTCCCTTTTTAGCTTGTTGATTTGCAGTTGATTGATGTAAATATCATTGCCCAATAATTTGGCTTGTCTTTCGGTGGTATTGATCAGTTTTTCTTTTAGCTTTATTTTATTAGCTTGAACGATAACAACACTTACTGCTGATTTTTCTTTTTTCTTGACTGATTGCAGCAGCCTTTCATTATCTCTGATTTCTTGCTGAATTTGGGCTTTTCGTTGTTCTAATTTTTCTTGCTGTGAATCTTGACTCCACATCAATGAAGTCATACTTAGTAAAATTAGGCTTATGAGAAATTTTGGCATGGTATAAAACGTTTGTGCAAATTTACTTAATTATAATTCTTTTGTAATCATTTGGAACACTATAAGGAAAAGAAAGTTCTTCATTGAAGTTCACTGCGCTATAAATTAAGTTTATCTCCGCTTTGCCCTTCTTTTGATAGGAGTCGATGTTGATGGCCAAAGGTAGGGACATTTCCTTAAACTCTTTTTTATTGGAATACACCACCTGAATCATTCTTTCTTCTTTGGTTTGTGAAACCTCTTGTTTATTTATAGAGTAATTATTGGCATCAATATAGAACGATTTCTTTGTGTTCGCATCCGATATCTCATCCAATCGATATACTTGATCGGCAAGTGTCTCTGTATATTTTCCCTCTTTCAAATTATCTATCGCTCTACCTAAAATCAGATTTTGAACTTTATTATAATCTAAATCGGTTCCTAACAACTGACTTAATGCGGTGAAATCACCTTCGTAATAAGTGCCTCCAAGTTTTTCATAATAACTGACCTTGGTGGGAGTAATCAATGCTTTTGCCATTGTAATCCCTAAAAAACGAACGCTTACCAAAATCTGTTCGTCTTTTTTGATCTTTATTTCGGCAGTTACGTTCTGGCTTTGTTTTTCGGTTACATATTTAGCACTCGCTTTTATATATAATGTAGAAAATTCATTTTTATTGTTGTAATAGTTTTCTATGGTTTTATTGATGCTCTTTCTGTTTTCGTTTTTCGATGCATCCACCACGGCGGTCTTAGATTTACACGACACCAATGCTAATGAACTGGCGAAACTTATCAAAAAAAGTATTATTATGTTTTTGTATATTCTATTCATTCTATCTGTTACTTTTTAGCTTTTACCAATTGATTGGCTTTTGCAAAATACATTTCTTTTTTCTTGAAATCACCTAAACCGTTGTAGGCCTCCCCTAATTGAAGATTAAAATTGGCTTCTAGAACCACATCGCCTACTACATAATCTAAGCCCATTTCCAAAAATGTAATTGCGTTTTTGTACTGTTTTAATTGATTGTTGCCCACACCCGCAAAATAATAAAATTGCGGTTGACTTGGATAAATCTCTATCAAATTGGCCGCTTTTTTTGCCAATAGTTCAAACTGTTTGTTTTCGACATAGGCTTGAAGCAGCAATAAATTAGTTTCCACATCTTCGACAGAATTGCTTTTTAACGCCTTCTCAAAATATAAAATGGCTTTATCCGCTTGCTTTTTGTTCAGGTAGAATTTACCTATTTCCTTATTTAGATTTGCATCTGGGTCTTTGTCAAAATAGGAAAAAGCCTTTTCTAATTCAGGCGTAAACTTGGGATTTGTTTTGACAAAATTCAAGAAATCAAGCAGCACTTTGTTTTTAATTTTGGCGTCTATGCTAGTACTAGCCAAAATCACATTCATCGAATTTATCGCCTTTTGCGTATCGTTTTTGTCTAAATAATATTTAAAAAGCCCTACTTGTGCCCATTCCGAACCTGGAATTTCGACTTCCAGTTTTTTGATGATTTGCAAGGCTTTTTCGGCTTCATTATTCTGAGAATACAACTTCAGTAAAGCTATATAATTGGACTCCACCTTTGGGTTCTTATCTATTTGATTTAACAAATTTTCTATTTCAGCATTTTGATATTTCCCTTGCGACAAAATTTGTGTTTTATACATTTCCCGCATAGAAGATTTTCCTGCCTTTTCATTCAACTCATTGATGAGTGCCAGTGCCTTGTCAAATTGCTGTGTGTACATATACAACGAAACCAAATCTTCCTTATATGCGGGGTCAAATTCTATCAACTTGTTAATGTTGACAATGGCTTGATTGTAATTCTTTGTTTGATAATTTACCTCATACATTCCCGCCCAAAACCATTTGTTTTTCGGGTCAATTTGTGCTGCTTTTTCGAATGAATTATAAGCACGCTCATAGTCTTTTTGTCCCAAATAATTCTTTCCCAATTCAGAGTAAATTGTGGCATCATTGGGTTTTAATTTCAAACAATGTTCTAATTCTGTAATCGCTCGGTCATAATTTTCGATCCCTTTTTGCTTCAAAGATTCATAAAAATAATCTTGAAATTTATCTTCATCCGGCACTATTGATTCGGGTTCGGCTTGCGCCAATAGCAAAGCTGAATTGCAAAGCAAAACCAAGAATAAAAAGAATGAAATTGTTTTTTTCATTGTTGTTGCTTCAAATATTACAATCAACTTATTAAAATCCATTACTTTTTTTAAACCATTAAGAAAATTAAGTTTTTAGTCTTAATGAGCCTTAATTTCTTAATGGTTTAAAAGTAAATAGCTTAATTTTTTAATTTTCAACCTGAGTTAACACCTCTTTATTATTCCAAAACCGAATAATCACCAATGCTAATGCTGGTGAAATTACCATCAAAACTAGCGTGGCTTCCTATCATGGCGTTGTCAAGATTGGCGTTTTTGATATGCGAATGCGTTTGGACCAAACTGTTTTTTATAGAACTATCAACAACATGACATCCATTTCCTAAAGACACGTTTGGACCAACTGTTGCGTTAATCAAAACAACGTCTTTTCCAATATAACAGGGAGGAACTATGGTTGAATTCTCCAATTTTACAGTGGAATCTATTAAATTCTCTCCGTCATTATGTAAAAAACCTAGCATTCTAGAATTAGTTTCGACGGTTACATCTTTGTTACCGCAATCCATCCATTCGGCGACTTCTCCCGGCACAAAAATCATTCCTTTGGCCATCATTTGTTTGATTCCGTCGTTAATTTGATATTCACCACCGTTGATGATATTGTTATCTAAAACAAATTGCAATTCGTTTTTAAGAACGGCAACATCTTTGAAATAATATATTCCAATAACAGCAAGGTCAGAAACAAATTCCTTAGGTTTTTCGACTAGCTCAATGATTTGATTTTTTTCATTTAAATTGACTACCCCAAAAGCTTCTGGCTGATCTACTTTTTTTACCCAAATCACGCTATCAGCGTTTTGATCCAAGTCGAAATCGGCACGAATCAAAGTATCGGCATATGCAATCACAGCCGGTCCGCTCAAAGAATCCTTGGCACACATAATGGCGTGACCTGTTCCCAATGCTTCGTTTTGATAATAAATTGTTCCTTTTGAGCCTAACTTTTCGGCAATAGCGATTAAATCTTCTTCTACTTTTTTGCCAAAACTTTCGTGGATGATAAAAGCAATTTCTTCGATTTCCTGATTCAAAACTCCTGCTATATCTTCAACCAAACGATGCACAATTGGCTTTCCAGCAATTGGAATTAAAGGTTTCGGAATGGTTAATGTGTGTGGTCTTAGTCTGCTTCCACGTCCAGCCATTGGTACTATTATTTTCATACTTACTGCCCGCGAAGGCGGGTATCTTTTTAATACCTACGAAAGCAGGTATCTTGGTTAATAATTATTTTTTTCTTACCTGCGAAGGCAGGTATCTATCTCATTCCTACGAAGGCCATATTCCTGCGCAGGCAGGAATCTATCATATTTATTTTTTACTTCTTACTTTACTAAAATCGAAATTCCAATTTAAACTAATATCCATCCAAGTTGGATTCATATCTTCAATTAATTTTACTTTCCAATCTCGCTTCCATTTTTTTAATTGCTTTTCTCTAATTGTAGCCTCTAAACCATTGTCCCATTCTTCAAAATAAATTAACTTATCGCAGTTATATTTTGCCGTAAATGAATTTGGATAAACCTTTAATTTATGTGCTTTGACTCTTTCAATTAAGTTATCGGTAACTCCAACATAAATGACTCCTTGATGCTTATTGGTCATTATGTAGATATACCACAATTTCATTTTCTCCTTTATTCCTGCGAAGGCATTATTCCTGCGAAGGCAGGAATCTTATTTATAATCATTTTTACTACTCAAAATGTCTTTTCTCAATATTCCTGCGAAGGCAGGAATCTTATTTATAATCATTTTTACTACTCAAAATGTCTTTTCTCAATATTCCTGCGAAGGCAGGAATCTTATTTATAATCATTTTTACTACTCAAAATGTCTTTTTCCATCTATTAGATTCCTGCCTTCGCAGGAAGTTGAAAATTAAATCACGAGATTCCTGCCTTCGCAGGAAGTTGAAAATCAATTCACAAGATTCCTGCCTTCGCAGGAAGTAGGAAAATCAGTTCACGAGATTCCTGCCTTCGCAGGAATAGGAAATCGATTTACAAGATTCCTGCCTGCGCAGGAATTATTTAACCCCCGTACTCCCAAAACCACCTTCTCCTCTCGAGGTTTCTGACAATTCTTGAACTTCAATCCAATCGGCTCTTTCGTGTTTGGCGATGATGAGTTGAGCAATGCGTTCTCCGTTTTCGATGACAAAAACCTCATTGGATAAATTTACTAATATCACACCAATCTCTCCGCGATAATCCGCATCAACAGTTCCAGGAGAATTCAAAACCGTAATTCCTTTTTTGGCAGCCAAGCCACTTCTAGGTCTTACTTGCGCTTCATATCCTATTGGCAATTCGATAAAAAGTCCTGTTTTTACAATAGTTCTTTCTAAAGGATTTAAGGTGATTGAATCGGTTAAATTGGCACGCAAATCCATTCCTGCCGAAGCTATGGTTTCATAGTTGGGTAAGTCGTGTTGCGATTTGTTGATGATGTTTATTGTCATTGTAAATTAATATAAAATTTGTTGATTCTGGAATGCCCTAGCCCCGATAGCAGTGGAAATCCTTTTCTTTTTTCCTTTAAAAAAGAAAAGATTACAACGAATAGCGGGAAATAGCTCCTAATTTTTAGCCGGACGTTTTAATATACCCAAAATAGTTTGTTTCTCGGTGCGATATATGAAATACATAAACCCTATCAACAATGAGATTCCAACAAAATAGTTCTCTCTAAATCCATAAAAAGAAATAATCGAAAACAATATTGACAAGCCGAGATATCCGCCTATTTTTTCTATATCATACGGAATTGGATAGTATTTATTTCCGAGCACATACGAGATAACCATCATAGTTCCGTAAGCCGAGATGGTAGCAACTGCCGAACCATAATAGCTGTATTCAGGAATTAAAAGATAATTTAAAACCAAAGTTATAATCGCTCCAACAATCGAAATGTATGCGCCTATTTGAGTCTTATCGGTCAGTTTGTACCAAACCGAAAGGTTGTTGTAAATACCCAAACAAAAATTGGCTAGAATAATGAGCGGTACGACTTTCATCGCCTCCCAATACGATTTATCAGCCAATAAAAGAAACTTCAATACATCGGCGAAAACAATTACACCCAGAAGTATTAATGATCCCAAAATAACGAAATATTTGGTAATAACGGCATAGGTCTCGGGTGCTTTATCATTTGACGAATGGCTAAAAAAGAAAGGCTCGATTCCTAAGCGGAATGCTGTGGCGAACAAAACCATAAACAAACCGAGTTTGTAACAAGCCGAATAAGCTCCTACTTCGGATTTGGCTATGTTTTCGGGAAGCAAATTTCCTAAAAGAATTTTATCGAAATGTTCGTTGACCGCAAAAGCAATTCCCGCCACGAGAATGGGCAGGCCATATTTCATCATTTTTTTCCAAAGAAGCTTGTCGAATCTTCGCTCTAAACTGAAGTAATTGGGCGAAAGCGCTACTAATGTGAGTAAACTTGCCAGTAAATTGGCAATGAAAATATACGCAATTTCAGAGTTTTCGACATACAAATTATCGACGAAAGAATTAGGATTGTCTGCGGCAAGTTCAGGTAAATAGACCAAAAAGAAAATATTGAGAATCAAATTGACCATCACGTTTCCTATCTTGATGGCAGCATATCTCATTGGTCGTTGATTGGCTCTGAGCTTAGAAAACGGAATAATTACTAGCGCATCAAGCGCTAAAATCCAAATAGCATAAGTAATGTATTGTACATCGACATTGGCATATGCGGCTAATGAATTTCTGAAAATTAAGGCTGCAAAAAGGAAGATAATGGTTGACCAAAATATTGAAATGGTGGAAGTAGCAATTACATTTTGCTTGTCCTTTTCAGAATTATAAAACCTAAAAAAAGCAGTTTCCATGCCGTAAGACAGAATTACATTGAAAAATACCACATAAGAAAGTACGATGGTCATTTCTCCATAATCGGCAGTAGGTAATTTTCCAGTATATAATCGCACCAATAAAAAACTCAACATTCTCGGCAAAACCGTTGCGAGTCCGTAAATGGCAGTTTGTTTGAAAAGATTTTTATACAATCCCAAGTGTGTCTCTATTAATTTTATGACACAAAAATAACCAATTCTTTGGTTTAATTCTGAATTTATTAATTCAATCCAAACAAAGTCTATTTAAAAATTCAACCACAAATTACACAAATTCTCACAAATTCTTAAAATTAGAGCAAATTCGTGACGTTTTAGTCTTTTTAAATTAAGAGATTTAAGTCAGTCCGTCTACGTTTAATGTTTTCACAAAATGAAAACCTCGGGGCATATAGCCTTGATTGTAATAAAATCGGTGCGCGGTGAAATTTTGGGTATAGGCGTCGAGCACAATCATTGTGCAGCCTAAATCGGTTGCTTTTTGATTGACATAATCTGTGAGTAGTTTGCCGATTCCTTTTGAACGATAATCAGGATGCACAATAAAATTATCAATTTCCAAATACTTTCCTGACCAAAGTTTGATTCCATACCACAAACCAGTAAGTCCAACGCACTCTTCTTCATCAAAAACGGCAACCTGTGTATAATTGTGCAGAACCATTGCTTCAAGGTATGTTTTGTATTTTTCTTCCGAAATATTGGGGTACAAATAGCGGATTATTTCGATTTGTTCGAACATTTCTTCGATAGTGGTGAGTTCTACTGTTTTCAAAATTATTTTGGTATTGCAATTAGGGGATAAATTTAAACAAAAAAAGTCCCGCAATTTGCGGGACTCTTGAAACTTATTTGAGCTGATACTTATTTTTTGATCACCCTAACTGTTTTGCTGATATCTCCTTGTTTCAAAGCGATAACATATACTCCTGGAGTAAAATCATTTCCAATCGTTTGTTCATTTATTTCTGAGTAATCTACATCAATAGATTTTACTGTTTTTCCAGTAATGTCATATGCTGTTACTTTTACTTTTTCGTTAGAAGAAGAAACATAATCGAATTTGAAACTGTCTGAAGACGGGTTAGGATATACTTTTAAAGAAAATTCAGCATTTGCAGCAAATTTATCATTACTAAGTGTTGTAAAATCAGCACCTGTTAAAGCGATAGAACCTGTTGCTGGTCTGTAATCTAATCCTGTGTAAATGCTTCCGTCTGCAGTATTGTAGGGTGTAGTTAACAAACCTGCGCTGCTAGCCTGAGAGGTATTGTTATTGTTTGCAAACCAAGTTGCCACATCATAAGTAGTTGGAGAAGCTGCTACAACAACTTTTGTTGCTGCTGTACCTGCAATAATATTACTTTTGAATTTCAAGGTGTTGTTTGTTGCGTTAGTTTGTGTTGTAGCTCCATCTAACACTACCCCGTCTACAAAATCCATAAAAATAGAATTCCAAATTTGAAGTTGTGTATTTCTTCTTAAATGCGCTCCTCTTCTATGTCTATTGTTTAAAGTACCTCCGTTTGGCAATGTAGTTCTGTAGGTAGGTCCAACCAAAGTACAGTTTGAAAAAATACCTCTTGTGAAACTTGTTCCTGCGGCACTTGTTGAATTATTATCCGTTTCAAAACAATTAGAATCTGAAGTGTCTGCCGCTGAAGGTTCTTTGATAGCCAAACAAAATTGAACTTTACCACTAAAACCATTATCAGTATCAAAATCATCATCAAGACCATTGAAAGCAACCAAGTGAAAACAATCATTTGCGCCTCCAAACCATTCGAAAGAATCATCATTAGCATAGGAAACCTGCACATAATCTATTTTGGTTCCTTTGCCGCAAGCTCCCATTGTCAATCCATTAATCTCTGTATTACTTCCTGCCGCACCATAAGTAAACCCTGCAAATTCTATTCTCACATATTTCAAAGAACCTGAATTGTCATTGTCATCAGGAGTTGCACCACCACCAAATTCTGTGTCAGCAGTTGGTGCAATTCCCTCGATATTATTTACTCCACCGTTGATATTGTAAGAGCCTTTACCTAGTAAGATAACTCCTCCCCAATCTCCTCGGTTTCTATTTCCTGCTGAATTTCCAGAGGTGAATACAATTGGACTGCTAACTGTTCCTTCTGCAATAAGTTTAGCTCCTTTGGTAATAAACAAGCCTGCTCCAGGAGTAATACTCGCAATGACCACCCCTGGCTCAATGGTTAGGGTAGCGTTGTTTTTTACATAAATTTGTCCTCCTAAAGCATAGGTATTACCTGCTGTCCAAGTAGTATTTGTAGTTATATTAGCAGAAACAGTTACTGTTGGTGTTGGATACACTTTGTTTTGAGGGTCAAATTCGGTCCAAGTGTCGGTCCACATTGCTGTTGGAGCTGGAGCAAATGCACCGCGATATGTTGTTGTAGTAAATTGAGCAAAACCAGTAAAAGTTACCAGTAATAACATTGATAAAGAGTAAATTTTTTTCATTTTGTGTGTGTGTTTAAATTTTTTAGCAATATTAAGATTGTAATGTAAACACTATGTAAACTAAGGGTTACAATAACAATATCATTATGTTTCCTAAACATTAAGAGCCTGTTTCAAAAACAAGCTCTTAAGTACTATATTTTATAGGTCTCTAGAAATTATAAGTCATTGAAAAAGAAAAAACGCGTCCAAATGTATTTCTACTCACTTCATCATCCACTTTAGCATCAAATCCATTCTTATTTTGAGAATCACCTGTGAATACTTTGTTTACAAAGCCATCAAATCCTTTAATTTCTTTGGCTCCAGGCAAGTCATTGTTTTGGTAAAAAACTAAATCCTCTGCTAATGCATTTCGAACGTTTAATTTTAATTCAATTTTGTTTTTCAAAAGGTTTTTTGCTATTTGAAAATCTAAAAATGTTCTTGATTTTTCCCAAAATGCAGGTGCGGTGTTTCCAGTAGTTTGGTTTCCGTGAATCGTAATTCTATCTCCCACTCTATTTGTATTGGCAGCAAATGACCATCCCAATTCTTTATTTATATATTGTAATCCGGCATTAAACACATAAGGTGATTGCCCTTGCATTGGGGTTTTAAATGCGGTCGGGGTGAGGTTTGATATATCGACTTCAGAACGAATTACTGCCAAATTGGAGAAAATAGTCAAATCATCTAAAAATTTATTTTCCTTCGCTCCAAATAAAGTACTTACTAAAAGTCTAAACTCTAATTCAATACCATAATTGGTTCCTGCAGAAGCATTTTGATATATATTGGAGTTGTTGGCTAAAGCTTGTAATTCGATTGGGTTTTTAAAATTTTTATAAAAAGTAGATACCGAAAACATTTGCCCTTTGCCTAAGAAATACTCATATCGTAAATCAGCATTATAAATATCTGTGATTTTTAAGTCTGGATTTCCAGAGGTATTAAATCTAGTGTCGAAATCGTAGAACAAAAAGGGCGCTAATTCTCTAAATTCGGGTCTATTCAATGTTTTAGAGCCACTCAATCTCAAATTTTGCTTTTTATTTAGGCTATAAATAAGGTTGAAAGAAGGCAATATATCTAATTGTGTGTCATCTACTACAACAGGCGCATTCACCTCAGATTTAGAATTCAGTTGCTGTGAATAATTTTCAATACGAGCTCCCCAAATGATTCTCCATTTATTAAACACGTTGTCAATCATCAAATAACCAGCATCTAAATTAGATTCTGCATCATAATAATCACTTCCTTTGGTACCTTCAAAAAGAGTCAGACCACTAACTCGAGGCGAAGTGGACAAAATTCCCATATTTGAAGACTTGAATATGGTTTCATTTGGCAAGGTTGGTATTGTACTCGAAAAAGTGTTGGTGCCCCAATTTATCCCATTCACTCTTCCGTTAAAAGGAATGTACCCCAATTGTCTCGCTTGAAATTTTCTGTTACGAGATTGTGTAATTCCTCCTATTTTGATATCGGCAGAAAAATTATCCGAAAATTCCAATTTTTTACTAATGTCTATCTTGGAACTAAAAATGTTTTCGCTGTTGTTTGATGTAAAAATAGACCCTGGATAATCGAGACCTACCGCGTTTATAACAAAATTTGCTGTAGGCACAGATTGGGTTCCATCTGAATATTGAATGTACTCATAAGTGTTTCTTCTTTCTGATGGTACTTCTCTTTGAACATTACTGTACGAACCTACCCAACCAATTTTAATCTTACTTTCAGGCAAGAAATGTTCCCCAATAAATTGTCCTGTATATATTTTGTTTTCAGTAAATAATCTGTTGGTAGAACTTGACATTGTAGGTTCTACATCTTGTATGTTTTTGGTTCCTAATCGATCTGTATATCTACTTTCAGAAGTTATACTGTATAAATTTTTGAAGCTAAACCTGTTATTAGTGTTTAATTTTAAAGAAAGATTCACTATTGCACCAAGCAATTTTTGTTTTCTATAATTATCATTATGGAAATCTTTATTTTGTACACCAGGTGTTTCATACTCTTTTAAGGTTCCTACTCCAAAAACATTAGTAACATTGTTGGTCGCAGAAGCCAATAGGCCTAAACTTTGTGTGTCATTGAATTTGAAATAACGTCCTAAAGTGAACTGAAAGTTGGTATTAGGATCAAATTTGCCCTCATCCACACTCCAATCAGTTTGATAGGTCTTTGCCAAAGAGGCTATTTGTTGTATGCTTGTTTCCGTTTTCTGGTTTTGTAAAGCGATAAAATCAGTTGAAGTAGGAAAATAAGATGGCAAACCAACTTTCACATCGTTTGCTTCAAATCTAGTTTTATTTGTTGTGATAGTATTGTATCCCGCTCCTACTGTAATGGATTGAAAGTTTTTCTCTGGGGTTGATTTGGTGTTTATTTCAATGATACCTCCTGCAAATTCTCCTGGTAAATCTGGCGAAGCCGTTTTGTTAATCACTAAATTATCAAGCATGTTAGCCGGAAAGATATCAAATGAAAAAGCTTTTTTGTCTGGTTCTGTGCTTGGTAGCGGTGAACCGTTTAAATAGGTAGTATTATAACGGTCATTTAATCCCCGTACAATTACAAATTTATTGTCTTGAATACTGGTACCGCTAATTCTTCTTAGGACATCTGAAGTAGTTCTATCTGGAGTTCTTTTGATGCTTTCTGCCGAAATACCATCAGAAACTCTGATGCTGTTTTTTTGCATCGTCAAAAGCGATTGTACCGATTCTGTTTTTGCTTTAACCGTTTTGATGACTACCTCATCTAACACTCCGTTCAATTCAGACATAGAAACATTCAGCACAGTAGCTTCTTTATCGACAACCACCACCTCGTCAACTACTTTTGTAGAAAAAGAAAATAAAGAAAACTCTAAAATATATTGGCCCGCTGGCATTTTTCTGAAATAAAATTTTCCTTGAGCATCGGTTTGGGTAGAAAATTTTGTGCCAATTATTGCCACCAAAACACCTGGTAACGGTTTTCCTGTAGATTCCTCTATTACAGTTCCTGTAATAATAGAATTTTCGTCTATTGTAGTTGTTGCTATTGTTTCTGCTAAAGAAGCATCCGCTAGGTCAGTTGCTTTATTATTTTGCGAATAGACCGAGGTAACGAACAATAAAAAAAAGATAAGATTTGATAATTTCATTGAAATATTTTTGATTAAAAATTGCTAGAATTTCACGGCAAAAGTACTATCAATGAAGGTTTTTAATGTTAATGGTAGATTAACATATTTATATTAAAATCCTCTAATGTTAATTTATTGTGAGCTAAACGATAAGTATTTGTTGATTTAAATCTAAGTTAAAGTTTATGTAAAATTTTCTGTCATTTAAGTATAAAAAAAATCCCGCGATTGCGGGACTCTTGAAACTAATTTAATTTAAAAGTTAGTTTTTGATAACTCTTACTGTTTTATTGATATTCCCTTTTTTTTATAAAGAATAACTTATTCTTAACAATAAACAAAATCTATAAAGATTTTGCTTAACAAGATTACATCAATACATTTTTGAAAAATCTTGAAGAAATAGATTTAAATCTAAAAAAATAAAAATTAGTTTGGTTTAAAAATCCAAACAGACGAATTAACAAACCTATTTTGGCATCGCGGGCATTTTCATTCGCACCGTTGGTGTAGTTAGGGTTCCTAAAAAAGCAACTAAAGCTTTCTCCTCCTCTTTTGTCAATTTTAACTTTTTGAGTAGTGGCGAAGTAGTAGGTTTAAGCGAATCGCGTGCGCTTCCTTCGTATTTCTTTTGAATGGGACTTGGATTTCCTAGATTATACAATTGTACTACGTCTATCAAAAACGGAAAATGTCCGTGGTGCATCCAAGGTCCTGTTCTGCCGACTTCGCGCAAGGTTGGCGTTCTGAACTTGCCTATATCTCCTTTGTTCTTTGTGAGATTGTACAATCCTAAATCTTCATTTACGGTACCAAATAAGGTCTGCCCATCATTATGAAACTGATTGTCTGAAAAATAAGGTGTGTTGTGGCAGTTGATGCATCCCGCTTTGGTTCTAAAAAGATGTAAACCTTGAACCTCTTGATCGGTAAACTCCTCTGATTTTCCGGATACAAAACGGTCGAATTTACTACTTGGAGAAACAATGGTGCGTTCAAATGTGGCGATTGCCTTTTGTATGTTTTCTTTAGAAATTTGTTTGTTATCAAACGCTGTTTCAAACAAATTGGCATAACCTTTTATGGATTTGATTTTTTCCACCGCAAAATCAATGTGCATATTCATTTCTAATTTATCTTGAATAGGGCCAGCAGCTTGGGCTTCGAGGCTAGCTGCTCGACCGTCCCAAAAAAGAGAAGTAGCAAAACCAGAATTTAAAATAGTCATCGCATTTCGACCACCATTTTGACGATCGTGACCAAAACTTCTAGTCAAATTATCGGTCCAACCCAATTCGGGATTATGACAATTGGCGCAAGAAATTTGTCCACTAACAGACAAGCGTGGATCAAAAAATAATATTTTGCCTAAATCGGCTTTTTGTTTAGAATATAAATTGCTTTCTGGAAAAGATACTTTTCCTAAAACTCCAATGTCTTGAAATTTAGATTGGTCAACTAAGGGATTCAAATTGGGTTTTGGCCACTTTTGATAATCTCCGCTGCTGTAGGCTTTTCTTAATTCTTGAATGGTTTCGAATCCCTCAGCAATAGTATCGTTGAACGAAACAAATCCCAAAAGAACAAAAACGGTGGAAAATAATATAGGAAATAATTTTTTCATAATTATCAGGTTTATAAAGTTAATCGATTAGAACAGTTTATAGGCAAAGGAGCAGGTAAAGGAGCAGCGGCATTGTTACGGTAAATATACATCGAACGCACGACATTACTGTTACCGTTGATTGCTGTTTCATCGCAATTGATATCCAAATACATTTCAAAACGGTTTGTAGTTGGATTGAAATAATATCTACCCGATCCACAAATGGGAACATTGACGTTCTGACTGTTTGATAATTTTACAAAAGTTAATGTTTGAGGCACAACTTTTACAATACCTCTTGTTGTACTTGTACCGTTTTCTGGGAAAAACTCAAGTGCTTGCAGAATATTGAACGCCGGCGAGGAATTACTTGTTCCACCATAAAAACGTTGAAAATCGAATGGGTTGGTTCCAATAGGTGCGCTATTGCCAACAAAACCAATTCTGTATTTGTGATATCCCAAACCATTATCAAAACTAGAACCTTTTGGTACAGCTACAGGTTTGGTAAACATTTGCGTTAAAGTTCCCCATCTACAATTCAAGGTCACAGGATCTCGATACCAAACCAAACAATAGGTCCGGTTTAATAAATCGGCGGTGTTATACCAAAGTGCCGCAGGATCACCCTCGCGAACTATATTCTCTGATTTAACAATATTTGTTTGATTGACACCCAAAACATTAAAATCAGTCAATCCAGTATTTAAAGTTAACTGTAAATTGGTCGCAAATGGCGTGGTGGACAACACTTTAAGTTTATAAAAAATTTGCGTCGCACCGTCAATAAACGGCTGTCTTTCTAATGAATAAGAAAATGCACTGCTCGCAGCATCACAAATACTACCTACAAATTGCGCATTGATAAAATCAAAATTACCAACTGTAGCGTTGGTTATCGGTTGCGAAAAATTAATCGGAATAAGTAATTCCTCATTTAGCGTGCCTTGGATATTGTACAAGTTTTGGGTAAAGTTGTAATTCACTTTTTGTAAGTCGCCCAAAATAATGGTAATATTATCCATTCGTTGTGCAGTTCTGTCCCAACCTATTTTTAATTCAGGATTGCTAGTACTGGTTATGGTTAACTTAATTTTATTGCTATTCGGACTGGTCCACCTTGTATTGAAAGCAATTCTTAAAGTATCAATTAATTTTCCTGAGGGAATAGTTAACTTTTGAATTGGTGCAATTCGATAATCAGTAAAAGTTCCCTCGGTGGTTATTGAATAAAAAATATCCGTTGGACGATCCTTCAAAGTCGTGGTCATCACTACTGGAATGTTAATACTTTTGGTTGTTGTTGCTGTATAACTTTCGTTTTCGATGGCATTTTGCTGCACTTGAGGAAATACTAAAATTTCATTATTGGCATTGACCAACAATCCGAAGCGGACAAAATTATAATTTTCGTCATATAATCCTTTTTCGCTACAGCCTGCAATGATTATAAGTACTAGCAAGCCAAAAAGTGTTTTTTTAATAGCCTTCATTTTGAATCACATTTTGATTGACATTAATTGTACTTTGTGGAATAGGTAAAATAAACCTATTATTAGGATAATCAAGATTGCATGTTTGTGCCAAACACCCTAAATTTCGCACTACATTTTTATTGAATCTTGCAATATCAAAAAATAAATTACCCTCGAAACAAAGTTCTTTTCTACGTTCTAAAAAAACGGCATCGAGCAAATTTGTCGTGTTGGTAAGGGCCGTTATACCCGCACGCTGTCTAATGGTATTTAGGCTTAAAAGTGCAGCCGTATTGTTTCCTAATCGGGCTTCGGACTCTGCAGCAATCAAATACATTTCGGACAATCGCATATACTGTGTTCCTGCATTGTCTTGAAACTTTTTAGTAAAACGAAAAGTTTGTGGCTGAAAAACCGTCGACGATATCTTAACAGCTATTGCTTGATTGATAAAGCAATTTCTTCGAATATCATTGGTGTCAAAGATCAAATACAAATCATCTGATGCTGAATAAGCGCCATAATTTAATGTTGTACCTGATGCAACCAAAAAATAAAATTGTGCAACCGTGCTACTAGAAGTTCCTGTTTCATTGTTGATTGGAGCCGAAAACTCTAAAATAGTTTCAGAAACCGGCAATGATGGTTTTTCCCATTCGGTAACATAGTTTTCCCCCGACATTAGCGCGATTCCTGAATTTGCAATCACATCGTTTGCCATTGTTTTGGCCAAAGTCCAATCTCTTTTTTGCAGGGCTACTTTCGCCAATAGTGCCTTAGTTGAAATAGCATTAAAGTAAGAAGTTTTGGCGCCAGCAAGCGCTTGATTTGCAGTAAATAATGTGAGCGCTTGTTGCAAATCGCCGACGATTAAGGAATAAGTCGCTGCAACAGATTTTCGAGCAGGATAATCGACACCTCCGATTAAAATCTTATCAGCATACACAACACCTTTGTGCGAGGCATCGGGCGTATAATTGTAGGTTTGAGCAAACAATTGTGCCAATTGAAAATGAACCAAACCTCGCAAAGCAAACGCTTCGGCTTTAATTTGATTTTTTTCTACATCTGTTGCGTCTGTTAGTTTAGAAACATACAAAAGAATATTATTCAAATTGTAAACTATTTCATAAGCATCTTGATAATAACTTTTAAAAGAAAAATCGTCTCTGACGCAATTAAAATTATAAAAATCGTTGACTCTAGCCGGTATTGCAATAATGCCTTTATTTGTTCCCGAAACTGTTGGCGTAAAAGTAATGTTGCCACCTAAAAGATCCGCATACAAAAATCCCAAATCACTTAATAGCGCTTCTGTTTGATAATAAGCGCCGTTCAAAGCTTGTTTCGTTCCTGTTAAAGTCGAAAATTGTTGGCTTATAGAGATATCCTCTCGGGGTTCGACATTTAGAAAGTCGCTACACCCTGAAGAAATAATACAGATTAAAACACAAATTATTTTTTTCATTTTCTTAAAAATTGGCTTGAAACCCAAAGGTTAATGTACGCGCTTCTGGATATTTGAACCTAAATTCGGCAACTCCATTTCGGTCAGCTGGACTCTTTGTTTTATAAAAATAAAAAACATTAGAAATATCCATAAAAAAGTTGACCGATTTAATCCAGTTCACATTCATTTTATCCATTGCAACAACATAACTCAAATTCACGTTTTGAATTTTGATATGCGAAGCATCATACAAAAATCGGCTAGAGTTCGATATAATGGGGTTATTGTCTGTAACACTTGGATTTTGAGTTATATCACCTTGCTGACGCCAATGATCAATTGCGTTTACACTTAAATTTCGGTTTACTATAACACGATATTGCGACACCAATTCATCATCAATAGTAAAAGAATCGCCATATCGATAACTTGCTCGAATGCCTAAATTTAGTTTTTTGAAAAAGGTAAAACTATTTTGAATTCCTCCAAAAAAATCAGGTGCCGAATCGCCAATAATTTCAGCATTGGCAACCGTAAACAAATTACTGTAGGATGCGGCATCATACAGTTGACCATTTTGAAAAAAGAGTTCTCGCCCTGTTGCTTGATCAATCCCTGCAAACGGCGCGCCCCAAATTGCTGACGTTGATACACCAATTTTTTGAGCTCGACCTAAAGCTGCTGCTGAAAACGTTTCCCCAAAACCATTCAAATCAGTTACTTTATTTTGAATTTTGCTAATATTGA
Source organism: Flavobacterium sp. (assembly GCF_044348915.1). Taxonomy (GTDB): domain Bacteria; phylum Bacteroidota; class Bacteroidia; order Flavobacteriales; family Flavobacteriaceae; genus Flavobacterium. The sequence continues at coordinate 4,249 of NZ_JBIKRX010000044.1, read as the reverse complement.
AATTGGTCGTCCAGGCAAAATTTGGGTTTTTGATCCAATTGGCTTGTAGGGTCAGTTCGACTCCTTGATTAACCATACTCGCACCATTGATTTGGATACTAGTGAATCCTATCTCGGCTGGTGTGGTTTCTGATGTAATAATATCGTTCCGATTATCGATAAAAAACTCACCCGTAATTTTAAACTTCTCCAAAAAATTAAAATCCAAACCAATATTGAATTTATAATTTCGCTCCCAAGACAAATTAGGATTTGGCGCTGTCGATGGTGTAGCATAAGTACCACCATTATAACCATCATTACCTGTTACATCTAAATTATACAATCCTAAAGCGCGGTAAGAACCAATTCTTGAATTTCCTGTCACACCAAAACTAGTGCGTAGCCTTAGAAAGTCAATTGTTTTGTTTTTCTTCAAAAAATTCTCGTTGCTCACATTCCAGGAAAGTCCGAAACCCCCGTTGAGCGCTGCGTTCACATCACTTCCAAAAGCAGAACTTTCGTCTCGTCTTATGTTCAACAGCACAAAATAACGTTTGTTGTAATTGTAATTGAATTGTGAAAAGATGGAGCGGCGTTTGTCTTCGCTCAGCAACGAATTGTCCGAAAATGTTTTCTTGGCTTCATTTGCAGGATTTACAACATTTGGATTTACAAAACCGGTGCCCGAAACTCTTCTGCTTTCTGTTCGCTCGCTTTGCATTTCAAGACCCAATAAGCCATCAAACGAGTGCAGTTTTTCCTTTCTTTCGTACATAATAGTTGTACTTTGATTCCATCTAAAACTATCGCGGTAGAACTCAAATCTTCTACCCCAATTGGGGTAAGTGATCAAATTATTATTTTCGTTTGGTGCTTGAAAGGTGCCGTTAAACTGTCCGCTTTCATTTTCGCCCGAAAAATAACGCGTTTGGTATTTGTCTGAAAAATCAGTTCCGAACAAGATGCCAATTTTCAAATTTTTTGTAAAAGCATAAGAAGCATTAACACTTGCGAGCATACTTTTTACATTAGTTTCGTTGGTGTTTTGAGCTGCAACCGCTAGCGGATTTCCAAAACCTGCGTAACCCAAGGATGAAAAACTTCCATCCGCGTTATAAGCTGCAATATTGGGAGGAAGCGGGAATCCAAATAATGTGTTTGGCTCGTTTTGAACGGTGTAAGCGGGAGTAATACTAGTTTGTATTGATAATTTATTCTTCGCAAAACCTACATTGATATTGCCGCCATACCGCTTGAAGTTATTCGATTTTTGGGGCTCTTCATTGAGTAGCGCATTGAAAGAGGATCTAAAATTCCAGTTTCTAGAACCAAAACTAGCATTGAAATTATAGCGATTAAATGAACCATTGCGATTGAGCAAATTGAACCAATCTGTATCAATTAATCGTGAACCTGCGTTGCCACTTGCTTGACTTTCGCTTTGACCTTGACTTATTAAATATTCTTTTTTGATGTCATAAAACTGTGGACCCGAAAGGTATTTTATTTGATTTATCGGAGCCGAAAACCCAGTTTGTGTTGCAAAAGTAAATGATGGTTTTTTTGATTTTCCTTTTTTGGTCGTTACTAAAATAACCCCATTTGCAGCATCGGCTCCATAAATCCCTACTGCTGCGGCATCTTTCAATATGGTAAGTTCCTCGATGTCTTCTGGTGAGATTTTCGCTAAAGGATTTTTGAATTGCTCAGATCCTGCTCCTCCATCAAAAAGCTGGCTATCAAAACCTTTTTCTTCACTCATAATAACGCCATCAATAATAATGAGCGGCTGTGTTGATGTTCCTGTTAAATTGCCGTTGAGTGGCGTTAAAGTTCCTTGACCTCGAATTTCAATTTTTACTGGCGAACCTATTGTTGAACTGCCAGTAATTAAAACGCCTGCTGCGACACCATCTAACATTTTGTCAAAACTTTCGGCCACTTGTCGCACTTGTAGTTCAGCTGCTTTTACTGTTGTAATTGCTCCTACTGCTTCTTCTTTGCGTTTTTTAGTTCCATAAGAAGAGGTGATGACCACATTGTCAAGTGTAAAATCGTCTTGCTCTAAAAAAATTGTAAACGTTGTAGCATTTCCTACCCGAACATTTTTAATTTCATAGCCTATGTACGAAATTGTTAAAACTGTATTAGGAATATTTTTTTCTTTAATAGTATATGAAAATTTTCCGTTTGCATCTGTAATCGATCCAATTCCTGAATTTTGAATCAAAACAGTTGCTCCAGCCAACGGTTTTTTAGTCTTTATATCTAGAACCTGTCCCGATATAGCACGCTGATTTTGTGCAATACTATGGAAGCATATATTCAAGATTATTAGTAAAAAAATATTTTTTAAAACTCTCAATTGGAAAATATTTATTAAAATAAAAACTCAATGGAATACATTGAGTTTTTTTATTAAAATTGATGGATTATTCTAAACCCAATTATTTTTTGATGATTTTTTGTCTTGAAATGAATTCTGAATTTTCCAGTTTTAAAAGATAGACCCCTTTTTCTGCTTCAAAATCAATCTCGTTGTTGTTTACAGTTCCTTCGCTTACTGTTTTGCCGAGTAAATCTAAAATTTGATAGTATACTGTATCGGTGCTTTTCAAATTCAAATACATTTTTCCGTTGGTCGGATTAGGATATACTTGCACTCTTTCAGCAAAATCTGCATTTGAAACTGATAATACTGGTTCATATTTAAACAATTCAGTGCCATCGGTCGAAGCGGCTGTAAAGAATAGTTTCCCGCCAACTGCGGTAATATTACTCACTCCTGTTGGATTTACAACAGGTGAATGCAAACTTGAAACGCTAATTGTACCTACTGGAGTGCCATCGGTTTGCCATAATTCGCGAAATTCATCGGCGTCTTTGCTATCGGCTGCAAAATAAACTGTAGTACCCAACAGAACAAAATTGGAACTTAATGTATTTGCTTTCGCATTAAAATCAGCTAGTTTGGTCAATGTTGTCCCGTCGTATTTATACAAATCGTTAGCATCGGTGGCGGAATCGGCCGCAAAAAAATAAATAGCTCCATTTACACTTGTCACTTGATCGGGATTAGAACTTCCTGTTCCGGAAAAAATATCTGCAACTTCTACGGTTCCGATTTCTGTACCATCAGTTTTCCATAGCTCAGCGCCATTTGCACCAGTCGCTCTAAAGTAAACTGTACTTCCTATGGCTGCAAACCGTCCTGGAGATGAAGCCGTGGTACCAGCATTAATATCTTTAACTAAAACGGTTCCAGCTGTTGTACCATCAGTTTTCCATAATTCGGTACCCGTAGTTCCTGAATTTCCTCCAAAATAAATAACATTTCCGGATTTAAAAAAAGTAGTTCCCACACCGCCTGTTGTTCCTGTTGTTATATCCAATACCAAACCAGAATTAGCTCCAGTTCCATCTGATTTGTAGATTTCTCGACCTGTATTTGAGACAATTTGTCCCAAAATTCCAGTCCCATTTAAATTTTCGATCCACGTAATACTGTTGGTCGTTCCAGGATAATCGATCACATTTACTGTTCCGGCTGTTGAACCATCGGTTTTCCATAATTCATTGCCGCCAATGCCATCACTTGCCGAAAAAAGCATCGTTGTTGGGTTTATAATGGTAAAGTTTTGTGGGTTTCCGCTAGCATTGGCAGCGGTAGCATTGATGTCTTTTACCAAAACTGTTCCTGCATTTGTACCGTCGGTTTTCCACAATTCGGTTGCATTTACGTCGGTTCCATTTGAAGCGGTAAAAAGCACTTGTCCTGAAAAACTAGTAAAATTAGCTGGATTACTTGTGCCAGAAACTGTTGTTCCGGCATTAATGTTTTTTACTAAAACAGTCCCAGCATCGGTTCCGTCAGATTTCCACAGCTCTACTCCATTGACACCATCGTTGGCACGGAATAACAAAGTTCCGCTAAAATCAAATAAATTTGCAGGCGAACTTGAATTGCCTACACCAGTCCAAATATCTTTTACTTGCACTATTTGTGCAAATGAAAATGATGATATTAAAAGAAATAAAATGTAAATATTTTTCATAGAAATAAATTTAGGTATTGCATTAACTGCAAATCTATTTAAAAAAAACTGATATTACAATTTTTTTTTAAGATTAATCTAACTACTAAATAGTCATTCCTTAAGAACCCACTTTTTGAGTTTTTAGATTTTTTACCAAAAATACATCTGCAAAAATAAGCAGTAAAAATTCGAGCCAAAGAACAATTTGCTCTTTGATTTGGTTGAATCGT
>NZ_JBIKRX010000113.1:0-7222 GCF_044348915.1 Flavobacterium sp. | reverse complement strand
ATGATGAGCAGTCGCCATCAGCAGGCCAAGCGGAGTTTATCATCGCCAAACACCGTAATGGTTCGCTTGAAAATGTAAGGTTGAAGTTTGTTGGAAATCTAGGTAAATTTGATAACCTTGAAGAGTATAGTGGAAACTTCGATGACTTACCTTCCAAAATGAATCACGATGATAATCCTTTTCAAACGAAAAACCTACCATCGCCCAATGAAGCATTTGGTAGTAATTTGAATCAAGAAGAGGATGATGAGATGCCTTTTTAAGAATAAAAAATAAAATTCGCTGATTCAAGCGAATTTTTTTTTAACTTTTTAGGTTGAATAAAACAATGTATATTTGATTTATAAAAACAGCAAAATGCCTCTAAGAAAGTTACTCCTTTTAATGGTAATCCTGATTTCCTTTTCATCAAAAGCTTCTTTTATTTTGTTGCCAATGGATGAAACCACGCAACAAAATCATCTGAAAGCTTATGGAATAACCTATTGGTGTATCGATAAAAAATACAAAGCCAGTTGGTTGCTAAATTATCGCGGCGGTTCATTTTTGCTAGCTGATGCTCCAGAAATCAGAAAAGAATGCCAGATCCGTGGTGTTAGTTTTGAAGTATTGAGCGATGCCGAAGCAAATCAGATTTTGGAACAGATATCAAGCCCTTCACAAAATATGGAGGCTGTTGTCCTCGAAAAAGCACCTAAAGTTGCCGTTTATACCCCAAAAGGGAAACAACCTTGGGACGATGCCGTAACGCTGGTTTTGACTTATGCTGAAATTCCATTTACACCTATCTATGACGAAGAAGTTTTATCAGACCAACTGCTGCTTTATGATTGGTTGCATTTGCATCACGAAGATTTTACTGGGCAATACGGAAAGTTTTTTGGCTCTAATAGAAATTCACCTTGGTATATAGAACAAAAGAAAGATTCTGAAATTTTGGCAACCAAACTCGGTTTCAAAAAAGTGTCGGAAGAGAAAGGAGCTGTAGCCAAAAAAATTAGGGATTTTGTTATTGGAGGGGGATTTATGTTTGCGATGTGCTCTGCCACCGATAGTTTTGATATAGCTTTGGCTGCCGATGGAGTTGATATTTGCGAATCGATGTTTGATGGAGATGCTAGCGAACCTAATTATCAATCCAAAATAAATTTCGCCAATTCGTTTGCTTTCAAAGATTATGTTTTGAGCAGAAAACCGGAGCATTATGAATTTTCGAACATTGATATGACCGAAAAAAGAATTATTCCAATGGAGAAAGATTATTTTACTTTGATGGAATTCTCGGCCAAATGGGATCCAATCCCGAGTATGTTGTGTCAGAACCATACGCAATTAATCAAAGGGTTTATGGGACAAACTACTGCTTTCGATTCGAATCTAATAAAATCGAATGTATTGATTATGGGCAGTTGTGAGCTTAATGGCGAAGCACGTTACATACACGGGGAAAAAGGCAAAGGAATGTACACTTTTTTTGGTGGACACGATCCCGAAGATTATCAGCACAGAGTAGGAGATCCAGTAACAGTTCTCGATTTACACCCCAATTCTCCAGGCTATCGTTTGATTTTGAATAATGTGTTATTCCCAGCAGCGAGAAAAAAGAAACTTAAAACATAAAATGAACTATGATTTTCCATTCATAATTAGTTTAATCGGATTACTATTATTATTGATTAATGCAATATTATTGGGTTTTTATATCCAAATGAAAATTTCTTTTTATCCCATTATTATTTTATTATTCAGTTTATTTTACTGAGTTTGTTTTTTAGTCGAGTATTTATGAATACGTTTTAAAAAAAAATGGTTTATGTCAATTTACTCCGAAATTAGGTGGTCATTTTGAATTGGAATCAGGTGCTCACTTTAAATTGGAATTGGGTGGTCAATATCGCTGGAATTTGCATCAAGTGAAAAGAATCAATGCGTTAATGCAGACTTGCGGCTTTTATGACGAATCGGGCGAGTTTACTTATCGCGTTGGGTTGCCTGGAAAAAGCGGAATTGGCGGAGGTATAGCCGCTTTGTATCCCAAGCATTTTTCGGTTGCCACTTGGTCGCCAAGACTCAACGAAAAAGGAAATTCTGAATTTGGAATGGCCGCTTTAGAATTGTTTACTACAAAAACCGGGAAGTCAATTTTTTAGAATCGAAAAGAATAGAAAACCCCAAATTTTATTTTTTTTGGAACAAAGGTGAAATAGTCGTAGGGAATGATTTTTTATTCTAAAATCAGGAATTCTTCTTGCAAAAATCTCTTTTTATTTTAAGGTATTAATTTAAGTAAAATTCCATCCAATTAGGAATATGATCTGAAATCATTCTGGCCTCTTGCAAGGAATTGAAGTTTTTATAAAAAGGAATTATTCCCGCATTTATAATCCTGATCTTTGAATAATTATAAAACATATTGTCAAATTCCGAAGCGAGGCAATTCCCGTTTTGGCACTCTTTTTTTAAAGAGGTTTTCTGATTGATTAAAATGGATTTATACCCCATTTTCTTCAAAGGGTTGAAAACCGTATGCGATTGCGGACAGTTGAAATCCCCCACAAAGATTAAATTCAGATTGGGATATTCCGCGGGCAGGAATTTGAAATATTTAATCTCCGTTTCGGGTTGTTTGCTTTTGGTTATGGCGTGAAAATTGGCTACGGTGAATTGTTTGTGGTCGTATTGAAACGTACAGAAATAGGGTTCGCGGTCAATTTCTAAATGGTATTTCTTTTCAAGCCAAGCCCTTCCTATTTTCTTGATTTTGCTGGTTTTCCAGATAAAAGCATACCGCTCCGTTTTGTAAGCACTACTGCTTGTTGGATCGCTGATGACATAATCCCATTTGGCTCCTTTGCGGTTGAGTTCATCGGCGAGTTTCGCCACAGCTTGCGCACCTCCGTCACCTGCCACGACTTCCTGAATGGCGACAATGTCATAATCTTTGACCGTGTTGGCTATAAAACTGATTTCGTCAGTTGATTTCGATTGCCCTAAGTTTTCTATGTTCCAGGAAATGAGTTTGACTTGGGAAAAGAGGGTAGAGGTGAATAGGAAAAGGAATAATAAGATGGAATATAGGATTTTCATTTTTTGTGATTGTAATAATTTCAAATTGGCTTTAGCCAAAACAGTCTTATTTATCCGCATATTTTTGAAATCCATATTTGATTATAAATTCATCGTATTCTTCATCAAATGTTTTTTTGCTGTGGTGCTGCTCTTGATTTTTGATATAATTCCTCACTTTGTCTAATACAGACTCGCTCACAGACACAGCAAAATACTCGTCCTGCCATTCGAATTTATTCAAGATTAATTTTTGATTATTCATCCAAAAGGAAGATTCTCCTTTTATTAATTGCATTACTTTTTGAATGGTTTGGTCAACTCCAAGAGAAATCAAGCAATGACAATGTTCAGAATATCCATTGATAAAATCAATATGGATTCCTTTTTCTTTTGCATTTTCGCGGATATGATTCCACATAACTTGTCTTATTTCTCGGGTTTCTAGAAATGGCACTCTGTTTTTTGTAGACCAGACAAAATGAATGTAAACTTTTATAAATGGCATAATTTAAAGATATTCATTTGATTACTAATTTTCAATATAAATTTCGGCTAAAGCCAGATCATTATCAAATTTTAATATTCCTCCAACTAAAGCTGGAGGCAATTCAAATTTATTCTCTAAATCTGGGGGCTAGTCAAATGTATTGAAATTTTTATTTCTAATTGTTTTCTGAGCCAATTTGATTCAATTTTCGATTGCCTCTAGCTTTTCATTGCCTCCAGCTTTGAATTGCTAGCTTTGAATTGCTAGCTTTGCATTGCCTCCAGCTTTGCATTATCGCTCAGCTTTTAATTGCCTCCAGCTTTAGCTGGAGGAGGAAAATGAATAGCATCCCAGCAAGGCTTTAGCCGAAAAATTCAATCATAATTTTCATATTCTCCTATAGTTGAAAGCTATTCAATATCGAATTTGATAAAATCTTATTTGTTTAGATAATAGTAAAATCATTAGGGTTTTTATCTGGATTTTCTCGTAAATAGGTTATTGAATCCAACTCCACGCCTTTTTCCAGTTTCCCTAAGTCATCAGTGGGGTACAACCATTTATTTTTAGTTTCGTTGTCCTGCTTGATTTTCGATGGTTTCTTGATTTTTTTTCCTGTTATAGTTTCATTTTCCGCTAGATCTTCATTTAGGGTTCCTTTTTCATTTACCACTATAACTTCCCGAACCGTTATGATTTCCTTTACCACTGGTTCTACTTTGAGTGTTATATTTTCAAGTGGTGTTACAGCGTCATCCGTGATTCGACTATTGTTTGGGTTGTTATGTTCAACTTGTTTAGGGGTTGTTTTAGAAGGCATTAATGATAGTAATAAACCAAGTCCGACTATTACATCTATACCGTTCCAAATAGTTCTGCCCAATGCAATTTTAACCAAGGGCTGAAACAAAATAGCCAGACCGATATAAATGAATACAGCATTCGTGTTCCTTTTTTGACTGGCAAAATAAGCCAAATAGGCAAAAGCAAGCATCGCCAGAAAACGCACCAATTGGTAATAGTCGTAAGGCATATCGAGTAGACAGAGGAATAGGAGTACTGCTAGGATGATTTTTATATAGCTAATGTGCATAATGCAAGTGTTTTTTTGAAAAAAGTTCGGATGTAAAAATTCGATCGGGCAAATAAATGGGATAATGTCAAATACAACTGGTATTTTACTCAATGGGACAACGCTATTGCTATTGCTGCGATTTAGATTCCTGTATTCGCAGGAATTTGTCTTAATCCTTTTTGAAATTGACAATACTCTTGGTGATTACAACGAAAAACTAATTTCAAAATTGTTCTCTCTGGTCTAAATCCATTTTGAAAGTGATTATGCAATTGCAATTAATACGATTAAGATTCCTGCGTTCGCAGGAATATGGTCTTAATCCTTGTTGAAAGTGACAATACTGTCGATATGAATATTATTTAGATTCCTGCGTTCGCAGGAATATGGTCTTAATCCTTGTTGTAATGGATGATGGTCTCGGAGAGGCTATTGCAGAACTTTACGTCCAAGCCTGCGATTGTCTTAATCCTTGTTGTGATGGATGATGGTCTCGGAGTAGTTCTATTGTTGACCCTACAACAAAGAGGCCTAAAGTCTTAATCCTTGTTGTAATGGATGATGGTCTCGGAGAGTCTTTAACTTCTTTATATGCTACCAATGAAGAATAGTCTTAATCCTTGTTGTAATGGATGATGGTCTCGGAGACTTTAAATCAAATTTTTTAGCGCTTCGTTTTTTAATCTCTTCTTGGAGCGATTTGGCATTTTTCAGGCTGTCTTTCGTATTTTTTTTGAGGATTTCATCGTCATCAAATTTGTAAATTTGATTGTTGATTTTGTTGTTGTTATTGTAGATAATTGGTTGTGGTTTTTCTGTTTTTGGGTTACAGAAAAGAGAGAAGCAGCAAAGGATAAGTAATTTTGTTAGGTTAAGTTTTTTCATTTTTATTTTAGATATAGGTGATACAGGGATTGGCAAATTGTATTTGAATCTTGGCATTTTATTTTTGAATTTATTTCGGAGTCTTTTTTCTCCCTATTATATTGCTTTAATGGAGTGATATTTTAAATCATCCCAATATAAATGGCATCCTCAAGAAAAACCCTGAAGAGGTAGACAAATTAAAACACATCAAAATGATACTGACAATAGACAAAGTCAAAATAATGATTTTCTATTTCGGAAGCTTTCATCAGGGCTACAAATTCGTCTAAAGTCACTCCAAAATATTGATGCATCGCTTGCAATTTGATTTCTATTTCGAGTGTTTTAGTCATCTCATCATAACCTAGAGAGATAATGTTGCGGTCGTTTATGGTATATCGATTCATAGTATTTTACAATTATTCAACAAATCTAAACCCAATAAAAAGTGCATCCTTACGAGAAACCGTAAAGCGACAAAAAAAATGAAAAAAAAATTAAAGAATCTAAAAAAATAATCGATAAACTCAAGAAATTTCAAGCCTCAGTATTAAGACAGGAGTATTAAGTATTAAGACAATTTGAAAGCATAAATCTCTCGAAATCTCTAACCTCTAACTTCTAATTTCTAATTTCTAACCTCTAAAATCACACTAAGCCCAGATCTTTGGCAATAGCTATGAGATGCACGTTATTATTGGCCTTGAAGAATATTTTGAGCTTGTTGATGCGCTTTTCGATGCTGCTGCTACCATTAGGAATTATCCCTGAGTTTTTGAACTCCAATGCAATTTCATCCAAAATCAGTCCTTTGGATAATGATTTTAGAAGCGAAATATCGTATGCTTCAATTTCGATTAGGGATTTGTCTCTTAATGCGTGGGATAATTCGGTAGAAATAATATTTGTTTTTTTGTTAAATACACCCTGAATAGCTTTTATAAGTTCTGGAATACTATTTCGTCCCTTGGCAACAAAGGCATCAATACCCAAATCATTAAAAAGTGATTTTATCCTAAAGGATTTGTCTTCGATGGAGAAAACTACTATTTTGATAGTGGGTTGTAGTTTTTTTACGGCTGCAATCAATTCGTCTCCAGAGTTTAATTGATTCTCTCGATGATCGGTTTTGAATGATAAATCGCTAATTAGCAAATCATACGGTGCGTCGTTAAGGAGTGCTTTTTTTACTTTCAAAAAAGCATCATCGCAGTATTTGGCATGGTGAATTTCCGAAACCGAAAGTTCCTCCAATGCTTGTCCAACCGTGATACTGATACTGTCTAAATCTTCGGCTACTAAAACTTTATTAAACATAATGATACTAGTTATAAGGGAATTGTGAAACTTGTTTTGAACCCTTTGTCAGGTTTAGTGTCAAAAGTAATAGTTCCATTTATAGCTAGAATACGGTTTTCCACATTCTGCAGTCCATTTTTTAAATTTATTTTATCAAAAGCTGCTCCAAGCCCGTTATCACTATAATCTATTTGTAATTTATTTTCATTTTTTTTGAAAGCGACAACGACCAAACTACATTGAGAGTGCTTTTTCATGTTTACGAGTAGCTCTTGCAGCACACGATAAATTATAATTTTTTTATTGGTTTCCAAAGCATTCCAGTTCACTGAATCCATACCAGTAATCAAGACATTGACCGCCTCAGTATTGAAACTGGATAGCATCTCTTTGAGACCTGCCACAAAATGCAACTCGGTGTCAAT
>NZ_JBIKRX010000005.1:0-71973 GCF_044348915.1 Flavobacterium sp. | reverse complement strand
ATGAATACCATTTTAGATACAATAGAAGGTCAAATATGGGGACAATCTTCGATGTGTTAATGAAAAAGATGGTGAAATTTGAATAAATATCAATAAAATCAATAGATAACAAGGGTGCTCTAAGCGCTTATACCTATATCCTTTTCTAATGGAATAGATTTGTTGATTGAAAATCCAAGTAAATCTAAAAAATTAGGTTGGGTACCCCAATACGACCTTGCTGATTTGGTTAAAGAAATGGTAGCGAGTGATCTAGAGATTGCTAAAAGAGGTTAGCCCCCTAACCCCCTAAAGGGGGAATGGTTTTCGGTTTATAGTTTGTGGTGTAAAGGTTTAAAGGTTGTGGGTTAATTGGTTAATTGGTTTCCTTCTGCAAGCTCAGGATGACGAGGTTAATTGGTTGCCCCCCCAGCCCCCTAAAGGGGGAGTTTGGTTGGAGTACTGAAAAATAGAGGGTAGGAAAGAGCATAAGAAGGTTAACTGTTTACCCCTAGCCCCCTAAAAAGGAACAGTTGCTTTTTTCGGGATTTGAATCCCTAAAAGTTGCTACTTTTCGGGATTTCAATCCCTAAAAGTTGTATTTTTGTTCTTTATAGTCTTATATTATGATTGAAAGAATACTTGAAAAACTAGTTAAAAGCAAGCTACATACTGGCAAAGCGATCGTTTTATTGGGCGCTAGACAAGTTGGAAAAACTACATTGTTGCAAATGCTTTTTGGTTCTTCGGAATCCGTACTGTGGATGAATGGAGACGAATTGGATGTGCAAGCTGTTTTTACTGCTATTTCAGCCACTCGATTGAAAGCTATTTTCGGGAATAAGAAAATAATTATTATCGATGAGGCACAGCGCATTCAAGATATAGGATTGCGAATGAAACTCATCACCGATCAAATTCCTGAAGTTCAATTGGTTGTTACAGGAAGTTCTTCCTTTGAGTTGGCCAACAAACTCAACGAACCTTTGACAGGTCGCAAGTGGGAATACAAAATGTATCCTTTGTCTTTTGCAGAAATGGTAGCTCATCATGGGTTATTGGAAGAAAAGCGTCTTTTGGCTCACCGCATGGTCTATGGGTATTATCCCGATGTTGTCAGTACTATAGGCGTTGAAAAAGAAATTTTGAAACAGTTATCGAATAGTTATTTATATAAAGATGTACTGTTGTTGGAACAAATCAAAAAGCCAGAAGGACTTATTAAATTATTGCAAGGACTGGCCTATCAAGTTGGTTCCCAAGTTTCGTATAATGAATTGTCACAGCTTACTGGTCTTGATGCTAAAACCGTAGAAAAATATATTGAAGTTTTAGAGCAGACTTATATTATATTCCGATTAGGCTCCTTTAGTAGAAACCTTCGTTCGGAACTTAAAAAAAGTAGAAAAATCTATTTTTACGACAATGGAATTCGAAATGCTTTGATTGCTAATTTCAATCAAGTAGAAAATCGGACAGATGTAGGGGCTTTGTGGGAAAATTTTATGGTTTCTGAACGGGTGAAATACGTTCAGTATTCTCAAAAATGGGTTAATTCCTGGTATTGGCGCACCAAAGAACAAAAAGAAATTGATTATATTGAAGAACAAGACGGCGCTTTAACCGCTTATGAATTCAAATGGAATCCTGATGCCAAACACAAAATGCCTAAACTGTTTTTAGAAACCTATACTGGAAGTGAATTTAAAGTTATACATAGAGATAATTTTGAGGATTTTTTGATGTAGTAAGGGGGTAGCGGTTGTCAGTTATCGGTTAATTGTTTAGAAGGGGTTAATCGGTTAGGGAAAGGTTAGTTGGTTACTCCCCAGCCCCCTAAAGGGGGAGTTAAGTCTCATAGATCAGATTGTCACTCCCGATAGCTATCGAAAAAGGTGCAAAGGCAATTTCGATGACCATTATAGTAGTAAAAATAAATAACAAATCCTATTTCAATGCAAGCAGCTCATCGTGTAGCTAAAAATACTGGAATTCTTTATGCTCGGATGGCGATTACCGTTTTTATATCGCTGTATGCCACCCGATTGGTGTTGGCAGCATTGGGTGTGGCTGATTTTGGTTTATTTAATGTAGTGGGTGGAGCCATTGCAATGCTAGGGTTTTTAAACAGCTCTATGGCAGCGGCAACCCAGCGGTTTATGTCGTTTGCACAAGGGGAAGGCGATCTCGAAAAGGTCAAGCGCATTTTTAATATGAGTACCGTTTTGCATGCCGGAATTGCGGTGCTGATGGTCTTGATTTTAGAAATTGCAGGTTACTTTTTTTTTAACGGAATATTAAATATTGCTCCAGACCGGGTTGAAGTTGCAAAAGTTATTTACCATTTTATGGTGGTTAGTACTTTTTTTACGGTTTTGTCTGTGCCTTATGAAGCTGTGATTACCTCGCACGAGAATATGCTATTCTATGCTATTTTGGGTATTATTGAAGCGGTATTAAAATTAGGGATTGCCTTATACCTCGCTTACAGTGCTTTTGATCATTTGGTTGCTTATGGTTTTTTGATGGCGGCTTTGTCTGTTTTTTTATTGGTATTGCGCCGGATGTATTGCCATCGTTATTATGTAGAATGTGTACTTAATTTTAGTAAATACTATGAGAAAAGCCTGCTGAAAGAAATTACCAGCTTTGCGGGTTGGTCTCTGTTAGGTTCAGCATCCAGTATGATTGCTAATTATGGGCAGGGGATTGTAATTAATATGTTTTTTGGAACAATTGTTAATGCAGCGCAAAGTGTTGCAGCACAAATAAGTGGACAATTGGGTGTTTTTTCAGTTACACTGAGTAAAGCTTTAAATCCTTTAATTGATAAAAGTGAAGGAGCGGGAAATAGGGCAATGATGTTAAAAGCTACGTTGGGAGGAACCAAAATTTCTTTTTTTTTACTCAGTTTTCTATATATTCCTTTTCTGATTGAAATGCCCTTTATTTTACGAATATGGCTTAAGGATGTCCCTGAATACACCATTGTTTTTTGTAGATTATTGTTGGTGCGCAATCTTATCGAACAATTTTATATTCCATTGGCTGGGGCTATAGGTGCCGTAGGCAATATCAAAAAATTCCAGATTGGAATATCAATTTTATTTATTTCGCCGATTATTATATCTTATTTGTTGTTCAGGCAAGGATTTCAATCGTATTATATTTATTGGGCATTTATATTTTCTTCATTTTGCATTTTTTTACTTGTTGTTTATTTTGCCAAAATAAATTGTGCTTTAGATGTTTTTGATTTTGTAAAAAATATTGTCTTTAAATGTTTGTGGGCATTTTTATTGTCATTCTTATTGTCCCTGCTCCCTGCGATTTTGATTTCCAATCAATTTTTGCAACTCATAGGTGTTTTTTCGATTAGTTCTATTTCTTATTTCGTTTTATTTTGGTTATTTGCTTTGACTGACTTTGAGAAGGGTCTGATTATTTCCACTAAAAACAAGTTCTTCCTGTCAATTGGTTCTTTGGGATTCAAAAAAATGGGAATTAGGTAATTCGTATGTCAAATTAATTAATAACCTTTGGGTGATTTTTTTAAATGCTGAAAAATAATAATTATCAAAAAAAATGAAAATTGTTCAAGCATCAGGTCAAACCTGTAACCAATTTTGGATTTACTCTAATTTTATTGCGGACGCTATAGAAAATAATGAAAAATTTGCAATTTGGATACCAGATGCTGCATTTGAATTTTTCCCAAGTTTATTAAATTCTGAATATATATCATATCCACTTTATTCTAAAAAGTTAGTTTTAATTTTTGGACATAAAAAATATGTTAAGTTTTTGAAGATAATTTTAGGTAATACGATTTCATTACGCTTTTTTAATTTTTTTTTTAATTTCTTCAATAAGCAAAGTTTTATTTTTGCTGATGAACTTCTTGAGAAAAGTAAAAACAGAATCAAAAACATCGATAAAATTCTAACTAGTTTCAGTCCTTCCTATTCAGTCGTTTCCAAAGTTGACGCGCTAATGAATAAAATGCATATTGAGAATGAAATTATTATAGGGGTTCATATTAGGAGGGGGGATTATCAAACATTTGAAGGAGGAAAATATTTTTATGATATAGAACAATACGCTGTTTTGTTTCATAAACTAACTCTAATGATGGAAGACAAGAAAATTTTTTTTTATATAGCTAGTAATGAATTTATTGATTTGTCTTTATTTCAAGCTTACAACTGTTTTTATGATTCTAACTGCAACATGGCAGAAGATCTATATTCTTTAAGTAAAGTTGATTTTATTATTGGCCCACCTTCAACCTTTTCAGCATGGGCAGCCTTGTATGGTAATGTTCCAATTTATTTTGTTGAGGATATATTGTCGAATTTTAATATTTCTGACTTTGTTGATATTAAAGATAAATGGTTTTAGGTACAATAAAAGTTACGGATGTAAATAATTAAAACACGAATTTTAAAAAGCTCAAAATGAATGTATTGAATTTAATTGGAAGATCCAAATTTCTTTTTACCGAGGATATTTCAGAACATGAAATTTTTTTGTCTGATGAAGTTTCTAAATCAAAATTTTTGGTTTTAGGAGGAGCTGGGTCAATAGGTCAGGCAGTTACAAAAGAAATTTTCAAGAGGAACCCATTAAAACTACATGTAGTTGATATTAGTGAAAATAATTTAGTCGAATTAGTTCGAGACATAAGGAGTTCTTTTGGCTACATTAAAGGGGATTTTCAGACTTTTGCATTAGATATTGGCTCTACTGAATATGATGCCTTTATCCTATCCGATGGAGCATTTGATTATGTGTTGAATTTATCAGCACTCAAGCATGTGCGAAGTGAGAAAGATGCATTTACTTTAATGAGAATGATTGATGTGAATATTTTTAATACGGAAAAAACTATTCAACAGTCAATAGAGGCAGGAGTGAAAAAATATTTTTGTGTTTCAACGGACAAAGCAGCTAACCCTGTAAACATGATGGGTGCTTCCAAACGTATAATGGAAATGTTTTTGATGCGAAATAGCCAGTTTATTACTATCTCTACTGCTCGATTTGCTAATGTGGCTTTTTCAGATGGTTCTTTATTACACGGTTTCAATCAAAGGATTTTAAAAAAACAACCATTAGTGGCACCTAATGATATAAAACGATATTTTGTAACCCCAAACGAGTCGGGCGAATTGTGTTTGATGTCCTGTATTTTTGGTGAAAACAGAGATATTTTTTTTCCAAAATTAAGTGAAAATCTACATTTGATATCATTTGCCGATATTGCAGTTAAGTATTTAAACGAAATTGGATATGAGCCTTATATTTGTTCATCTGAGGCTGAAGCAAGAGATTCTGTAGAAGCATTAATAGCGGAAAAAAAATGGCCTTGCTTGTTTACAAGTAGTGATACAACTGGTGAAAAAGATTTTGAGGAGTTTTACACTACTAATGAAATAGTGGATATGCAAAGATTTGAAAATTTAGGAGTAATTAAAAATGATGCAATATATGATTCGGGAAAGCTAGATCATTTCACGAATACAGTTACTAATTTAAAGAGGGATAAAAAATGGAGTAAAAATCAACTTGTTGATTTGTTTGGGTCTATGATTTCTAATTTTGGACATAAGGAAACTGGCAAGTATTTAGATTCAAAAATGTAATCAGAAAATAAATTATTGTAGGAATACATGTGTAAACAATTATATATTTTTGAATTATTTATATTTTAAAATGCTATATACATTTTTAAACTTTTTTAAAAACATTGGCGCTGAATCGCAGCGGTCATTGATAATCAAAAAACAAATTTTGTTTTCTTTTTTGATTAAAATTATAAGTGTTTTTATAGGACTATTAATGGTGCCTCTTTTAATTGATTTTTTGGATAAAGAACGCTATGGAGTATGGTTAACTATGTCGTCAATATTTACATGGTTTAGTTTCTTTGATATTGGTATTGGTAACGGGATGAGAAATAATTTGACAAAAGCACTTGCCGCCAACAACAAAACTTTAGCAAAAGAGTATGTAAGCACTACTTTTGCAATTGTTTCTATTATATTTGGTTCTTTATTACTGCTTTTTCAATTGTTTAATCCTTTTGTTGATTGGAAATATATTTTAAACATTTCTAGTATAAATGATTTTGATTTATACTTGTTAACTTCAGTTGTATTTAGTCTGTTTTTATTACGTTTTATTTTTCAATTAACAGGGGTTGTTTATATTGCAAATCAAAAGCCTTCAATAAACAATGCACTCATAACTTTTGGTAGCTTGTTGTCATTTTTAATCATTACTCTACTTTATCAATTTAACAGAACAGGTGATTTATTAATTCTCGGAATAGTATTAACTGGTGCTCCGCTCCTTGTTTTAGTTGGAGGGACGTATTTTGCATTTTTAGGAGAATTCAAGTTTTTGAAACCAAGTTTAGCTTTTGTTAAATTTAAACATACTAAAGTTTTATTAAATTTGGGGTTACAGTTTTTTGTTATCCAAATTGCAGCAATCTTATTATTTTCAACTGCAAACATACTGATTACACATTTATTCAACCCAAGTGAGGTAGTGGTTTATAGCTCGGCACTTACTTATTATCAATTACCAATAATGGTCTTTAGCATTATTATGTCACCTATTTGGAGCGCAGTAACAGACGCTTATGCAAAAGAAGATTTTGACTGGCTAAAAAGCACATTGAAAAATCTTAATAAATTATCATTATTTTTTGCCTTTGGAATTATAATAATGCTATTTATTAGCCAATATGTATTCAAGTTATGGTTGGGCGAACGCATAGTAATACCAACGATGTTATCCATATCGATGGCTCTTTTTTCGATCATAAATGTATTTTTGGCTCCATATACTGCATTTATTAATGGTATTGGTAAAATAAAGTTTAGCATGTATATGGTTTTTCTAACTTTATTCTTTTATGTACCACTTGCCTATTTATTTTCAAGATGGACTTCAAGTTCTGCAGGAATAATGTTTGCTACTTGTTTGCTGAATATAGTTGGGCTTTATTTTCAGCCGCTCCAAGTAAATAAAATTATAAACAACAATGCTCATGGAATTTGGAATAAATAAAAAAATTAAGGTAGCATTTATTTGTCAAATGAGTAGCGAATTTGTTCAAGATAGATTGCCGCTGTGGAAGAAGTCTGAATTTATTGGCGCATGGATTTCTAATACGGTAGAAGGATTTAAAAATTTAAAGGACTTTGAAATTCATATCATCTCTTCTCATCCATTTTTAAAAAAAAACTATAGTTTTAATGAAGACGGGATTTCCTATCATTTTTACAAAAGCGGAATTCCAATTCTTGATAGAAATTGGCCACGAATTTTTAGATTGGATGTATTGACTAAGTTTTATTGCAATAGAAGGAAAATTAATAAAATTGTCAATTTTATAAAACCAGATATAATTAACTTACATGGCGCTGAAAATGCACAATACAGTTTGTCCATTTTAGATTTATACAAAAAATATCCGGTATTAGTAACTATTCAGGGATTTGTATATCTTGAGACAAGTACTCGAGAGGATCGCATTCGAAAAATTAGAGTCGCTACTGAAGCTAAAATAATTCGAAATTGTCCAAATTTTGGAGGGGATTTTGATTCTATGCGGATGATTAAAGAAATGCGAAATTCAGATTTTAAGTTTTACAATTTTTACTATCCAAATGGAACAAAAATTGATAAACTTAGCGAAAAAAAATCTGACAAAGATTTTGATTTATTATTTTGGGGTAGAACAATAAAGGATAAAGGAGCTGAAGATTTTTTGATTTTGGTTTCAAAACTTGTAGCTGATTTTCCGCAGCTTAAAGCTTGTTATATTGGTCCGATACAACAGCAATATCAAGAATTTTTAAGAGTTAGATCGATTGAATTAGGCTGTGAAAGCAATATTGTTTTTCATGGATATTTAAGAAGTGAGGAAGAATTATATACTGAGGTATTGAAATCAAGAATTTTGGTATTGCCAACTTATAACGATAGGTTTCCCACAGTTTTAAGAGAAGCAGTTCATTTTAGAATTGCTGTTATTGGATATGCAACAGGGAGTATTCCACAATTTAATACTGGGGATGAAAGGATTTTACTTTCTGATCAAGGAGATATAGCTAAATTATATACAGATGCAAAAAAATTATTGACTGATAAAAGTTATTTTAATTCATTGACGGAGAAGGCGTTTGTTCATGGTATTAAAGAGTTTAGTATCGAAAATAATTGTGCTAAAATGGCTGCGGCTTATTACGATATTTTGAAAATAATTAAATAATAAAAGATTATGTATAAAATACCACTTTTCGATTTAAATTTTGATGAAAAAGAAGAGAAAGCTGTTAATGATGTTATTCGTTCAAAATGGATTTCCACTGGGCCAAAAACATTAGAATTTGAAGAAAAATTCTCAAAACTGTTGAAAACAGATTATTCTGTTGCTCTAGCTAATTGCACTGTTGCGCTCCATTTGGCTTTAAAAATTGTTGGAGTCGAAAAAAATGATGAGGTAATTTGTCCTTCACTAACATTTGTAGCGACGGTTAATTCAGTTAAATATTTAGATGCAATTCCGGTTTTTGCAGATGTCATTAGTTTGGATAATTTGACTATCTCACCAGAAGATATTGAAGCAAAGATTACTGCTAAAACAAAAGCAATTATTGTTATGCATTATGGTGGTTTTGCTTGTGATATGGAGTCAATTATGGATATTGCAAAAAGACATAATTTAAAAGTCATTGAAGATGCCTGCCATGGTCCTCTGTCAGAGTATAATGGAAAAAAATTAGGGACTATAGGTGATGTGGGATGTTTTAGTTTTTTTTCTAATAAAAATATTAGTACAGGTGAAGGAGGTATGCTTGTGACTAATAGTAAAGAGTTGTACGACAGGACAAAATTACTTCGTTCGCATGGTATGACCTCAATGTCCTACGAGAGAGCGAAAGGACATTCAACAGAATATGACGTGGTTGAGTCAGGGTATAATTATCGGATGGACGATATAAGATCTGCTATTGGGGTGGTTCAGTTGGATAAAATACAAGAAGATCTAGAGAAAAGAGCTCTAATCAGGAAAGCTTATATAGATTTATTGAAAAGTATTGACAATATTATTATTCCCTTTAAAAACAATTTAGAGTTTTCATCTAATTATGTTATGCCTATAGTTTTGAAAGACTCCACTTTTGAAAAGAGAAATGCAATTAGGAACCAGCTTGGGCAGATGGGGATTCAAACTAGTGTACATTATCCGGCAGTACATCGATTTTCTATTTACAAAGAAAATTATACTGAACTGCCTATTACTGATTATGTATCGAATAATTTGATTACTTTGCCTATGTATTCAAAGTTGACTTTAGATGAGGTTGAATATATCGTTAATTCGATAAAAAAAGTTATTTAGTGATTAATCAAGTGATAATTGTTGGTGCCTTTCATGAAATTATTGAATTGGCAGAAGAGTTAAATATTGAAATAGTTGGATTGATTGATTTCGAAAAGAAGGGCAGCTATCTAGGTTATCCGGTTTTAGGTAATGATTCATCCGTGATTGCTTTACTTGAAGAAATTAATAAAACCCCTTTGGTTATTACTCCTGATTTGCCAACCATAAGAAAAAAATTGAGCAAGTATTATAAGGATTATGGTTTTAGTTTTTCCTCTTTAATTTCTACAGATTCCAAAATTTCTAGAAGTGCAATTTTAGGTAAATCAATAGTAGTTCAATCTGGCGTAAATATTTCTGCACAGGTTAAGATTGGTGATTTTGTTAAACTGAATACCAATTGTAACATAATGCATGACTCATGTATCGGAAATTTCACTACTATAGCACCCAATGCAGTCATTTTGGGAAATGTTACCATTGGGGAATCATGTTATGTTGGTTCGAATGCAACAGTATTACCAAATATTAGTATTTGTAATGATGTAATCATTGGCGCGGGTGCAGTTGTTACAAAAAGTATTTTCAAAGCTGGAACTTATATAGGACAGCCAGCCAAATTGATAAGTCGCTTTAATCAATAATAATTTATTTGAATAGAATTAAAAACTACTAAATATGAGCCAATTATTGCCTTCATCAGAAAATTTAATTGTAGTTCCTGAATCTACTATTTTGAGTTCATTAAAAAAAATGGATGAAGCAGGCAAAAAGTTATTGCTAGTTTGCAAAGGTGAAAAATATCTTAGTTTATTGTCTATTGGTGATATTCAGAGAGCAATAATTAGCGGAGTAGATCTCAATACTCCTATTGGTGATATTATTAGGAATGATTATATAATTGCCAAACCCGAACATTCTATTCTTGAAGTTAAAAAAATAATGCTCTCTATCAGAGCCGAATTTATGCCCGTTGTTGATAGTAATCAGCAGTTAGTAAATGTTTTTTTCTGGGAGGATTTATTTGGAATCGATAAGGTAGTGCCTGTTAATCAATTCAATCTACCGGTTGTAATAATGGCAGGAGGATTTGGTACTAGATTGAAACCCTTAACAAATGTATTGCCTAAACCTCTAATTCCAATCGGTGCAAAAACTATGATAGAGGAAATTTTTGATCGTTTTAAGGCACATGGGTGTACCGATTTTTTTGTTTCAGTAAATTACAAGGCGGAACTAATTGAATTTTATTTGCGAAGCCAAGATTTACCTATAAGTTTAAATTTTTTTAAAGAAAATAAACCTATGGGTACAGGAGGAAGTTTAGCTTTGCTAAAAGATAAAATTAAAAATACTTTTATAGTTAGTAATTGTGATATTTTGATTGAACAAGATTATTCAGAAATCATCGAATATCATAGGAAAAATAATAATGAGATTACTATTATTGCTGCTTTGAAACATTATCCAATACCTTACGGAATAATTGAAACTGGTGAAAATGGGCAGTTAATTGATTTGAAAGAAAAACCAGAAATGACTTTTAAGATAAACAGTGGAATGTATATCTTAGAACCTCATTTGTTAGATGAGATTCCTGAGGATACTTTTTTTCATATTACAGAATTAATAGAGAAGGTAAAAGACAGGAAAGGAAATGTAGGTGTTTTTCCTGTTTCAGAAAAATCATGGAAAGATGTTGGACTTTTAAGCGAATATATAGATTTGTTGAATAAGTTTTAGATGAGGTTAAATAGGGATTGATTTTAAAAGTGTTATGGATATTTGTTTTGTCTAGTCTCTTAGATTTACTTATTTAACATTTTTGTAGCCACTAGAGTCTTAGTAAAAAAAATTATTGCCGCGTAAAAACGTACCTAAACTAGATATTTACTCATTACATCACTCAAAGTATTTTATAAAAAATGCTTAACGGTAATATTTACTAAGCTAACTAATAAATTTATTTTTTAATTGAGCAGTGCCATAAATTATTTGTATATTTCTGCACTTAAGGCGCAGTCTAATAGCATAAAGCACAGTTTTATTCATTACATATGAACATATACGCTAAATATTTTTTACCCATACTTATTGTCGTTTTAACTCCTGTTTCGGTGAATCAATGGACCTCAATGCAAGTTGGTAACACATTCACAAGTTGGGTTCTGTATTTTATTTTATTGGCAGGGTTTATATTTCAGAAAAGAATTTTTTATGATAAATCAAATGACAAAAACCTCAAATATCTATATCTTTATTTAGCTTGGGTTTTCATCTGTGTTATCAGAGGAATCATTGTGTCGGATTATTATTGGGATTATAAAAACTTGGTTGAAAGCAGTTTTGGATTACTTATTAGTTATTCTGTATTTGTTTTCACAAACCCAACTGTTGTTAAAAACATAGTAAGGGTCTGGTTAAGATATGCAATCCCTTTGTTTTTTGTTTTCGTTTTTTTTATGGATCGCGGCGCGTCAGGATACTATTTCGCTCCTCTGGGTTTATTGGGGATTTTTTATCCTTCTCTCAATATTAAATGGAAAATTATAGTGGTGGCTTTCTTTCTTTTTGTTATTGTTGTTGGCTTAGATGTTCGTAGTAATGTGATAAAATTTGCCATTACATTCTTGTTATCATTCCTACTGTACCATAAGAAGTATCTCGATACAAAAATTTTTCGATTTACTTACTTTTTTTTCTTAGTAATTCCGTTTGCCCTCTTTTTTTTAGCTAGTACCAATGTGTTTAATGTTTTTAAAATGGATGAATACATTGAAGGAAAATACGAAACTACTTCGGTTATTGGTGGGCAAAAGGAATTGGATGACTTAAAAGCAGATAGTAGAACTTTTCTCTATGAAGAGGTGATCGGTTCTGCTTTACGTAACGACTATATTATTCAGGGGCGTACTCCCGCTCGTGGTAACGATTCGGAAGCTTTTGGTGCTTTTTTTGCTGAAGACTTAGGAACGCGTAGGTACGAGCGAGCACAAAATGAAGTCTCTATATTGAATATTATAAACTGGACAGGAGCTATTGGCATTGTATTGTATTTCCTGATTTTTTTTAAGGCTGCACAATTGGCACTGTATCGATCTAAAAACTCATATGTAAAAATTATAGGCTTTTATATTGCTTTTCGATGGGCTTTTGCTTGGCTTGAGGATTGTAATCGCTTCGATGTTTTGAATTTGACACTTTGGCTTATGATTGCTATGTGCTACTCTAAAGCTTTCCGAAATATGACAGATCGCGAGTTCAGACTTTGGTTAAACGGAATTATTAAAAGAAATAAGGAGACCTATTCAAATTATAGTGCTCCAAATTTACCCGTTTTCAAAATCTAATGAAAAGTAATTTGTTTTGCTTTTTGTCATGTATTTAAGTAAAATTTATAAAAATCTGTAATGCGACTAATAAATGAGGGTGTTTTTAATTTTTAAAGCAATTCGAAAAATATATTATCTGATAATTAATGTGATAGATGCTGTTTGCTGTCACATTTTGTTTTGGGGAAATAATGTGTCATATAAAAGTTTCCAAACCAAAGGAATTCCTTTTGTGTCAATTGCCATAGGTGGTACATGTGCTATCGGTGAAAATTTAGCTATGAATAATGGAGCAAGGGGAAATCCCATTGGCTGTTTTGAACGGTGTACCATTTTTGTGGACAAAGGAGCACGATTAGTAATAGGTGATAATTTTAGGATTTCTCAAGCAGCTTTGGTTTGTCATGTAGGTATTACAATTGGTAATAATGTAAAAATAGGAGGGGGTGTAAGTGTTTATGATACTGATTTCCATTCAGTTGATCCGCATTTGAGAGTAAATGCTAAAACTGATTTTGCTAACAAGATAAAAAAAACAGTGCAAATTAAAGATAACGTATTTATTGGGGCTCACTCTATAATTCTAAAAGGAGTGACAATAGGAGAGAATTCAGTAATAGGCGCGGGATCGGTAGTTACAAAATCAGTACCTGCAAATCAAATTTGGGCAGGCAATCCCGCCAAATTTATAAAAAGTATTTAGAATGAAAACAATAGCCGTTTTACTCACCTGCCACAATCGCAAAAATAATACTATCGCTTGTTTAGATGCATTGTTTCGTTGTACTTTGCCAGAGCATCATTCGCTTTCCATATTTTTAGTGGATGACGGCTCTACAGACGGAACCCCTGAAGCCATTGCTAGTCAATTTCCTTCAGTTCATCTCCTGCAGGGAGACGGTAACTTATATTGGAATAGGGGTATGCATCTGGCTTGGAAAACGGCGGCAAGCTATAAAGACTTTGATTATTATTTGTGGCTGAATGATGATACATTCCTATTTCAGGATGCTTTCAGTACTTTATTTCAAAAAAAATTTCAAGACGCAATTATTTGTGGTGCTACCCAATCGAAACAAAGTGCTACAATTACCTATAGCGGGTATTTGAAGAAGCCAAAGACAATCGTTAAACCCAATGGGTCCTATCAAGAATGTGATTTTTGCAATGGAAATTTTGTTTTAGTACCTAGGGAAGTATTTCAAAAAAATGGAAATTTAGATCCTTATTTTCATCATGCACTTGGTGATTTTGATTATAGCCTTAGAGCAAAAAGAATTGGGTTTGCAGTTTATGTAGCTCCAAAGAGTATTGGCACTTGTGAGCGTCATGAAGAACTTCCCAAGTGGAGGTCAACAAAAGTTGATGTTAAAACCCGATTTAAAAATTTGTATTCTGCACAAAGTGGTTGTTACCCTCCGGAATTTTATATTTATGATAAGAGACATAATGGATTTTTTTCAGCAGCTTTTCACTATTTATCTATTCATTTGAGAGCTATTTTTCCGGGACTTTGGAAAGTCTAATTGTTATTTCTAAAGAAATTAATTTTAGTTTAACATTACTAATTTTTTTATGAATTAGAAAAAAATGAAAAAAATACTAATTTCTGCCTATGCAGTTTCGCCAATCTGGGGATCGGAGTGCGCTGTTGGCTGGCAAATTGCTATAGGACTAGCTAAATATTTTGAGGTAACAGTTGTTTTTTGCAAGTTAACTCCCACTAATGATAAGTATTTTGATGAAGTAGAGGCATATTTTTTAAAGAATACCAAGCCAACTTCAATTCAATTTGTGCCAGTTGAAATTCCATTTAAGGCTAAAAAATATTTTAAATGGCATGATGCGGGTTTTTGGCCCGCTTATTATTGGGGATATAATTGTTGGCAAAAAGAAGCATACAAAGTAGCAGTTGACTTGCATGAATCCAATCCTTTTGATTTAGCCTATCAGCTCAATATGATTGGTTTTAGAGAGCCTGGCTATTTGTGGAAATTACCTGTACCTTTTGTGTGGGGCCCCACGAATGGATTTCATAGTATTCCTTTTTCTTTTTTACGAGCATTTCAAGGCAAAGAATATTGGTTGCAGTGTTTGAAACATATAGCCAATGAGATTCAAATTATGACAGCGATCCGTCCACGGAAAGCAGCTAAAAGGACGAGTTTGGTTTTTTGTGTAGATCAAAAAGCACAAAAAAAACTGCATGAGTGGGGTGCTACCACAGAATTACTCCAAGAAACAGGTCTGTCAGTTTTGCCTGAAGTGATAGGACAAAGGAAGTTATATGACGGTTTGCGCACTCTGAATTTAGTTTGGTCGGGGATGATAACCCCAGGGAAAGCCTTGTTTTTATTGATTGAAGCCCTAGTAAAACTGCCAAATTTGAATTTTCATTTGACGGTTTTAGGCGATGGAGAATTGCTGGAATCCTCCAAAAAAATAGCCACTCCCATTGCAGATAAAATCAGTTGGAAAGGATGGTTGGATAAAGAAAAAGCCTTGGAATTGGTTAAAAGCGCAGATTTGTTAATACATACCAGTCTAAAGGAAGGTACCCCTCATTCTATTTTAGAAGCAATAGGTTTAGGAGTGCCGGTAATGTGCCACGATACTTGTGGTATGGGAATTGTGGTGAATGACAAAAATGGATTTAAAATTCCATATCGAAATAAAGAGACTACGGTGGATTATATTGTGTCTAAGTTGCAAAATATCAATAATCAACCTGAAATTTTAAATAGTCGATTTCAATCCATTTTTGAAACAACCGACAGCTTAACTTGGGAAAGAAAGGTAGCTCATATCGCCAATCGCATCAATGATATTTTGAATTCGTATGACAATTTAGAAGAAAGTATTAGCTAAAATTAAGCTGTATTTTAATATTTAAGCACTAATCCTGGTGCACAACTTGAAATGAAATCTAAAAATATATTAATTTTTCATCCTTACTTAGCCCCGTATCGAATTGATTTGTTCAATTCACTGGCGCAATCATTTCATTTGTTTGTTGTACTCACAGGCGGAGACAAAGAAATTAATGCACAAGCATTTGATATCGAGCAAGTTAATAAAAACGCAAAATTTGAGTTTAAATATGTAAACCGTGGTTTTTATTTTGGGAGGCATTTGATTTCATTTACTTATTTACGTTATTTTTTCAAACTTCGCCCATCAATTGTCTTTGCACACGAATTAGGTTTCAATACTGTGATTTCTATTTTTTTTAAGAAAATATTTAATTACAAATTATTTGTTACTATTGATGATTCTCTCCCGATGTCTCAAAACTATACATGGTGTAGGAGTTGGTTGCGGAGTTTTGTGTATCGTTTTGTCGACGAAATTATTGTTGTTAATCCACAAGTAAAAGAGTTTCTTGTTCAAAAATTTAAAAAAAACAAGGCAAAATTTTTCTATTTTCCCATTGTACAAGACGAGCAAATCTTACTTTCAAAAATCAAAGGAACTGATACGGATTCACTCATTGAAAAATACAATTTAAATAATAAAAAAGTTATTCTTTTCGTTGGTCGTTTCGAACCTGTAAAATCCCCAATGTTATTAGTAGAGGTTTTTGGCAAAATTAGTAAGAAGTATTCGGATGTTAAATTGATAATGGTGGGTGATGGTAGTTTGCAACCTTCATTAAATCGGTATGTCAAGGATCATTTTCTAGAAGATGTAGTAAAAATGCCAGGAAAATTGACTGGAACAGATTTATATACTTATTTTCATCTGGCAAATATCTTTATTCTTCCTAGTGTTTTTGAGCCTTTTGGAGCAGTAGTCAATGAGGCATTGGTAGCAGGTTGTTATTGTATAGTATCTGAAGTTTCGGGCTCATCTGTTTTAATAAATTCAGAAAATGGTTTATTATTCGAATCTGAAAATCCAAATGATTTATACATCAAAATTGAGCAAGCTATCATGACGACTAACTCAACAAAAGTAGTTGCTTCAAAAATGGAAAATTCCTTCCAATGGTATTTCGACAAGCTATCAGATCGATTGTATAATTATGTATAATGCGAATCAAGGGTTAAAAACAATATAAAAAAGAAAGAAATATCTTTCATAAAATTAGTTTATTAATCTGATAATCAGTATATTTATAGTGTATCTAACGCACTTTTAAATATATGATTAATCAGCCTAAAGCCCTAAAATTAGTAAAAATCTATTCAATAATCTGTGACAGATTTGAAAAAGATTTAAAATATACTTGTGAACGTTTCAGTAACAACGATAAACAAGACTTAACAGACCAAGAGATTATGACAATTTATCTTTTTGCAGTTCAAGAAGAACAACGCTTTAGTATCAAACAAATTCACAAATATGCTTGTGATTATTTGCGTAATTGGTTCCCAAAACTTGGTTCATATACTGCTTTTTCTAATCGGCTTAACCAATTGTCGGAAGCTTTTAGAAGTTTTACATCTTCGTTGTTTGAAGATTTTCTACCTTCTGACTGTATCGTTAATCAAAGTTTACTGGATTCAATGCCAATAATCACTTGTTCAGGAAAGCGTAATGCAAAAGTAGCCAAAGAACTAACCGATAAAGGATATTGTTCTACTAAGAGCTTGTATTATTATGGTGTAAAATTACACGCATTGGCTTTTAGACGTTTGGATAAAATCCCTTTTCCTGAAGAAATTCAAATAACTCCTGCCTCAGTAAATGATTTAACCGTATTCAAAGAAGCTTGGTCTGAGAAAACTAACAGAAATTTCTTTGGTGATAAAATTTACAATAAACAAGATTTTTTTTCTGAATTAGAGCAAGAAAAAAACTCAATTATGATGACACCAGTCAAAGGAATCAAAGGGCAGTGTCAAGAAATTAAAAATAGAGACAGAGCTGCAAATGACTTGTTTTCAACAGCGGTATCAAGAGTTAGACAACCTATAGAATCACTATTTAATTGGCTAATTCAAAAGACAGATATTCAAAGAGCTAGTAAAGTGAGGTCTGCAAAAGGACTGTTGATTCATATCTTTGGCAAAATCGCTTCAGCTTTTATAAACTTAATATTTTAACCCTTGATTCGCATGTATAATTTAAAAAGATTAATATTAATAATTTTTGTAAGTTTTTTTTAAAATGTCAACCCACTGGGTGTGATTATTTAAGTACGTCAGTTCGAGTGTTTTTTGTGAGATCAAGACAGCTATCGGAAGGGACATAAAATGACTTGGGGCTATAGTCGAACTGAGCGTAGCTAATCGAGAATCGTTTTTATCGAAATTTATCTTGGTCTGTCATCCTGAGCTAGTCGAAGGGCAATTTTCTGTCGAGAAATCGAACTGACGAAAAATGATCATTAAAAACTAATTATACCCAACAAGTTAAAACCAATAAAATCTATAACCATGGTTGTTACGGCTCCTATTGCTCTATTTACCTATAAACGCCTAGATACTTTGATTCAAACCATTGAAGCTCTAAAGTTAAACCCATTGGCGTCAAAGTCAGTTTTGATCATTTTTTCCGATGCTCCTAAAAATGAAAAAGAGCAAGAAGCTGTTTTGAAAGTGAGGGCCTATTTAAAAACAATTAGCGGGTTCAAGACTATAGTTGTAAATGAATCGGAAAATAATAAAGGATTGGCAAACTCAATTATTAACGGAGTTAATAAGGTTTTTGAACAATATGACACAGTGATAGTCCTTGAAGATGATTTAATTTGTACATCTAATTTCTTGAGTTTTATGAATCAGTCTTTACAAAACTATTCTGGAAATAATTTAGTTTTTTCTGTCTCGGGATATTCGTTTAACTTAAACTCTGATTCGTCTTATAAATACGACACTTATTTTCTTAATAGAGGATGGTCTTGGGGGTGGGCAACTTGGCGTAGTAAATGGGTAGACATTGATTGGGAAATTAAGGATTATAATAGTTTTATAAAGAATAGAAATGAAAGACAGCAATTTTCAAAAGGTGGATCTGACTTGGTTGCGATGCTTCAAAAACAAATGAATGGAAAACTTGATTCTTGGGCTATTCGTTGGTTTTATAATCAATATAAGACTAAGGGATTGACTGTGTATCCGGTATTATCTAAGGTATTCAATAATGGATTTGATAATCGAGCAACAAACACTAACGGTTCCTCAAAACGCTATATACCTGTTTTAGACAAAACAGCTAGTGACAGATTCATTTTTCCCGAGATAGTCGGAATTTCAATGGGTTTTCAAAGAAAATTTCTATGCAAAATGAGTATTTTATCTAGGATTAAATCTAAGTTTGAAAGTTTTTTTGGTATATGATAAGACTGTTTAAAAGTTTAAGAAACTTGTATTTAAGGAAAATTAAATATAGAAAATATAAGATTGCAGATGGTTTTCATTCTGGCGTTAGAGTCAGGTTGTGGGCAAAAAACACTTTAGTCATAGGAAAAAATTTTTATATTGGACGAGATTCATTTATAGAGACAGATTGTATAATTGGCGATAATGTTTTGTTCGGAAACAAAGTTGCTGTTGTAGGTAAGTACGATCATAATTATCAAGAAATTGGTGTACCTGTGCGCTTGTCTTCTTCGATTAGAGATTGTAATTATTCATGGAAAGGTTTGAATTTAACAACCCATATTGGCAACGATGTCTGGATAGGATATGGAGTTACAATTATGCAGGGAATAAATGTAAATGATGGTGCTATAGTTGCCGCTGGTTCGGTAGTAACAAAAGATGTAGAGCCCTATTCAATTTATGCCGGAAACCCAGCAAGAAAAATTTCTGATCGATTTGATACCGTTGAAGATTTAAATCTTCATATCCAAAATATGAAATAAATGAAATTTTCATATATGTAAAAGTTTATTTGTCATTGGTCATATATGTTATCGCCTTTTATTTATTGGTGTTTGCTTACGCAAACTTGCTGTTAATGGCGATTTCATAATTTTTAAACTTCAATATTAAAGGTGTTGTACTATTAATATATTTTTAAGCAATAAACTTCTAAGCTATACAATTCCCTTACATTATTAGAGGTTTTTCGGTGAGGTATTTTATTGTTTGTGAACAATAGTCGTTATCGTATGAGTCATTCTTCTTCCTATTTGCATTTTACGGATTACAACGTATTTTATGGTGATTTACCGCAGTTGCCTACTGATTCTTCTGTATTGATAAATACCATAAACCAATATTCTTACTGCATAGCCGAAGAGGATGCTCTTTTTAAAGAAGCTTTACAGGGTTCGGATATATTGTTGCCTGATGGGATGGCAATTGTAGCTGCAGTTCGCTTGCTGGGCGGTCAAAAAATCAAAAAAATTGCTGGGGCGGATGTACATCTTCATTTGTTGCGGGAATTAGAGCAAAAAGGAGGACGTTGTTTTTATTTGGGCGCTTCTGAAAACACTTTGAAAAAAATCAGGGAGCGTATCACCTTGGAATATCCTAATATAAAAGTCCAAACCTTTTCTCCACCATACAAACCTGAATTTTCAGAAACCGACAACAAAGAAATGCTTGAAAAAGTCAACGATTTTCGCCCCGATGTCTTGTTCGTTGGCATGACAGCGCCCAAACAGGAGAAATGGACTTTTGCACACAAAGACCAGTTAAATGCCCAAATCATTTGTTCCATCGGAGCCGTTTTCGATTTTTATGCAGGAACGGTGAAACGACCAAGTTCTTTTTGGATTAATTTGCGGCTAGAATGGTTTATTAGGTTGATCAAAGAACCCAAACGCATGTGGAAACGGTATGTCTATTATGGGCCAGTTTTTTTGAGTTTGATTTTGAAGGAGAAATATAAAGAGTTAACTTCGTAACACTCGTCTTAACCTCTGCAGGGATTATAAAAAGTTTTATTATCCGATATTGAGTTAACTATTTTGGTGTTGCAAACTGTACTTTGTAAAAAATTAACATAAAATCATAGCAATAGCAATTACCATGTCAATAGTAAATTGCAATTAGTGAAAAAATAAGCACATTTTTTGTTTTTGTAAATTTATTTCGCTGATTTTAAATATAATGGAATGCATTTAATTAATAATCAGGAAAATCGTTTTATGCTGTTGTTGAAAATAATTAAATTTGTAAAAGGAAAACTAGCTAATGGAACTATTCCTAGTTATTTGCTGTTTATCAAAACCGAATCCTAAGATTCAAAATTATTCTTTATGCCCATTTTAAAAACACTTGCTACATATCGATTTTCACGTTATTATAAAATTGTTTTTTTAGTTTGCGATATCTTTTTATTGAATGTTGCCATTGCACTTTCTTTCTGGTTTCGCTATGGAGATTTGTATCTCGAATATTTTAGGGGAGATAAAGCGGTTTCTCTCTTACTGAATGTTTTTTGGATAATGCTATTGCTGTATAAAGATTCGTATCGAATTATACGTACTGAGCCAATTGAGGCGATACTGTATAGGACTATCCGATTGTTGATGATACAAATAGCCGTTGTGGCTATCTTCATCAATGTGATGAAATATGAGGAAGTCTCTCGTTTGCGCATGGTGTTTTTCTATGCAACTTTCTTTGTATTATTGGTCAGTTTCAGGATTTTGTTTATGAAGTTTTTGAAATTCATTCGGAGTCGGGGATATAATTTTAGAAAAGTAGTTATTGTCGGGGCCAATGCTATGGGGGAGCGAATGAATCGTATTTTATCTAAAGACCTTACCTATGGGTACCGGGTCATGGGATTTTTTGAC
Organism: Flavobacterium sp.; assembly: GCF_044348915.1. GTDB lineage: Bacteria > Bacteroidota > Bacteroidia > Flavobacteriales > Flavobacteriaceae > Flavobacterium. The sequence continues at coordinate 50,561 of NZ_JBIKRX010000005.1, read as the reverse complement.
GATACAGTGGATAGTGCCGAAGTTAAAGATCCCGTTTTAGGCACATTTGAGGATGTTGAACCATATTTGGCCAAAAATAAAATAGATGAAATGTATGTTGCTTTGCATATCAGTCAACTCGAAATTATTAATAAGTTGACCGCTCTTTGCGAACGTTATATGGTTCGAATTCGTTATATACCCGATTTTCAACAATATACTAAAGCCAATAGGGTTGAGGTTGCTTTTTATGGAAACGGGAATATACCCGTTTTGATGTTGCGAAAAGAGCCATTGGAGTTGAGTCTTAATCGTATCCTTAAGCGGTTGTTTGATATTGGTTTTTCAATAGTGGTAATTGTATTGGTGTTTTCATGGTTGTTTCCCATTGTATTCTTGGCGATAAAATTAAATTCTTCAGGGCCCATATTCTTTGCACAAAAGCGCTCGGGAAGAAACAATGAATCATTTTATTGTTTGAAATTTAGAACTATGTACGTCAATGACCAAGCAGATGCTCTACAAGCCACCCAGAATGATTCCCGAATTACCAAAGTTGGTGCCTTTCTTCGTAAAACCAGTCTTGATGAGTTTCCTCAGTTTATCAATGTTTTGATGGGCAACATGACGGTGGTTGGACCAAGACCTCATATGCTGTCTCATACTGAACACTATTCGGAATTGATTGACAATTTCTTAGTGCGACATTATGCCAAACCAGGTATTACCGGATGGGCACAAGTGAACGGATACCGAGGGGAAACAAAAGAATTGGCTGACATGGAAGGTCGAGTCGAATACGATATATGGTATATTGAAAATTGGAGCTTTCTGCTGGACATGAAAATTATATGGAAAACGGTTATGAATATTTTTCAAGGTGAAAAAAATGCTTTTTAAAACTATAAAATTTCCCTTCACTAGCCTTTCATTTAGTCTCTGTGGAAAAGTAGAATAACTCATTTGTAAGATAAATTTTTATGAATTGAACGTTTACCTTAGCATTATTATAAACTACTTATGCCAAACCAGTTAATTGGTTTTAATCTGACGCTATTAATTTTTTACACAAAAATTGGTTTCTAGACAGAATAACTCGAAAAGATTTTTCGCGTAGTTTCCGCTTGCGCTTTCATCTAAAAAATTTTTTAATTTGCAATTTGCTATCTTTTTTAAAATCAATTTTTAGTTGTAAATTGAGGATATAAGTTGTTTATTTGCGTCGAGTTAAAAAGAAAGGTTCATAACAGCATATTTTTCAGACTAAGAGTTTGTTGTGCGACTTTTGAAAATATAGTAAGGGATTTTTCCTCTGAAGACATTCGTCTAGGAGCTAGGTTAGTATAATCGGATTGCATACAAGAATCGCATTAACGAACATTTTTTAAGAACTTGTCAGGAGTCTTTGTTCAAGTATTATTCAAATACAATAAATAAATTAATTAAAAATGAAGTGGTTTAAAAAAATTATTTTTTCCCTTTTAGTAGTTGCATTTTCTTCTTGTGCTCCAAGAAAAGATATTGTTTATTTTCAAAATATTGATGGTTTGGCTGCTAATGACAAAGCACCAAACTATGAAATTAAAATTCAGCCCGATGATCTGTTGACTATTATTGTATCAGCAGCAGATCCTGAATCGGCCATTCCTTTCAATTTAACTAACATCAGTGTTCCATCCCCTTCATTAGGTAATGTAATAAATGCCCGTGGGCAAGAGGCGTTGCAAACCTACTTGGTAGATGTGAATGGGTTTATTGACTTTCCTGTTTTAGGAAAGTTGGAAATTAGCGGTCTAACACGTTCTGAATTGCTTAAAATTTTAGAAACGAAAATTGGGACATACATAAAGAATCCAATCGTTAATATTCGGATTATTAATTTTAAAATTTCTGTGCAAGGGGAAGTCACTGCACCGGGGACTTATACAATCAATTCAGACCGAGTTACCCTGATTGAAGCTTTGAGTATGGCAAGAGATTTAACCATTTATGGTAAGAGAGACAACCTACTGATTATTCGTGAAAGTGACGGGGTCAAATCCTATAACAGAGTCGATATTACTCAAGCCGATTTTATCAACTCGCCTTTCTATTACCTTTCCCAAAATGATGTGGTGTATGTTGAACCCAATAAAACCAAAATCAATGGGGCTAAAGTAGGGCCTAACACAGGGGTAATTATTTCGGTTACCTCATTACTTATCACCTTAATTACATTAATAGTTACCACCACTTCAAATTAATTTTTATGAATGACAATTTTAATACAGATGAATTCAAAGATGATGATATTCATTTAAGAGTGAATATCGAAAGGTATTTGATTCATTGGAAATGGTTTTTGTTGGGTATTGTTATTTGTTTGATAGTGGCCAATATTTATTTGAGGTATGCTACTCGGCAATATAAAGCGAGCACAACGATATTGGTGAAGGACGATAAAAAAGGAGGGATGCTCTCTGAGTTATCCGCTTTTTCCGACTTGGCAATTGGTAAAGGTTCGAAAGGTAATGTCGATAATGAAGTTGAGATTTTAAAATCACGAACTTTGGTTGAACGCACTGTAAAAGAACTGGGGTTGAATGTAAATCTTATCTCTAAGGGAAAGGTAGTCGATGTAGATATTTACTCTAAGACTCCTATTCAAGTGAGTTTTTTGAATACCAAAGAATCTTTTTTTACAAACTCAATGCGTTTTGAATATAAAAAACTGTCGAACAATACTTTTGTTTTAGCCCACGCCAGCGAAGATCAAAATGCAGTAAATCCCATGCTGAGTTCCAAAAAAGAATTTAAGTACGGAGAAATCATTCCTACGATAAATGGGGATATGGTTATCACTAAAAGTAGTGGAGCCAGTAGTAATACGATTGAACAAGAGAAAGATATTGTTATTTTAGTTAGTCCAATTGAGCTTGTGACGGCTAGTTATCTTAAACGTCTCACAGTTGAGCCAATAAGCAAATTGAGTAGTGTTGTAGAGATTTCCTTAGTGGATCCCGTTTTGATTAGAGCCGAACATTTTTTGGACAACTTAGTAAAAATTTACAATCAAGATGCTGCCGAGGACAAAAATTTTGTTTCTGAGAATACCGCAAAGTTTATCACTAATCGCTTGTTACTCATAAGTGAAGAGTTGAATGGTGTAGAAAAGGATGTTGCACAATTTAAAACCTCCAATAAGTTAACAGACATTGAAACAGAAGCAAAGCTTTTTATAGAAGGATCAAATCAATACAGCAAAAAAGGTGTTGAGATCGACATACAAACTAATATGGTGGTTTCAATGCTGGACTTTATGCGCAAAAGTGGTCCTAAGGATTTATTACCCACTAATATGATATCGGCCGATGATGATTCATCTGTTTTGATGGAATCATATAATAAATTGGTGTTAGAGCGTAACCGTATTTTAAAATCGGCTACCGAAGCCAACCCGGCTGTCATTGCATTGAATCAGCAGTTAGCTGCCATTAAATTGAATTTGACAGAAAGCTTAAAGAGATTGCAGTCGAATCTTTCTATTCAGCGTCGTGATATTAGAGGTCAAGAGGGATTGTTGGATACTAAAATTGGAGCTATTCCAGTCCAAGAGCGACAGTTTAGAATTATTGCAAGGCAACAAAAAGTTAAAGAAGAATTGTACTTGTACTTGTTAACAAAACAAGAAGAAACTGCAATTTCCTTAGCGGCGACAGAGCCTAATGCGCGAGTGATTGATAAAGCAAAAGCATCTAAAAGTCCAATTTTGCCCAAAAAGAAAATAGTTTATCTAATTGGCTTGGTCTTTGGTTTGGTTATTCCTTTTTCTATTCTTTATGTGTTATTTTTATTAGATACCAAAGTGAAAAATAGGGTGGATATTATTGATAAATTTAATATTCCGTTTTTAGGAGACGTGCCAAGATCGATGACCCCGAATGAAATGATAAATACAAGGTCCAGGTCAAGTACGGCCGAAGCTATACGAATTGTTTTAACTAACATAAATTTCATGTTAAATCAGGTGCCAGATACGAGAGCCAAAAGTATTTTTTTGACCTCAACGATACCTGGTGAAGGAAAAACTTTCTTATCTGCTAATTTGTCGGGTGTGTTTTCTCTTTCAGGCAAAAAAGTCCTTCTCATTGGTATGGATATTCGCAGTCCGAAATTAAATGATTACCTAGGATTAAGTAATACTCGCGGCTTAACGGATTATTTGTCAACCAACAATGCAGTTATAGGAGATTATATCAATAAATTGGAAGGTTATGAGAATTATAATGTTTTATTGGCCGGAACAATCCCTCCAAATCCAACTGAATTGCTTATGAGTAAAAAGCTTGATGAGCTATACAATCAACTCAAACAAGAATATGATTACATTATTGTAGATACTGCTCCAGTGAGTGTGGTTTCAGACACTTTAATTGTGGCCAAACACGCAGATACATTTGTATATGTTGTAAGAGCAAATCATATTGACAAGCGATTATTGAGCATTCCAAATACATTGTACAAGGAAGGTAAATTGCCTAATATGGCTATATTATTGAATGATACAACAGCAGGTAGTGGACTTGGCTACGGTTACGGTGGTTATGGCTACGGTTATGGCGGCTATGGTTATGGCGAAGAAAAGCCCATAAAGGCTTGGTATAAAAAAATATTTAATTCTTAAAAGAGGCGAAAGCCTCTTTTTTTGGTTAATAGGGCAACTGTTTTCCTTCGACAGGCTCAGGATGACAGGTTAATTGGTTAACTGTTTAATTGGTTAATTGATTCGCCTTTCCCCAAATCGATTAACCTGTTCCCTAAGCGATTAAGCGATTAACCGATTAATCGATTAACCTTTCACTAACCGATTAACCTTTCCTCTAACCGATTAACCTTTTCCCTAAGCGATTAACCGATTAAACTTTTCCCTAAGCGATTAACCAATTAACCGATTCCCCTTTTCTAAACAAATCACTACATTTGTCCCTATGGAATTTTCGTCAAAACTTTTAGAGAAAGCCGTCAATGAAATGGCACAATTACCGGGCATCGGTAAGCGAACGGCTTTGCGACTGGTATTGCATTTATTAAAACAGCCTAAGGAACAAACCTCGTTTTTGTCGCAAGCCTTGACCACAATGCGTGAAGAAGTGCAGTTTTGTAGCAGCTGTCATAATATATCCGATTCGGTGCTCTGCGCTATTTGTGCGAATCCCAAAAGAGATCATCAACTTATTTGTGTCGTTGAAGATATTCGTGATGTAATGGCTATTGAAAATACAGGACAATTTCGGGGGATTTATCACGTTTTAGGAGGGAAGATTTCACCAATTGATGGTGTAGGTCCCAGTCAGTTGAACATCAGCACCTTGGTCGATAAGGTGAAATCAGGCTTAGTGCAAGAAATAATTTTTGCCTTAAGCTCTACTATGGAAGGCGATACAACTAATTTTTATATCTATAAACAAATTCAAGATGCCGAAATTATTACTTCAACAATAGCCCGAGGCATATCGGTGGGTGATGAATTGGAATATGCCGATGAGGTCACTTTGGGGAGGAGCATTTTGCACAGGGTTCCTTTTGAGAAGAGTTTGAGAAATGGTTAATTGGTTATCGCTTGCGGGTTTTGCGTTTAAAGTTGTTTAAGATTGTTGATAGACTGAAATCAGAAGTACAATATACGATAGTAGAAGTAGGAAGTGGGTAGTTGGAAGATGGAAGTTAGAATAAGGAAATAATCTTTTGGAAAACTCCGGGGATATAGGACTACGATTGTGAGAGTTGCTTATAATTTTAGTGTTGAAATTGCTGTTGAAGTTTGTTGTTGAAAAATGAAAGCTTATATTTGTTACCTAAAACATACTAATGAATAAATTCATATTTTATATATTGTTGGGAATAGGAATGCTATTTACTTCCTGTATTCCTACCAAAGATCTTATTTATCTGCAGAATAAAAATGGAGCTACTTCTGAGGCCTCCATTTCCGAAGTCATGTCTAAGCCCTATCGGCTCCAGGTAAATGATGTTTTGAGCATTACTATCAAGGCGGATGATCCAAAATTAGTTACTATTTTTAATCCCACCAATAAAGGGGAGACTGATAATGTTGGGTCGTCCTTGTATTTTTCAGGATATACAGTCGATGATCATGGTGCGATTCGCATACCGGTTTTGGGTGAAATTACTGCCATTGGTTATACTGTAGAAGAATTGCGAATGAAAATTGAGCAGAAACTATTGGACGAATATTTTAAAAAAGAAGCCAATATTTTTGTGATAGTTCGCTTGGCAGGTTTCAAATACACTATCAATGGTGAAGTGGGAAGCACGGGGACAAAATTTCTATTTCAAGACCATGTCAATATCATGGAAGCGATAGCCAATTCTGGCGATATTGCTGTGACAGGAGACCGAAAAGCAGTGACCATTATTCGGCAAACTCCAACAGGAACAGAAATGCATGACATTGATCTTACCGATGTCAATGTGATGAAATCGCCCTATTATAATTTGCAACCCAATGATTATATCTATGTAAAACCACTCAAACAAAAGACATGGGGAACGGGAAAAACAGGTTTAGAATCATTGTCTACCATTGTAATGCTTTTGTCTTTAGTGACAACAACTCTAGTACTTTTAAAATTATAATTAAAATCAAAAATGTTAGATATAAAGGATTTTTCGATTTTTGAAGCCCAAGCCGGATTTGATTTTAAGGGGTTCTTGACCAAAATTGGAAGTTATTGGAAGTGGTTTTTGCTCAGTTTAGCCATTACCTTTACGATTGCTTATCAGGTTAATATTCGTAAAGAAAAGATATATGCCATGGAAACGGTTATCTCAGTCAAAGAGGAAACCAATCCACTTTTTACCTCTAATACCAGTTTAGTTTTCAATTGGGGTGGCACTTCTGATCAAGTGCAAACGATTGGAACGACCTTACAATCCCGTTCTCATAATGAGTTGGTTGTGGATAAATTACAGTATTACATTTCGTATTTGGCACAAGGAAAATACAATCTTGTCGATGCTTATGGAGCAGTTCCTTTTTATGTTAGTATCGATAAATCTAGGGGTCAACTTAGCGGAAGCCTTATCGGGATTAAATTTTTGAGTGCAAATGAATACGAAGTTCGAATTCCTTTTGGAAGTAATTCGGTTTCTTTGGTTACTTATGCAACGAATACATACAGTACCACCTCAGTTGCTGTAGGTGATTTTGTAAAAAAATACAAGGTTGGGCAACAAGTTTCATTGCCCTTTTTGAATTGGAAATTGCAAATCAAAGACAATCCTGGTTTGTACGTAGGGAACGAATATTTTGTTCAATTTAATGATTTTGATGGCACGGTTTCAGGCTACAAAGGGATCAATGTAAAGTCGGATGATAAGGGCGGTTCCATTATAACCTTGGGGATGCAAGGTACCAATAAAGCTCGAATGGTGGAATATTTGAACGCCACTGTTAAGATGCTTATTAAAAGGCAATTGGATGGTAAAAATCAATTTGCGACTAATACCATTCAATTCATCGATAGCACTCTGGTTGCTATGGAGTCGCAGCTGAAAGAGACAACTAATGAACTCAAATCTTTTCGAAAGGGCAAAAACATTTATAATATAGAAGGTGATGGAGCAAAATTTTCTGACAAAGTGTTGGAGTATGATGTCAAGAAAGATGAGATTAACCGCAAAATCACCTATTATAATTCCCTAAAGTCTTATTTGAAGAGTAGTGTAGATTATTCAAAGCTACCTGCACCTTCGGTTGCTGGAATTGAGGATCCGAATATCGTTGTCAATGTATCAAAATTGATTTCGCTTTCGACTCAAAGATCTGAAATGGCATACGCCGTAAAAAGTGAGAAGATCTTCCGCGATTTTGACAATCAGATGGAAGCAGTAAAGAAGGTTTTAATGGAAAACATCGCTACAGCCAAAGCGGCTTTACAGTATGATTTGGCGATGGTCGAAAGTAAAATCAATGAAGCTGAAAGCACTATCAAACAGCTACCGGAAGATCAACAGGAATTGATTAAAATAAAAAGGAAATACGATTTAAGCGATAATATATATAGTTCCTTTCTTCAAAAAAGAAGTGAAGCCGATATCGTGAAAGCCGCAAATCTGTCGGATATTCATTTTATCGACCCTGCCAAAGACATAGGAGGTGGGCTTATTGGTCCCAAAACCTCGGTCAATTATGTCTTGGCTTTGTTTCTTGGCTTGCTTTTCCCGTTGCTGATGGTTTTCGTGATTTTCTTTGTTAACAATGCCATTCAAAATACAGAAGATATCAGCAGATTGACCCAAATCCCCTTGATTGGCGTTATTGGACTAAGCAAGGAATCTTCTGATTTGGCGGTGTATTTGAAACCTAAATCGGCACTTTCGGAGTCATTTAGGGCAATCCGTTCCTCACTTCAATATCTATACAAACAGCAATCTTTGACTGGAGCTAAGACCTTAATGATTACCTCCTCTGTCAGTGGTGAAGGAAAAACGTTTACGACTTTGAATATCGCCACTGTTTTTGCTTTAAGCGAGAAAAAGACAGTGATTGTTGGTTTGGATTTGAGAAAGCCTAAGCTCTTCGAAGAATTTAATTTGAGCAACGAAGTAGGGGTTGTCAATTATCTAATTAAACAGAAAACTGTTGACGAAATCATAAGCCCTACTCATATTCCCTTTTTGGATGTTATTCTTTCGGGCCCCATTCCGCCTAATCCTGCTGAGATGATTATGAGCGATGGCATGAAAGAAATGATTGACGAGTTAAAGAAAAAATACGATTACATTATTCTTGATACCCCACCAGTCGGATTGGTTTCGGATGCATTGGAATTAGCTCAATACAGTGATGTTATTTTGTATATAGTGAGACAGAATTTCACCAAGAAAGAGATGATTACTTTGTTGAACAACAGGGTAAAACGCGGAGAGTTGAAAAATACCAGCATTATCCTGAACGGATTCCAAAACAAAGCCAAGTACGGCGCGGGATATGGATACGGATACGGTTACGGTTATGGCAATACGACCTATTCTAATGGGTACAATGAAGATGATAAACCTAGAAATTTTTTAGAAAAAGTGATTAATAAAGTTAGAAAATCCATTTAATAAGGATTACATTATAATGACTGTCGATACAAAAAGCAAATTATTGGTTACAGGAGGTGCGGGCTTTATTGGTTCCAATCTATGTGATTATTTTTTATCCAAGGGGCATCAAGTGGTCTGTTTGGATAATTTTGCCACCGGGCATCGACATAATTTGAAAGATTTTATCAATGATAAAAATTTTCGATTGATTGAAGGGGATATTCGGAATTTGGAAGATTGCCAGCAGGCGGTCGAAGGCGTTGATTATGTTTTACATCAGGCTGCTTTGGGGTCGGTTCCCCGTTCTTTGAATGACCCCATTACCTCAAATGAAGTCAATGTTTCTGGTTTTTTGAATATGTTGGTGGCTGCTCGCGACGCGCAGGTAAAGCGCTTTGTGTATGCGGCTAGTTCTTCGACTTACGGAGATTCAGTAGGCTTGCCCAAAGTAGAAGAAGTCATCGGAAAACCACTTTCGCCCTATGCTATTACAAAGTATGTCAACGAATTGTACGCGGAAATTTTCAGTAAGACCTACGGTTTGGAAACCATTGGCTTGCGGTATTTTAATGTTTTCGGACGTAAACAAGATCCAAAAGGAGCTTATGCAGCGGTAATTCCCAAATTTGTAATGCAGTTGATGCAACTTGAAAGCCCAAAAATCAACGGAGATGGTAATTATTCTCGTGATTTTACCTATATTGACAATGTCATTCAAATGAATGAATTGGCGATGACTACCAATAATCCAGAGGCTGTGAATACGGTTTATAATACGGCTTATGGCGACCGCAATACGCTGAATAATTTGGTTGATTATTTAAAAGAGTACTTATCAAAATACAATCCAAAAATAGCAGATGTCCCTATAGAATATGGCCCGAATCGAGCAGGAGATATTCCCCATTCGTTGGCTAGTATCGAAAAAGCAAAATCATTATTGGGATATGATCCTAAATTTTCTTTGAAAGAAGGATTGAAAGAGGCAGTAGATTGGTATTGGGAGAATTTGAGGTAGGTTGTCAGTTGTCAGTTGTCGGTTGTCGGTTATCGGTTATCGGTTATCGGTTGTCGGTTGTCGGTTATCGGTTGTCGGTTATCGGTTTAAGTAATAAAAGTTGTATATAAAAATTGAAAAATGAAAAGTTATAAAGATTTAGATATCTACAATTTAGGGTTGTGTTTGTTTTATAGAACACATAAGGTTTCTTTGCAATTGCCAAATTATGAATTATATGAATTGGGAAGCCAATTAAGAAGGTCTTCGGATTCTGTAGCGACAAATATAGTCGAGGGATATGGAAGAAGACGTTATAAACAAGATTTCATTAAGTTCTTAACCTATTCACATGCAAGTAACTTAGAAACACTTTGTCATTTAGAAAAGTTGGTTTCTCTTTATCCTGATTTATCAAGTGAAATGATTTTACTTCAGAATGAGTACGATCAATTAGGAGCCAAAATATTTTCGTTTTTACGCTATGTAGAAAATAATTGGAATAAATTTGAATAATAATTTTATGTTTTATTGTTTAGCAGTCAAAACTGATAACCGATAACACATAACTGAAAACAGAAGCATTAAAAAATGAAAATTAATAAAATTTGTTGCATAGGAGCAGGATATGTTGGAGGACCAACAATGGCTGTTATAGCACAAAAATGTCCTCATATACAAGTCACGGTGGTAGACATGAATGCCGAAAGAATAGCTGCTTGGAATGATGAAGATACCGAGAATGTCCCTATTTACGAGCCTGGGTTGAGTGCGGTTGTTCGTGAAGCAAGAGGTCGGAATTTGTTTTTTTCGACCGATGTTGAAAAAGCAATAGACGAAGCTCAAATTATTTTTATATCGGTAAATACGCCGACCAAAACTTATGGTAAAGGTAAAGGGATGGCCGCCGATTTGAAATATATCGAATTGTGTGCTCGACAAATTGCCAAAATTGCCAAAGGCGATAAAATTGTCGTTGAGAAATCGACCCTGCCTGTTCGCACTGCCGAAGCCATCAAGAGCATTTTGGACAATACAGGAAATCATGTGCAGTTCCAAATTTTATCGAATCCCGAGTTTCTTGCCGAAGGTACAGCGGTCCAGGATTTATTGCAACCCGACCGAATATTGATTGGAGGAGACCCGTCTGAAGGAGGTCAGAATGCCATTCAGGCTTTGGTTGACGTCTATGCGAATTGGGTTGCTCCCGAAAAAATTCTGACAACCAATTTGTGGTCTTCGGAATTATCAAAGTTGACAGCCAATGCTTTTTTAGCACAACGCATTTCATCGATAAATGCATTATCTGAACTCTGCGAAAAAACAGGTGCCAACATTAATGAAGTTGCTAAAGCTATCGGAACCGATAGTAGGATAGGTTCCAAGTTTCTAAAAGCATCGGTGGGTTTTGGAGGCTCTTGTTTTCAGAAAGATATCTTGAATTTGGTTTACATCGCTAAATCGTATGGACTTAGAGAAGTGGCTGATTATTGGGAACAGGTAATCATTATGAATGACCATCAGAAAAAGCGGTTTGCCAATAAAATTGTGCAAACACTGTATAACACTGTCGCCGATAAAAAGATTGCGTTTTTGGGATGGGCTTTTAAGAAAGATACCAACGATACTAGGGAATCGGCAGCCATATATGTTGCCAATGATTTAGCCAACGAGCAAGCACAGATTGCAGTTTATGATCCCAAAGTATCCAGAAAAAAAGTTTTAGCCGATTTGGATTATTTAGAGTCAAGATCTTCCGAAGAAAATACTAAATCAATCCTTTCCTTTGATAATCCTTATGAGGCTTGTCAAGATGCTCATGCTATAGCAGTGCTTACAGAATGGGATGAGTTTGTTGGCTATGATTGGCAAAAAATTTATGACAATATGCAAAAGCCTGCTTTTGTTTTTGATGGAAGAAATATATTGGATGCAGCAGCGTTAAAGGAGATTGGGTTTGTGTACCAGGGGATAGGGAGTTGACCCCCTAGCCCCCTAAAGGGGGGACAGGAAGAGGGAAGATGGGAGTGAGTGTGAAAAAGGAGTTAGGCTTCTGATGAAAAGAGATAAAAACTAAGTTTCCGTGATTGGAAACTAATAAAAATTTTTAAATTGAATACAAATAGTAAAATAGCCGTTATTGGTTTGGGATACGTAGGTTTACCCTTGGCGCGTTTGTTTGCAACGCAATATTCGGTTGTGGGATTTGATATTAATCAGTCTCGAATAGACGCCTTAAAGCAGGGCAACGACAGTACTCTTGAAATTGATTCTGATAGTTTGAAACAAGTACTTGTAGCAAGTTCGACTGCTGCAAATGGGTTGTATTGCACTTCTGATCTAGCCGAAATTGCTGATTGTAATTATTATATCGTGACGGTCCCCACCCCAGTGGATAAAAATAATCGCCCTGATCTGACTCCCCTTTACAAATCGAGTGAAACGGTTGGTAAAGTATTGAAAAAAGGAGATATTGTCATTTATGAATCGACTGTTTATCCGGGAGTAACTGAGGAAGAATGTGTTCCGGTTTTGGAAAAAATATCCGGTTTGCAATTCAATGTAGATTTTTTTGCAGGCTACTCGCCTGAAAGAATCAATCCGGGAGATAAAGAACATACCGTAGATAAAATTCTAAAGGTTACTTCGGGTTCCACTCCAGAGGTTGGACAAAAAGTGAACCAACTCTATCAATCGGTGATTACAGCAGGAACACATCTCGCTCCTTCGATAAAAGTAGCCGAAGCCGCCAAAGTCATCGAGAATTCGCAACGGGATATCAATATTGCTTTTGTCAATGAATTGGCTAAGATTTTTAATATTTTAGAAATTGACACCCAAGCCGTTTTAGAAGCTGCAGGTACCAAATGGAATTTTCTTCCTTTCAAACCAGGTTTAGTCGGCGGACATTGTATTGGTGTGGATCCTTACTATTTGGCTCAAAAAGCTCAGGAAAACGGTTATCACCCTGAAATCATTTTAGCTGGCCGCCGATTGAATGATAGTATGGGGGATTATGTTGCTTCGCAAGTGGTAAAGTTGATGATTAAAAAAGGAGTTACGATAAATGGTGCTAGTTTGCTGATGTTGGGAATTACCTTTAAGGAAAACTGCCCTGATGTTCGTAATACTAAAATTGTAGATGTAATCAGCGCTTTAGAAGATTATGGAATAAAAGTGAGTCTTTATGATCCTTGGGCCAACCCTGCCGAGGTTTTACACGAATACGGATTGATTACCAGTAATCAACTGCCAACCGCTACTTTCGATGCTGTAGTTTTAGGTGTGTCACACCAAGAATTTTTAAGCTTAGATATTGATGTATTAAGAAATCAGAATAGTGTTCTTTATGATGTGAAAGGGGTTTTGGGAGATCAGGCCGATGGGAAATTGTAAGGGTTGAAGTACGAGGTTAGAAGTACGAGGTTAGAAGTGGGAAGTTGGGAGCTGGGAAGATGGAAGAATTGATATTTAGGTGGTAGAGTCTCGATTAATCGCGTCTGTACTGTTACGAAATTACGGTAGTGGGGAGATTGATTATTGAAATAAAATTTATTAGAAAATGAAAAAAATATTAATTACCGGTGGTGCCGGGTTTATTGGTTCGCATGTGGTGCGTCGATTTGTGCAAAATTATCCAAACTATCAAATATTTAATTTGGATGCGCTGACCTATGCAGGAAATTTGGAAAACATCAGTGATATTGAAAAAGAGGCCAATTATACTTTTGTAAAAGGGGATATTACAGACGAGGCTTTTATTGGCCAATTGTTTCAAGAGCATCAGTTCGATGGCGTGATTCATTTGGCTGCGGAATCGCATGTAGATCGTTCGATCGAAGACCCGATGGCATTTGTAAAAACCAACGTCATTGGAACAGTCAATTTGCTTAATGCTGCCCGAAAAATATGGGCAAATAATACGGAAGGCAAACGGTTTTATCATGTGAGTACGGATGAGGTTTATGGTTCGCTAGGTGCTGAAGGCTTGTTTACCGAAACTACTCCTTACGACCCAAATTCTCCTTATTCGGCTTCAAAGGCGAGTTCGGATCATTTTGTGCGAGCGTATGGAGAGACCTATGGCTTGCCTTTTGTGTTGACTAATTGTTCGAATAATTATGGGCCCAATCATTTTCCTGAAAAATTGATTCCGTTGTTTATCAATAATATTATCAATCATAAGCCCTTACCTGTGTATGGAGACGGGAATTACACCCGTGATTGGCTTTTTGTGATCGACCATGCGGTAGCTATCGATTTGGTTTTTCATCAAGGTAAGAATCATGAAACTTATAATATTGGTGGGTTTAACGAATGGAAGAACATTGATTTGGTAAAAGTTTTGTGTCGAATAATGGACAACAAACTTGGGCGAACAGCTGGCGAATCGGAAAAATTAATTACTTACGTCAAAGACAGACCCGGACATGATTTGCGATATGCTATTGATGCCAACAAAATTAACCAGGAATTGGGTTGGAAACCGTCGGTTACTTTCGAACAAGGTTTAGAATTTACCATCGATTGGTATTTGACGCATCAGGAGTGGCTGAACAATGTGACTTCTGGCGATTATGAGAAGTATTACGAGAAGATGTATTCTTAGGGTTGTCGGTTTTCGGTTATCAGTTATCAGTTATCGGTTATCAGTTATCGGTTATCAGTTATCGGTTATCGGTTATCAGTTATGGGTTATGGGTTTTCGGTTGTTGAATGATAGTTAAGAGAATAAAAAATATAATAACAAAAAAAATGAAAAGTTATAAAGATTTAGATATCTACAATTTAAGTTTGGCTTTGTTCTATAAAACACATACCATCTCTTTGAAATTACCTCAATACGAATTACATGAATTGGGTAGCCAAATAAGAAGATCTTCTGATTCTGTAGCTACCAATATTGTCGAAGGATATGGTAGAAAGCGATATAAACAAGATTTTATCAAGTTTCTGACTTATTCTCATGCGAGTAATTTAGATACTTTGTGCCATTTAGAAAAATTACAATTTTTATATCCTGACTTGTCAGATGAGTTTGAGGTACTTAAAAATGAGTATGATATTCTTGGAGCTAAACTATTTTCTTTTTTGCGTTATGTTGAGAATAATTGGAATAAATTTGAATAGAGATTGTCGGTTATCAATTATGGGTTTTCGGATAAGAAATGTCGTTAATGAACAGACAACAGACAACGGACAACAGACAACAGACAACAGACAACAGAAAACAGAAAACTATGAACTGGTATGTAGTGTACACCAAACCCAAATGGGAGAAAAAAGTAGCAGAACGGTTGAATGCCATTGGTGTTGTTGCTTATTGTCCGCTAATTACCAAAGAAAGTCAATGGTCTGACCGCAAAAAAATAGTCAGTGTGCCTTTGTTCAATTCGTATATTTTTGTTCAGATTGAAGAAAAAGGACGCAATCGGATTTTTGAGGTGGTTGGTGCGGTTCGTTATTTGTTTTGGCTGGGGAAACCTGCCGTAGTAAAAGATTCAGAAATTGAGACCATTAAAAATTGGCTTTCGGTTCCTGAAACTTATGATGTAGCTGTTGATCAATGGAAAAAAGGAGATAAAATTATTTTGGAATCAGGTCCTTTTTCGAGTCAGTCGGCGGTGATACAAGAAGTCAAAAAGAATCATTATATTTTGATTTTAGAATCTTTAGGTTGTGTGCTTAAAGTGAGTAAAAGAGAGATTTAATTTAATTATTTTTTTATTTTGTGGATAGAAATTGGGTGTTAAATGAAAGGATTGATTGCAATTGGTTTGTTTGTAATAAAATAGAGTAGAAAACTTCGTTTTATTTTTGAATTTTCAATTGGTCAAATTGCCTTCTTAAATCACCCATTATTTTTTTATTTACTATAAATTTGCAGGCGTTTCCCTTTTAGCAAGTTCTGTATGGGAGTTGCAAGGGCGAAGCCATGGAAAGTTAGAGGTGGGAAGTTGGAAGTACGAGGTACGAAGTTGTCCTTCGACAGGCTCAGGATGACAGTTTAGAGGTTGCCTTTTTTTATGTTGAAAAGTAAGGAACTGAAATTCCTTTATTAAAATATTATATTTACCATTTATTACCATTTTATTATGAGAAAAATAATTGCTGTCATTATATTAGGAATTGCCCTATTTCAAACGGGTGGCTTAAGAGCCCAAGATTTGCTAAAAGGATCCGATTTGAGCACTCTGAAAGTCGACTATATGTCGGATGGTGATATTGCTAAAATAAAAAGCCAATTACAGAGCAACAATACCACTATTGAGCAGGTGGAGCCTTTGGCTTTATCTAAAGGAATGTCAGCTGCGGAGTTTGCTAAATTAAAAGTTCGATTGAATACTGCGACGATGGCATCGCCTACCGGTGTTTCTAATGCCGATGTTTTTGACGAAAAGAAGGGAGCGCAAGGTCGTCAACAAGAAAAAATTGTCAACAATAAAGTAAAAGACACTTTGAATTCATTGGTTTTTGGCTCTGAATTGTTTGATAATCCGGATTTGAATTTTGAACCCAATTTGAAATTGGCTACTCCAGTAAACTATGTTTTAGGACCGGGGGATGAATTGCAGATCAGTGTTTATGGCGTTCAGGAATATAGTGCGAATATTCCCGTAACTACAGAAGGAAAAGTCAATATTCAGTATGTGGGACAAATTCCAGTTTCAGGAATGACTATAGAGGCTGCCACTCAAAAAATCAGAGGGGCTATAGCCAGGGTGTACAGTACTGTGGCTTCCGGTCAATCGCAGGTGGGCATTAGTTTGAGTCGTATTCGCACCATAAAAGTGACTATTATAGGTAGTAAACAGCCTGGAAATTATTCTATTTCTTCTTTGGCAACAGTTTACAATGCTTTGTTTTTAGGGGGAGGACCTGGAAAGAATGGCAGTTATCGTAATATAGAATTGTTGAGAAACAACAAATTGTATAAAAAAATAGATATCTATAATTTTTTAGTCAATGGGAATCAAGCTGATAATGTAGGGTTGAAAGATAATGATGTGATTCGGATTCCAGCGTATACACAAAGAGTTACTGTAGAAGGGCAAGTAAAACGGCCAGGTATTTTCGAAATGAAATCGGGCGAGACCTTCAAGGATTTATTGGGATTTGCTTCTGGGTTTAATGAGTTTGCGTATACCGCTTCGGTAAATGTTTTGCAGAAAACGGGTAAAGAATTTAAAGTAAAAGATATTAAATCTACAGAATTTGGCAGCTACAGACCGCTTTCAGGGGATGTTTTCCGGATTTCTAAGATTTTAAACCGATTTGAGAATCGTATCAAAATAGATGGAGCTGTTTTTAGACCCAATGTTTATTCTTTTTATGAGGGCATGCGCATTTCTGATTTGATTAAGCAAGCGGACGGATTGAAAGAAGATGCTTATACAAGCAGGGCTACGATAGTTAGGACTAAATCCGATTTGACTACTGAGGTGACCAATGTAAATTTAGATTTGGCCATGGGAGGAGATGTTGCTGCTGATATTTATTTGAAAAAAGAAGATGTCGTGACTGTGTATTCGATTTTAGATTTCAAAGAAGATTATAAAATCACCATTGATGGAGAGATAAAAAAACCAGGAGTTTACGAGTATCACGAGAATCTGACTTTGAATGATTTATTGGTTCAAGCAGGGGGATTAACAGGTTCGGCTTCGAAAAGAGTGGAGGTTGCCCGCATGATAACATCAGATGCAATCGATAATGCCAATCCGAGTCGCGTACAACTGTTTAATTTGGAGATTTTTGCTGGAAATAATGAGCAAATCAAGAATTTTGTTTTAGCTCCTTTTGATGTTGTTAATATTCGCAGAATGGCCGTTTACGAAAAACCAGAGATGGTTACTGTGAGTGGTGCCGTAAATTATACCGGTAAATATGTTTTGGCCAATAAAAAAGAAAAAATATATGATGTCATTCAGCGCGCTGGAGGTTTAACGGCTGTAGCCAATGTGGATGGTGTAAAAATTAAACGACCTATTCAGGCAAAGCAAATTGAAGACTTGGAAAATATTAATCTGAATTTAGGCAAAAAAGACTCCATTCAAGATAAATTGACTAAGAAATTGAGAGGGGATTTGAAATATGCTACTATCCCGGTAGATTGGAAATCGATAGTTAAAGATCCTACAGATAAGACGAATGTTACCTTATTTCCAGGAGATGAAATTGAAGTTTCGGTTTACAACGAAAGCGTAAAAGTTACAGGAAATGTTCTTTTGACATCAGAAATTCCGTATAGCAGAGGTAAAGGATTTAGTTATTACTTAGGGGCTGTAGGAGGTACTGATGCCAAAGGCTGGAAGAAAAAAGCCTATATTATATACCCCAATGGAAAGGCGGCAGTTTCGAGTTCTTTCTTTTTCATACGCTCGTATCCCAAGGTTTTGCCAGGTTCACAGATTGTAGTGCCAGAAAAGCCAGAGACTAGAAAAATGAGTACGGGAGAATGGGTAAGTATTGGTAGTGTGATAACGAGTTTAGCTTTATTGATAGTGACCTCGTTTAAGTAGAACTTATTTTAATTGAATTAATAAGTTAAAAATAAAT
Organism: Flavobacterium sp.; assembly: GCF_044348915.1. GTDB lineage: Bacteria > Bacteroidota > Bacteroidia > Flavobacteriales > Flavobacteriaceae > Flavobacterium. The sequence goes on along the minus strand of NZ_JBIKRX010000005.1, from coordinate 31,933 downwards.
CAAAGCGTTTTCGAATGACAACAAAAGAACCGATGGTTAAGGACGAGATTTCGTTAAAAGAACTTATAGAAAAGGGAAAAGACTGGTATGACTATTTTCTATCGCAATGGAAGATTATTGTGATAGCTGGGTTTATTGGAGCTGTTCTCGGTTTGGGCTATTCCTTTATGAAAAAACCAACCTACACAGCTACTTTGACTTTTGCCTTAGAGAATGAAAAATCGGGTGGCTCAGGTGGAATATTATCATTAGCTAGTCAGTTTGGTCTAGATCTTGGAGGTTCTGGCGGTGGTATTTTTGAAGGAGCTAATTTGATGGAGTTATTTAAATCAAGAACCATGATAGAACAGGCATTATTGAAACCAGTATTCTATAAAGGTGATACTATTTCACTAGCAGAGATGTATATTCAAAATAATGAATGGAGAAAATCTTGGAATAAGAAACCAAAATTAGCTAAAATTCAGTTTCTTCCAAGGTCAAAAAGGAAATATTTTACGCGAATACATGATAGTATTTTGGGGGTAATTTCATCCAATTTGTCAAGATTTAATTTAGCCGTAGCTCAAAAGGATAAAAAATTATCCATTATTACCATGGATGTAATTTCATCAAATGAGTTGTTTTCCTTGTATTTTTGTGAAAACCTGGCCAGGCAAGTTGGGCAATTTTATATCGCAACCAAGAGTAAAAAGGCTAGGGCTAATCTAGAAATATTACAAAGACAAACCGATTCTATTAGAGGAGAGCTTAATTATGCAATTGCAGGTGTGGCATCTGCCAATGATAATACGTTTAATTTAAATCCAGCCTTAAATATACGTCGAGTACCTTCTGCCAAAAAGCAAGTAGATGTTCAAGCGAATACCGCTATTTTGACAGAGTTAGTGAAACAAAGTGAATTGGCAAAAGTTGCACTAAGAAGAGAAACACCTTTGATTCAAGTTTTAGATAAGCCGATATTACCATTGGCAAAAGAGCGATTAGGTAAGATGAAAGGTATTGTACTAGGAGGTTTTGTCGCAGGGTTTTTAATTATTTTTGTCGTGATAATGAAGCGACTACTGCTCAATTTTAAGTGAAAATTAAGTTTTGCGGTATAACGAATATGATGAAAAGTAATAATTAAAAATGATTTATAATTATTACTTAGTTATTTTGTCTGCTTGGCAATAATTTAGTGTTTCAAAAATAATCTAATTCATTATGAAGAAATCAATTACTCTAGTACTACTAATAATAAGTTATTCAATTTCATCTAAGACTATTTTAAGTATTAAAGGAAGCCATAACAATAAGTTTCAAATAAGTAGTAGTGTTTTAGATTCTGAATTCAAAAAATGTTTTTTAAAGCAGTCGGTAAAATCAAAAAATGAAAATACTACATTATTATTTGGTACTGCAGAATTTCTAAATTATTACCCCGATTTTCTTCAGATTAAAAACTTGCAATTTTGCTATGGATCAGAAGTTACTATAAAAAATATAAGATATATAAAATCTAATGAAGATTTATCATTAGCCAAAAGGAAAGGGGATGTTTTATTTGGTATTTTAGATCAGTACATAGGGGAAGAGATAGTGCTTTCTAAAATAGATTATGTGCCTTTTGTAGATGGAATCATTTATTTTCAATTAGGAACAGAATTTTTTAAAAGACAGTATGAAGTAATCGATTCAAGATGGTTTGGATTTGTATCCGATTTAGTATTAGACAAAAACAACAACTATGTTTCAGGAACTGACAATTCTGAAAAATTTATTAATCTTCTCGCCCATTCGGGTAATATAAAATTTTCAAAAGGGAATTATTTTTTTAATAATAATGGTTTTAAAATTAAATCCAATACTAATGTAGATTTAGATAATAGTGTTCTGAAGTATAGAGCCACCCAAATTTACCTTCCTTTTTTGTTAATAGGAGGAGAATCTTTTATAACTGAGAACATCAATTTGTCCAATGGAATAATTTTGGGAAGTAAAAATGAATTTTCTACAGTTACAGAATTTATGCATGGCATTAATATAATGAGGGCTAGAAATGTTAAAATTAAAGATATTCAATCTAATTTGAATAAAGGTGATGGATTGTTTATTGGAATGAATAATGAAGTGGAAGAAAATAGAAGTAAGTTCATCGAAGTAACAGATTGTATTTTTGATAGAAATCATAGACAAGGATGCTCTATCGTTAGTGGACAAAATATTACATTTACCAATACTAAATTTACCAATACTAAGGGTACAGCGCCTCAATCAGGTGTTGACATTGAAACAGATAATCAAATAAATGGTATTCGTAATCTATGCTTTAATATTAAATTTTTTAATTGTGAATTTTCGGGTAATGCATCTATTGGGGCTATGGTTAATGGAATTATAAATAATGCAGCAAATGCAGAAGACATATCAAATATTGAATTTAGTAATTCGGTTTTTAAAGATAATTTAGATGCTGGAATTGGATTTAGAGCATGTAATAATGTTATAATAGATAACTGTAATGTTTATGCAGTTGAAAATGGTATTGTTTTTTCTGAAGCTAGTTACAAAAATATTACTATCAAAAACACTAAAGTAATAGGGAATAAATCTGGTATAGGTATTTATATTTTAAAGAATACTTCTAATTATGTATCAGAATCAATTAAAATTGATAATTGTGAAGTGTATAATTTTGGTCGTTATGGAGTTCTTGTTGAGGAAAAATCATCTACATTTTTAAAAAATTTCATGTTTACTAATAATTACGTACATAATAATTATAATAATATACATATTCAAAAAGGAGTTGTAAATGCCTACTATTCTGGTAATAAGTCAACTAATGTTGGACTTGATGTTGATAATGTCAAATATCCGGGATGGACTTTTGGTTGGGAATTCTCAAAAAGAGATGATGCCGCTACTCGAAAAGATTCAGATGAAAAATAATTTTAGACAGAATTAGTAATTGTATGAACTACTAACTAACTTGAAAAATTATTTTGTTAAATTTTTTTTAAAACAGCAGTTCATTTCAAACGTTACTTATTATTTTTTTTGTAAGATTTTTAACATTTTATAATTATTTGAGGATGGATTCTTAAGTATATTAATAGATTTATGCAAATTAACCATAAAGATTTGTTTTGGAATTATGGGGCAACTTTTTTAAAAATTGCTTCTTCTGTGATTTTACTTCCCTTGATTTTAAGAAGAATGCCTACTGAAATGGTAGGGATTTGGTCTATTTTTATGACCATTACAGCCTTTGCTTCCTTACTTGATTTCGGTTTTAATCCTTCTTTTGCCAGAAACATTACCTATGTTTTTAGTGGTGTTAATAATCTCAACACAAAAGGCTATGAAAGGGTGTATTCTACTACTTTTCAAACTGTCGATTATGGTTTGTTGAAAGGAGTTATTAGCGCAATGCAATGGTTTTATTTTAGAATGGCATTTTTGTTGTTTTTAATACTTTCCACTTTTGGAACTTATTATATTTATTTTATTTTAGAAAATTATAAGGGGGATGTTACGGAAATATATATTGCTTGGACTATTTTATGTTTAATCAACACGTATAATATTTTTTCACTTTATTATGATTCATTACTTCAAGGAAAAGGCTTAGTAAAAAAATCAAAGCAAATTGTGATAATTGGATATTTAGTATATTTAGTTATGGCTTCTTTTTTGATATTTCAGGGATATGGTATTGTTGCGATTGTTTCGGCACAGGCCTCGTCCGTCATTATTATCAGATGGTTGTCCTATAAATTTTTTTTTACAGAAGAAATCAAACAAAAACTAGCCGTCGCTGTAGCCAGAGACAAGGAGGAGGTTTTGAAGGCTATCTATCCAAATGCTTTAAAGATTGGCTTAACTTCATTTGGAGGTTTTATTGTTCAAAGATCCGCGCTTATTATTGGTTCACTATATTTAACACTAAACGAAATAGCGACTTATGGGATTAGTATGCAACTAATAGCTGTAATTACGGGTCTTGCTGGAATTTATGCAGCAACATTTCAACCTAAGATTGTTCAATTACGTGTGGAGAATGATTTACAACAGATTAAGAAAATTTACGTTTTGGGTCAAATTTTTCTTCTGTCTACCTTTTTAGTGGGAGGATTATTGTTGATTTTTTTTGGAGAATGGGGAATAGGCTTAATAGGGAGTCAAACTGTTTTAATGAATAAAAGTTTAATAATTTTTGCTGTTCTAGTTTCCTTTTTAGAATGCAACCATTCTATAGCAGGAAATATGATACTTACTAAAAATGAAGTTCCTTTTTTTAAAGCTTCCTTATTTTCTGCTTTAGCAACAATAATTTTGTTATTTATTTTTTTTAATTTTTTTGATATTAGAATTGCATCAATGATAGCTGCTCCAGCAATCGCCCAAGGAGTGTATCAAAACTGGAAGTGGCCAATTGTTGTAAAAAATGACTTAGGAATAAAATTTTTAGACTTTTTTAAAATTTGAATTAGTTCATGCAGCAATTTTCTTCAATTAATTTAAGAAGTTTTTTTTTAGCTTTAGTTCCAGTATTTGGAATTTATTTAGTGCTTCCTGGTTTTACTTTAGATATAATTATTCTATTAATTTTATTTATTTCTGATTTATTATTCAAAAGAAAAATAGTTTTCAATTACAAAATAATTTTACTTTTTTCCGTATTGTTTTTTTGTAATTTTTTTTCGTTTATATTTTCTAGGACAAGTATTCAAAGTATTTTTATTAACAATTCAATACAGATGATATTTTTTGCTGTATTATTATGTTATTTTATTCAGCAAGAAGTAAATTCTGTATTTATCAAGACATTACATATTTTAGGGGTTTTTGCTTCTGTATTTGTACTCTTTCAATTCGTTGCCTTTTGGGTATTTAATCAATCAATTACATTATTTTTACCATTAAACACAAGTGTAGAAGATTTAGATCTCCTTATTTCAATAAGTTACGGTCGTCCTAATTCCATATTTTTAGAGCCTGCACATTTCGCAATATTTATTTTACCTCTTTTATACAATTCATTAGTTGAAAAAAAGTATTCTCTTACTGCAATTTATTTATTGGGATTGATATTCTCTACTAGTACTACTGGTTTTGCTATTTTAATTGTAATCTTAGTATATCACTTTGTCTTTCAAATGCGCAATCTAAAATTTTTATTATTATTAGCAGTTTTATCTGTGCCTTTCTTTTTCTTATCGGACTTTTATGATTTATTATTTAGTAGTAATTTAGATAAATTAGGAGCTGACTCTATAGAAGACAATAATCGGCTTTTTGGAAATTTCCCGTTGATTTTTAAGATGGATATTTTTAATTGGTTTTTTGGATTAGGGCATAATCAAATGTCTAATTTTTTTTCAAACTATGGGATATTTGTTGGGAATTATTCCAATTCTTATTTAATGATTTTTTTTTCATTTGGTTTAATTGGTTTTTTAAGTTTGATTATCTACGTAGTTGATTTATATAAGTTAAATATTAATAAGGGGTATTTTATTGTTTTTTTATTAGTTCTATTAAGTGACCAAATATTATTTAATAGAAATTTTTTTTATTTAGTTTCTTGTATATACTTTATTAGAAATACTAATTTAGATGCAAGTACTAATCAATATAGTTTGAAAGTTTTCACTAGAGAGGATGATCTTCAAGCTTAAGCTAATGAAATGATTTTAATTTTTAATTTCTAGAAAAAATTGAAAACTTCTTAATTTGCTATAAATTCTGCAGGGTTACATCCTTTTATGATTACTATTTCAATCATTTTTTAGCAAGTTATATACTATGTTGTTATTTTTTAGATTGAATTTTGTTTTTAAATTAGATTTTTAAAATGGATGTTTCAATAATTATTGTAAATTTTAATACGTGTGAGCTGACTCTAAAATGTATTGAGTCTATTTATTCATTTACAAAACAAAATTCTTTTGAGATAATTCTTGTTGATAATAATTCTTCTGATAATTCAGTTGAAATGATTTCAAAAAGATTTCCTGAAGTCAAATTGATTCTAAATGAAGAAAATATTGGTTTTGGACGAGGTAATAATAAGGGTAATAAAATTGCAAAAGGAGAATTTGTTTTTTTATTGAATTCGGATGCTTATTTAATTTCAGATGCTATTCATGTTTTTTTTGAGTTCATGAAAAATCATAAAAATTCAAAGGTAGCTGTTGTTGGGGGGGAATTACTAAGTGGTCAAGATTTTGAGACGGTTTCTTACGGTAATTTACCATCTGTAATGGAATATTTCAGTTATTTAGGATTTAAACATATATATAAAAACTATTTTATTCAAAAATTAGCAAGTGGTATTGTTAATAAGGACTCTACTCACAAAGTAGTAGGATATGTTAACGGAGCTGATATGTTTATTAGAAAAGAAATTTTTGATCGTTTAGGGGGGTTTGATGAAGAATTTTTTTTGTATTTCGAAGAAACTGAATTGTCTTATCGAGTAAGGAAACTTGGATATGTTTCAATGGTTATTCCAGAAGTTACAATAATTCATTTGGTTAGCTTTTATAGGGACACTTTTAGTAAATACAATTATGATAAATTAAAAATTTATTCAAAAAGTAGATTTTTATATTTTAAAAAAACTTCGGGGTATACAGCCTCAATTTTTACCAATATTATTGCATCTTTATTATTTGTTATTCAGGGTGTTATGGGGAAAGATAAGGATAACTTTTTAAGGAAGGCTTGGATTAGTCTTACTACTTTTAGTTAACCATTTAAGATTTACATATATTATTTTATTTAAAGATGATGACATCGGCCGAGTTTTTGGAGTTTGAAAAAATTATAATTTTTGATAATGTTATAATTGGAAATAATCATTTGGTAATTAATTCTGGGATAATAAATACTGCACAAAAAGTATTAGAAGAGGATTCGAAACAAAAAGAGATTCTGTTTATCGGAGATTGTTCGCATACAAATATTTTATCTGAAATAATTAGTAATTTCCAAAACATAAAAGTATCGTTTAGGTCAATCAAAGTTATTAATCCAGGCAAAACTTTTTTTCAAAAACTAATCTCGTGGTTTAAAAAATTATATTTTGACAGGAAAAACTTACTAGAATTAATAAGGCTATTTAAAGAAGATAAGTCCTCATTGCTGATTATCAGCTTGATTTCATTTAATTTATTTTGTTTTTTTACTAAAATAAAAAAAAATAATAGCCAGCAAATCTTGGTATTATTGCATGGTGAAGTTGAATATTTATTTCAAAAAACTAGTTTGTTTAAAAACAAATTAAATTCTTTTTTTTTAAGTAAAGCATTATGCAATTTACCTCAAAATACCAAATTAATTGTTTTTAGCGATTTGATAAAAAATGCTTTAATTCAAAGATTTGATTTTAACGGCAATCAAGTTATCGTTATCAACCATCCTATTAAAAATTTCACCCGTGAAGATATGCGAGTTTCAAATTGTGTTACATTTTCCCATTTAGGTGTAGCAAATAGGAGAAAAAATTCTGAATTAATTTTTAAACTTTCAAAATCAATGGCTTCAAATATAGAAAATGGTAGTTGTAGGTTTTCAATAATTGGTAGAATAGAAGAAAGAGAAATAAGCAATTTAGACGCAAATGTTGTTCTTGAGGCAAATTGTAATAAATCTTTAACAAATGATTTGTATTGGGAACTTATTTCTAAAATAGATTATTCATTGATTTTTTTGACAGATGACGAATATGTTTATAGAGTAAGTGGTTCCCTATTGGATTCAATACAATTTCAAATCCCTATAATTGCTTTAAAACAAGGTTTTATATCTGAATTATTTGACAAAGGAGGCGATATTGGTTTTCTTTGCAAAGATTTTGATGAAATGGTAACAGTAGTGCGGCAAATCAGTCTGAAGAACCCCAAATTTATTGAAAGATATTCAACACAAGTATCAAATTTAAAACGGTTGTCAGAAAAGTATCATTTTGAAAATGCAGCCTTGATTATAAAAGCAAAATTAGCACATTCAACATAATAATTTCAACAATATAAAATTATTTAAAAGATAATTCTACAAATTATAAATTCTTTTGGAGCGGCGTTGAATAAGGGGGGCAAACTATTTTTTAGAATAATCGAAAATAAACAAGAATCATTTGTTAAAAAAAGCCTTTTAAAAAACTATTTTCGATAGGTTTTTGTGCAAATCAAAATATAGGTTTCGGAATTCCAATTGAAAAATAGTTGTTTACTAATTTAACAGAGGGATAACTTTCGCAAGTGGTTTTAAATTTCATTTTTGAGCAATAAATTTTTAGTTCTGACTTGGAATCTATAATCATTTATGATCATATTGCAAAAAGCATAGAAAATAACTTTGAGTTTTGGGCTATTTGTAGTTTTCAAAAATGGTATAGACTATCCAAATAAAATGATAATTAAGATAAAATGATAAATAGTATTGCCTTTTTTTTGATTTTAGTGTATATATATATAATTTCAAAAAAGTATTATTCAAAGTGTAGTCTGGAGCAAAAAGTTATCTTTTTAGTACTTTTTTTTATTCATTTTAGTACAATGATTTTGGCATATTGTGATGATATTATAGATGCCAATGTCTTTTATGAAAAAGCTAAAGTGGCAGATTCCTGGTTTTCTATTTTCGGCTTAGGTAGTCAATTTATGTCGTTTTTAATATATCCTTTAGTTGTAATGGGCGCCTCAAAATTGTTGCTTTATTTTCTTTTTTCTAGTTTAAGTTTTCAAGCTTTTATTTGGTATTTTGAAAACATGGAAGATAGTTTTTCTTCCCCAGGAAATCCAATTATAACTCGTATAGCTCAACTGTTTTTTCTATTGCCATCTTTTCATTATTGGTCAGGATTTGCAGGAAAAGACGCGTTGGTTTTTTTTATTATGACGTATTTGTTTTTTGAAGTTAAGAACAACAAAACATTAAATTTTTTTCATTGTATAGCGTTGATTTTGTTTCTTCTGCTTAGGCCTCATGTTTTTTTAATGTACGGCTTGGCTTTTTTCTTATATTTTTTATTTGTTAAAAAAACTGAAAGAGCGATGAAATTTAAACTATTAGTAAGTGCATCCTTGTTTGTATGTGTTTTTTTACCAATTATAATGCGTTTTCTAAGGATAGATGGACTTAGTTTAGAATTGTTAATAGAATTTTGGCAGAAATTGAATTTATACTCAAATAGCGTTAGCAATGGTATAGATATAAGCAAGACAAATATTTTCGAAAGAATTGGCTTGCTTTTGTTTAGACCTATGTTTTTTGATGCGTCAACATTTTATCAATATATGGTTTCTATTGAGAATAGTTTGGTATTACTACTTTTGTTATTTTCAGTTTATTATTTATTCATATTATGTACTAAAATAAATATTACAAAGGATGTGAAATTAGCAACCTTAATCGGATTGTTTATAATGGTAATGATAGCTAGCTATATATATAATTTAGGTTTGGCTAGTAGAATGCGATTGATGTTTCTGCCGTTTATCCTATATGCAATACATCAAACACTCTTTTACAGTTTTACTAAAAAGATTTTTTTAAATTAGCTATAAAAAGAGATAATGAGAGTATTGCAAATCATAAATTCCCTTGGTACAGGCGGTGCCGAAAAACTGCTTCTTGATACGATTCCTATATATCGAAAAAGGGGTATTCAAATGGATGTACTATTGTTTTGGGACAATAATCATGAGTTTACAAAAGCATTGAAAGAATTAAAATGTTGTAAAGTTATAGTTCTTAACGAATCTTTAAATTACAAGGACATCTATTCCATTTCGAATGTTTTTAAATTGAAAGATTATCTGAAAGATTATGAGGTTGCTCATGTTCACCTTTTTCCTGCTCAATATTACACCGTTCTTGCCAATTTAATGAATGGCAACATTTGCAAATTGATTTTTACAGAACACAGTACTTCCAATAGAAGAATCAGGAATAATTTTTTTCGTTTGCTGGATAAGGTATTTTATAAGGGATACCATAAAATAGTTTGTATTACAAAGGAAGTGCTTCATGTTCTATTAAATCATACCCAATTTAATTCTAATAGATTTATAATCATTAAAAATGGTGTGGATGTATCAAGAATTTTCGATTCAAAAAAACTTTCGATTAATGAAATTGACAGACAACATAAAATAGGAGATAAATATGTTATCCAAGTTTCCTCTTTTCATGAGCCCAAGGATCATTGGACATTGTTGCAAAGTTTAAAGTTTTTACCAACCAATATTAAATTGGTTATGGTAGGTGTAGGGAATTTACAAAATGATGTCCGAGAAAAAGCTATTAGAGAAGGATTTAATGATAGAGTTTTTTTTCTAGGGCAACGAATGGACGTGCCTCAATTGTTGAAAACTGCAGATATAGTTGTACTTTCATCAAAATATGAAGGTTTATCATTGTCCAGTATCGAAGGAATGGCATCCGGAAATCCTTTTATAGCTTCAGACGTTCCAGGACTATCCGAAATAGCAGGGGGGGCGGGTGTCTTGTTTGAATTTGGGAAAGCCGATGAATTGGCGTTTAAAATTAATGAATTATTAACTAATCCTGATTTGTATCAAAAGGTAGCTCAAGCTTGTCAGGAAAGAGCAAAGCAATACGATATAAAGCAAATGATTGATAAACATATAGAATTATACAAAAGTGTTTACGAAAATTAAAATCATTAGAACAGCAACTATTGCAATGTCTCTTGACTATCTTTTAAGGGGACAATTAAAGTATCTTAGTCAAGTATATGAAGTCGTAACAGTTTCTGGTCAAGACGAGCATCTGGTAAATGTCGCTCAAAGAGAAGGGGTACGCACCATTGATTTGGAGATGCAAAGACCGATCAGTCCGTTGAGAGATATAATTTCTTTATGGAGATTATATAGGCTGTTTAGAAAAGAACGCCCCTTAATAGTACATTCAATCACGCCAAAGGCTGGTTTGCTTAGTATGATTGCTGCCAAGATGGCATGTGTACCAATCAGAATGCATACATTTACAGGGTTAATATTCCCCACGCGAAAAGGGTTAATTAAGAATATTTTAATTTTGATGGATAAATTATTATGCAAATGTGCAACTAATATTTATCCAGAGGGACAAGGGGTTAAAAATGACTTATTGAAGTATAAAATAACTTCTAAAACATTGCATATTATTGCAAATGGTAATGTAAATGGAATTGATTTGGAGTATTTTTCTAAAAAAAACATTTCTGCCAATGAAAGTATTAAATTAAAATCAGATTTAGGCATCACAGAAAAGGATTTTGTATTCATTTTTATAGGTCGTTTAGTAGGAGACAAAGGAATCAATGAATTGGTAACCGCCTTCCAAAAAACAGAAAAAGAAAAGGTTGTCAAATTAGTATTAGTAGGTTTTCTGGAAGATGATATAGATCCACTTCGCCCAGAAACCAAGCTACAAATACAATCCAATTCAAACATTATAGCTGTTGGACATCAAGCCGATGTACGTCCGTACTTAGCCATTTCGGATGCATTGGTTTTTCCCAGTTACCGCGAAGGTTTTCCAAACGTTGTAATGCAAGCAGGAGCCATGGAGCTACCCAGTATAGTGACTGATATCAATGGATGTAACGAAATAATCATCGAAGGTGAAAATGGTTGGATAATACCCATAAAAGATTATAACGCAATTTATGATAGTATGAAAAAAATGATGGAGGATTCTCATTTAAGAGCTTACTTGAAGAATAATGCAAGGCCTATGATTGTTTCTCGATACAGTCAAGAAGTAGTTTGGAAAGCCTTATTGGCTGAATATCAAAAATTAGAAAAGAATGTATAAATATTTTCTTAAACCACTATTCGATTTTTTATGCAGTGCATTAGGATTATTCGTCCTAAGTCCGCTACTACTTTTTGTAATCATCGCTTTGTTTTTTGCCAATAATGGCAAACCTTTTTTTTATCAGATTCGACCGGGTAAAAACGGAAGATTATTTAAAATCATCAAGTTCAAAACCATGAATGATAAAAAGGATACGATGGGAAATTTGTTGTCTGATGGTCAAAGATTAACAAAAATTGGTAAATTGGTTCGCAAAACCTCCTTAGATGAAGTGCCGCAACTATTGAATGTAATCAAGGGAGATATGAGCCTCATAGGGCCAAGGCCATTATTGCCGGAATATTTGCCTTTATATGATTCATTGCAAGCAAGGCGGCACGAGCTGAAGCCCGGAATTACAGGTTGGGCACAAGTAAATGGAAGAAACGCAATTTCGTGGCAACAAAAATTTGAATATGACGTTTGGTATGTTGATAATATTAGTTTTTTGTTAGATTTAAAAATAGTACTTTTGACCGTTAAAAAAGTGTTTATGAGCGAAGGTATTAATGGCGTAGGACAAATTACAACAGAAGCTTTTAAAGGGAATTAATATGTATTTATTTGGAGCTGGTGGGCATTGCAAAGTGGTAATTGATATTATTGTAGCATCTGAAGTTCATACGATTGAAAGTGTTATTGATCATAATCCAAAATCAGATTGTATTTTTGATATTCCCATATTGCACTTTAATCAATTTGAGAATTTTGAAGAAAAGGAATTTATTGTTTCAATAGGCGATAACAAAAAACGCAAAAGGGTTGTTGCGCTTATCGAAGCAATTTTTGTAATAGCGATACATCCTTCATCAATTGTTTCACGATTTTCGGAGGTGTCGCCAGGAACAGTAGTAATGGCTGGAGCCATAATTAATGCGAATACTATAGTTGGGAAGCACTGTATTATCAATACAGGATCAATTATAGATCACGATTGCATTATTGAAGATTTTGTGCATGTTTCGCCCAATGTTTCAGTGGCTGGCAATGTGAAAATTGGCGAAGGAGCGCATCTAGGGATAGGGGTAACTATTATTCAGGGAATAACAATTGGTAAATGGGCAGTTCTTGGAGCTGGAGCCGTAATTATAGAGAATGTACCAGACTATGCAGTAGTGGTAGGTGTGCCTGGTAAAATAATAAAATTTAGTAACAAAAATGAATAAACCAAAAATATGGCTTTCTTCTCCCCATATGGGTGGAGGTGAACAAAAATTTGTACAGGAAGCATTTGACTCTAATTGGATAGCACCACTTGGGGCTAATGTCAATGGATTTGAAAAGGATTTGGAAACTTACCTTGGCGAAAATAGTTTTGTAGGTGCCTTAAGTTCTGGAACGGCCGCCGTTCATCTTGGGCTTATACTTTTAGGTGTACAAGCTGGCGACGAGGTTCTTTGTCAAAGTTTGACTTTTTCTGCTTCGGCCAATCCTATTTTATATTTGGGCGCCACTCCAGTTTTTGTGGATAGCGAATACGATACATGGAATATTTGTCCAATAGCTTTAGAAAATGCGATTAAAGACAGGATTGCAAACGGGAAGAAACCCAAAGTAATTGTTGCGGTCCATTTGTATGGGGTCCCCTATAAAATAGAGGAGGTGCGTGCAGTAGCGGATCGATATGAAATTCCTATTTTGGAAGACAGTGCAGAGGCCATTGGCAGCAGTTATAAGGGGCAAAAGTGTGGGACATTTGGCGAAATTGGTGTTTTATCCTTTAATGGAAATAAAGTGATTACCACTTCGGGAGGGGGTGCTATAATTACCCAAACCAAAGAATTAAAAGATAAAGCTTTGTTTTTTGCCACTCAATCCAGAGATAATGCGGTTCATTATCAGCACAGTGAAATAGGGTATAATTACCGTTTGAGTAATATTTGTGCCGGAATAGGACGTGGCCAAATGGAAGTATTGGATTCACGGGTGCAGGCTCGTAGGAGGATGCACGATTTTTATGTTGATTTATTCAAAGAAATTCCAGGGATTAGTGTTTTTACAGCTCCCAACGAAGATTATTTTGCCAATTATTGGTTGAGTTCCATTTTGATTGATTCCGAATTGACCAATGGAATTGATAGAGAAGCTGTACGATTGGCTTTTGAAGCTGAGAATATTGAATGTCGTCCGTTATGGAAACCCATGCATTTACAACCCATTTTTGAGAAATATCCTTATTACGGGACTGATGTGGCGGCCAATTTATTTGAAAACGGCTTGTGTTTGCCGTCGGGCTCTAATTTGACTGATGGGGATAGAGAAAGAATTAGAGCGGTAATACATCAATTGTTTTATGTATAGAATTAAAAAGGTTTAATAGAAAAAAAATGAAAGTTGAACAAACGTTTATACAAGACTTAGTAATAATTAATCCTACCGTATTTGAAGACTCAAGGGGCTATTTTTTTGAGGCCTATAATCAAATAAATTTTGAACAAAACGGAATTACATATCAGTTTGTACAAGACAATCAATCTTTTTCTAGAAGAGGAGTTATTCGTGGGTTGCATTTACAGGACAAGCCTTATGCTCAAGCGAAATTGGTTCGGGTTTTAGAAGGAGAAATTTTGGATGTGGCGGTAGATATGCGCAAAAACTCCCCAACTTTTGGAAATCACTTTAGTGTGGTCTTGAGTGCCGAGAACAAAAAACAACTGATGGTTCCACATGGTTTTGCACACGGTTTTTCGGTGTTGAGCGAAAAGGCATCTGTTTTATATAAAGTGGATCAAGTGTATCATAAAGAAAGCGAAAGGGGTATTCGTTATGATGATCCTGCATTAGGAATTGATTGGAAAATACGTCCTGAGGAAATAATTGTATCTGATAAGGATCTTATTTTACCCGATTTTGAAAACTGTAATACCCAATTTTAATGAAACACCCACGACCATGCTTCTTGATACCATCGGATATGATTATGGGTGTTCCATCTGACCTTTAAAAAAACAATAAAATAAACAGATGAAAAAAGTACTTGTTACCGGAGCCAATGGACAATTGGGTTCTGAAATCAAAGTATTGGCTGCACATTATCCTCAGTTCGATTTTATTTTTACTGATATTGAAGATTTTCCTTTAGACCAAGAAGAGGTAATCATTTCGAATTTCAAACAAATTGAGCCGGCTATTGTAATCAATTGTGCTGCTTATACAGCAGTAGATAAAGCGGAAACCGATTCGATTACTGCTGATAAAATTAATCATTTGGCCATAGCTACATTGGCTAGTTTGTCTTCCGATTCAGGAGCCAAACTAGTCCATATTTCAACTGATTATGTGTTTGATGGCAGTTCTCCTATCGCTTATACCGAAGAAGATCAACCCAACCCGAAAAGTGTTTATGGGGTTACCAAATTAGCCGGAGAAATAGCTTGTTTGAAAAATTGTCCTCAGAGTATTATTATTAGAACCGCTTGGGTTTATTCGGAATTTGGAAATAATTTTGTTAAAACGATGTTGCGGCTAATGACCGAAAGAGAGAGTTTGGGAGTAGTCAATGATCAAGTAGGTTCACCCACTTATGCGGCCGATTTGGCTCAGGTTATTTTAACTATTTTGGCTGGCCCTCACTGGGAGTCTGGTGTCTATCATTATTCGAATGCTGGGGAAATCAGTTGGTTTCAATTTGCGCAAGACATCAAGGAGATTGGACATAAAACCTGCGACATCAAAGGAATTCCCGCTTCAAGTTATCCAACTCCAGCCGAAAGGCCTGCTTATTCTTTACTGGACAAATCGAAGATCAAGAAAGTGTATGGGATTGAAGCTATTGATTATAAAGAGAGTTTGAGGATTATGATGGCGAAGTTGTTGAAAGATCAATAGCAATAACAATAGCAATAACAATAGCAATAACAATGCTTAAATGTTGAATCGGTTCATTGGTTAACTGAAAACTGAGAACCGAAAACCGAAAACCGAAAACCGAAAACTGAGAACCGAAAACCGAAAACCTATAACACTATGAAAGGAATTATTTTAGCCGGTGGATCCGGTACCCGTTTGCATCCTTTGACTTTGGCGATGAGCAAGCAGATGATGCCCGTATATGACAAACCTATGATCTATTATCCCCTGTCGACTTTGATGATGGCGGGGATTCATGAAATATTAATTATTTCGACCCCACACGATTTGCCTAATTTCGAAAAGTTATTAGGTGATGGTTCTTCTATAGGATGTCAGTTTAGTTATGCTGAACAGGCCATTCCCAATGGTTTGGCGCAAGCTTTTGTTATTGGTGCTGATTTCATTGGTACAGATAGTGTGGCTTTGGTCTTAGGAGATAATATCTTCTTTGGCGCCAATATGGGAGAGTTATTGCAATCGAATACCAATCCTACTGGAGGTGTCGTTTTTGCTTATCATGTTTCAGACCCAGAACGATATGGTGTGGTTGAATTTGACGAGAACAACAAGGCACTTTCGATTGAAGAGAAACCGTTAGAACCTAAATCGAATTTTGCCGTTCCAGGCTTGTATTTTTATGATAACTCGGTTGTGGAAATTGCCAAAAACATCCAGCCTAGTCCTCGAGGAGAATATGAAATTACCGATGTTAACAAAGTGTATCTAGAAAAGGGAGCTTTGAAAGTTGGAATTCTCAATAGGGGGACCGCTTGGTTAGACACGGGGACTTTCAATAGCTTGATGCAGGCGGGACAATTTGTTCAGGTGATAGAAGAACGTCAAGGACTAAAAATTGGATGTATAGAAGAAATCGCTTGGCGACAAGGTTTTATTAACTCTGATCAACTCAGATTACTTGCCGAACCACTTGTTAAATCCGGTTATGGAGATTATTTGCTACAGCTTTTAAAATATAAAAAATAAGATTAAATCCCGTTGCTACGGGATTTTTTGTTTTTAGGGTTTTTTGATTCTTTTTTTTGAGAGGAATGGCACAGTACTATTTATGTGATTTTCATTTCTTTTTTCGTTTGTACAACTTGCATCACAATTAGACTTGAATTGTGTAGTTTGTCCGCGTTTTTAGATTTTTATCTATTAAACTAAAATCATATCTTAATTATTGCTATCTTTGATTTCTTTAACATATTGGTTCGTTTTTAAAACGGTTTCAAATTAATTCTAAAGTGTTATTATTAGAATTCAGTTTTAATTTTGAATCAATGGTTGTTAGGAATGGTTTTTAAAAATACACCAGCACATGAATAATAAATACTTTATTTAAGATGGGAAAAGATAGTACAAAAAGTTATTTTTCACGAGACAATATAAGATTCAATATTCATAATTTAAGCTATTTGCCAAGGTGGATCATTATCTTGATCGATTTTTCCGTGTTGATTCTTTCCTTTTTTTTTACGTATTTGATTTTTGACGGCACAGGACTCGATTATATAGTGACCAAGCGGTACGGATTGTTCGTGAGTTCTTTGATGGGGATTAATTTGTTTTTCTTTTGGCTATTCAGAACATATGCCGGGATTATTAGACATTCGTCTTATATAGATGCTGTTAAACTGTTATTTTCTCAAACGGCGGTCTTGGTTTTCTTCTTGTTTTTTAATTTTTTGTTTGAATTGTATTTTCAGCAAAAAGCATTTTTGAATACCGCCTTTTTCATCAATATAGTCCTTTCTTTTTGTGGTTTGTTCTTGTATAGAGTGGTTGTTAAACAGACTTTTGAGCTTTATTTTGTCGAAAAAAATGATACAAAATTAATTAAAACCATTATTTACGGTACCGATGCAAATGCGATATCCATTGCGAACGCCTTAAAATTTGAAAGTCCTTCTCGTTTCAAAATTATTGGTTTTGTCGATAAAAACAATCAGAATGCTTCCAAACGAATGCTGGATTTGCCTATTTTGGTTTTACGTAAAAAACTGCCTGCATTGATGCGATCCATTGGTGCTGAGGGGATTGTGATTGCTGATAAAAGTTTGTCAAAAGAAGAACAAATTGCACTAATCGATCAATGTATTGAATTCAATTTTAAAGTGTTTTCTGTGCCCACGATTTTAGACTGGGAAGATCAAAAGGAAATATCTCAAAAGGTAAAAAACATTCAAATTGAAGATTTGTTAGAAAGAGATCCAATAGTTTTGGACACTATTTCTATTTGTAGTCAATTAAAAGGCAAAACCATTTTGATTACTGGTGCTGCAGGATCTATCGGAAGTGAAATAGTTAGGCAAATATTAAACTTTGAACCCAAAAAAGTAGTTATTTTGGATCAGGCCGAAACACCTCTGCATCATATAGGGTTAGAAGTGGAGACCATTAAGCGGAATGTTCATATTCACTCTATTATTGCTGACATTAGAGATAGATCGGCTATTGAAAGAGTGTTTAAGTTATTTAGACCTGATGTGGTGTACCATGCTGCTGCTTATAAACATGTGCCATTGATGGAGGAAAATCCATCGCAAGCTATTTTGACTAATGTAAATGGGACAAAGAATTTAGCTGATCTGTCTTGTGAATATGGGGTGAAAAAATTTGTGATGATTTCGACCGATAAGGCGGTTAACCCTAGTAATGTTATGGGTGCCAGTAAACGGATTGCCGAAAAGTATGTACAATCACTGCACTTAAAATACAGGAGTAAAGAGGATGTTTATGCCACAAAATTTATAACAACTCGTTTTGGGAATGTGTTAGGTTCTAATGGTTCGGTTGTTCCATTGTTTTCCAAACAAATTGCCGAAGGAGGCCCGTTGACTATTACACATCCCGATATTATTCGCTATTTTATGACCATTCCGGAAGCCTGTCAATTGGTTTTAGAAGCAGGTTCGATGGGTAACGGAGGCGAGATTTATATTTTTGATATGGGTAAACCGGTGAAAATTATCGATTTGGCCAAAAAGATGATTAAATTGGCTGGTTATGTACCGGAGCGTGATATAAAAATTAAAGTTGTCGGATTGAGACCGGGCGAAAAACTATACGAAGAATTACTTAATGATACTTCCAAAACATTGCCTACTCACCACGAAAAAATTATGATTGCTCAGGAAATTCAGGAAGAGTTTTTAGACTTGCATGTTAATATTCAAGAGCTGATCGGAATAGCTGCTTTTTTTGACAATGATGATATTGTTGCCAAAATGAAAAAGATACTCCCAGAGTTTATCAGTATGAATTCTACTTTTCAAGTATTGGATAAGTAGAATGAGGTACGAAGTACGAGTTTAGAAGTTGGTACTATAAGACGGGTTTTTTAAATTGCACATGACAAATTCCAAAGACAGGCTTCTGAGTTTTGGAATTTTTTTATAGCCTGAAAAACTGATTTTTCTCGATGGTTTCTTGCAAGGGAACTGGGTCTTTTAATTTAATTTTTTGGTTGAATGCTGCAATATGATTGTTATGGTGCACATCAGAACCTACAAAACTATACATGTCATTTTGGAGTAATTTTTCGGCAATTTTGGCAATTCCTTCGCCATAATATCCCACTATAGCTAGTAAATTCAGTTGCAATAGACAACCTGCGTTGATCAGTTTGTTGTACTCTTCGAAATTGTTGTGGTAAAACACATATCGTTCCGGATGAGCTAAAACGGGAATATAGCCTGCCACCTGCAAATCAAATAGAATCGAATACAATTGGATGGGTGGGTTGATATAGGACATTTCCACCAAGACATAGTTGTCTTTGAGCGTCAATAACGGCTCCGACTGAAATAGCTTTACAAAATTGTCGTCCATCATATATTCGGCAGCCGCCCGAAATGGAATCGAAATGTTGTTTTCTTGTAATTTGATTTGGGTGTTTTTTGCCGTATCCTGAATGATTTTGGAAGTGTTTTCCCAAAAATGATGCATCACGTGAGGCGTAGTAATGAATTGCGAAGTCCCAAATCCCTGAAGACCTGTGATTAAGTGGATACTATCCTGAATTGTTTTAGCGCCATCATCAATTCCGGGCAAAAGATGGGAATGTATGTCAATGTAATTCTCAGGAATGAGATCTTTGAGTAGCGGTTTTGATTTGAAAAATGAAAGCATGGTGCAAAGATACGAAAAATGTTGACGGTTATCGGTTATCGGTTATCGGTTATCGGTTATCAGTTATCGGTTATCAGTTATCGGTTATCAGTTATCGGTTATCGGTTATCGGTTATCGGTTATCAGTTATCGGTTATCAGTTATCAGTTATCGGTTATCGGTTAACTGTTTTCGGTTTTCAAATGATTGTCATTGGCTCTTATTTAATCATTTTGTTTCTGTCTTAGTTCTTAGGTAGAAATTATTATATTTGCGTTTGAACATTGGTTAGGATTGTAGGTTTTGATGGAGGTATATTTTCCTAGATTTGTTCGGTAGATTGAATTTATATATGCCCATGAAGACTACAGAAAATATTGAAAACGATTGGTTGTTTGAGATCACACCCAAGAACAAGTTCTTCTCACTTAACCTCAAAGAAGTCTGGCAATACCGCGATTTGCTGCTACTTTTTGTTAAAAGGGATGTGGTTACTGTTTACAAGCAAACCGTATTGGGGCCCTTATGGTATTTGATACAGCCCTTGTTTACTTCGGTAACTTTTACCATCATTTTCAATACGGTTGCGGGAATCGAGACGGGAACGATTCCTCCTTTTTTATTCAATTTAGCGGGCATTATGGTCTGGAATTATTTTACCGCCTGTTTGAATGATACTTCGGATACTTTCAAAAAAAATGCAGCTATTTTTGGCAAGGTTTACTTTCCCAGAATCATTACCCCCTTGTCGGTAGTGATTTCCAATTTAATCAAATTTGGCATCCAATTTTTTATTTTTGTTGCTTTTTACCTTTTCTTTTATATTCAAGGCGCTCCGTTGAGTTTGAATGTCTACGTTTTATTTTTCCCGTTTTTAATCCTATTGATGGGGATTTTAGGTTTGGGACTGGGGATGTTGATTTCCTCTATGGTTACTAAATACAGAGATTTGAGTTATTTGATTGGATTTGGAGTACAATTGCTAATGTACCTCTCGGCGGTGATGTATCCCATGGCTTTGATTCAAGACAAAATGCCTGATTATGCCTGGTTGGTGCAGTATAATCCCTTGGCTTATATTATAGAAACCACCCGTTATATCCTTCTGGGAGTCGGAACGGTTTCGCTTTGGGGATTGGTTTATACCGTTTGCATTACCATCATTGTATTTTTTGTGGGGCTATTGGTTTTCAATAAGACGGAGAAAAGTTTTATAGATACGGTGTAGTATTAGTCATCAGTGTTCAGTTTCGAGTGATCAGTTGTTCATTGGTTTGATCGCTTAATGGTTTAATCGGTTAACTGTTTAGTCGGTTAATTGAAAATGGCAATTTCAATGGCAAACCTGAAACTTTAAACCTTAAACCTTAAACTTTTAAACCCTTAAACTGTCACCCTGAGCTCGTCGAAGGGCAACTTCTAACTTCCATCTTCCCACTTTCACCCTTAATTTGCCTTCATTGCCTTACTGGTTTAAAAAAAACTTCGTGCCCTAGCGCCTTTACTTCGTCAGTTTGTCCCGATAATTATCGGGACTCGTGTGTGGCAAAAAATAATAACTTTTTGCTTTACCGCATTTACTTCATCGGTTCGCTGATGCTCGTGAGCGGCAAAAAGGTATAACTTTTTAGTCGTTTAAACCTTTAAACTCTTAAACCTTTAAACAACTTCTAACTTCTAACTTCTAACTTCTAACCTCTAACCTCTAACCTCTAACCTCTACCCTCGTACCTTGAAAGATAGTATTTTTGAAGTAAAGCGGGGAGAAGTGTTGGCAGCAAAAAAACACATTACTTACAGCAAATAATTAAAATAATAGTGATTATCTTTGCTAGATAAATGATTCAGCTATGCCGAAACTGTATGAATATTTAGGAATAATTTTGTTTTTTTATTCTAACGAACATGTGCCAATTCATGTACATGCTAAAAAAGGAGAATTTGAAAGTAAAGCAACATTTTGCATAGAAAATGGAGTAATAACAGAAATCAAAATCATAAACGTTAAAGGAAGAAAGCCATTAGCAAACAAAGAATTAAAGGATTTTGAAGCATTTTTAGCAGTTTATTCAGAAAAAATAGTCGAAAAATGGATTGCTTATTTTGTTTATCATAAGGAAATCGAATTTGAAAAAATAACAAAAAAACTATAATCAGATGAAACGCCCACGATAATCATCATTGACACACAGAAAAATGGTTATAGGCGTTCCATCTTCCAATAAAAAACAAATATTATATACAGATGAAAATTACGGTTAGCAATACAGATTATAATCTAGATAAACCTTTATCAATAATTAAGGCTAAAAATCTAGGCAATTATCATATTTTAATTGAGTTTAATAATGGTGTGGAAAAATTTGTTGATTTCGCGGATTTTTTATCAAAATCACAACACCAGTCCATAAAAAAATATTTAAACGAAACTCTTTTTGGTACATTTAAAATTATAGACGGTAATCTCAACTGGAATGATTATGATATGATTTTCCCAATAGCCGATTTATATGATGGAAAAATTTAACTGAAAACAGTAATTTCATTAGCAATGTGAAAAGTTTAATAGGGTTAATCGGTTAACTGAAAATGGTTTAATCGGTTAGTTGGTTAATCGGTTAATTGAAAATGGCAATTTCAATGGCAAACCTGAAACCTTAAACTTTTAAACCCTTAAACTGTCACCCTGAGCTCGTCGAAGGGCAACTTCTAACCTCGTACCTCTACCCTCGTACCTTAATTGCCTTAATGGTTTTAAAAAAAATCCGTTTTTATCCGTGTCTTCGCGTAAGCGAATCCGTGACTGTCACCCTGAGCTCGTCGAAGGGCAACTCCTAACCTCTAACCTCTAACCTCTAACCTCGTATCTCTACCCTCGTACCTTAATTGCCTTAATGGTTTGAAAAAAATCCGTTTTGATCCGTGACTTCGCGTAAGCGAATCCTTGACTGTCACCCTGAGCGCAGTCGAAGGGCGTGTCCAAAAAAAAACGCATCTCAATAGTAATGTGACAAAAAATAAAATAACTTTGTGCCTTAGCGCCTTCGTGGCAAAAAAACACCCCTATTGAAAGACATTATCCTCAAAGCCGAAAACATCTCCAAACAATACCGCCTTGGGCAGGTGGGGACAGGAACACTCAGTCACGACCTGAACCGTTGGTGGCATCAGGTGCGGGGTAAAGAAGATCCCTATCTTAAAATTGGAGACACCAATGACCGCAGTACCAAAGGCACGAGCGACTATGTTTGGGCATTGCAAGACATTAATTTTGAAGTAGAACGGGGCGAAGCTTTGGGCATTATAGGCAAGAATAGAGCGATTTAGAATTTTAAATGTTTGAAATATTAATTGTAACTTTGTATAAATAACAGCAAGATGAGTTATACTGATAGAAATATAGTGGAAGCCTATTCTATATTATTCGAAGGATTACCTTCTTTGAGTAAAATTGAATTGATTGAAAAGTTAAGTAAATCGCTTAAAAAAGATAAGACAGCAAAGGAAAGTTCTTTTTTTAAATCTTTTGGGGCATTTGCTTCCGAAAAAACGGCTGAGGAAATTACTAAAGATATAAAATGGAGTAGAAAATTTAAAAATAAAGAAATTAAATTCTGATGCAATATTTACTTGATACCTCCATTTGTGTTTTCTTTTTGAGAGGAAAACTTGAATTAGACAAAATAATTAGAGAAAAAGGGACGGAAAACTGTTTTATCTCCGAAATCACCCTTTTTGAACTTCGTTATGGTGCAGAAAACAGTGAGAACCCAACTAAATCTCATAAAGCTGTTGACTTATTTGTAAATGGGTTATCAATAATTCCAATTGTTGGTTCAATAAAAAAATATGCTAAAGAAAAAGTACGGCTTCGTCGTTTGGGAAAACCGATGCACGATGAATTTGATTTACTAATTGGGGTAACTGCTATTGAAAACAAACTGACTTTAGTGACTGATAATGTATCGGATTTTCAAAATTTGGACGACATTAAAATTGAA
Source organism: Flavobacterium sp. (assembly GCF_044348915.1). Lineage (GTDB taxonomy): Bacteria > Bacteroidota > Bacteroidia > Flavobacteriales > Flavobacteriaceae > Flavobacterium. The sequence continues at coordinate 8,108 of NZ_JBIKRX010000005.1, read as the reverse complement.
AATTGGTTTACTCGATAATGGATTAAGACTTTCAATGGCAATGGCAATAACAATTTCAATGTGTAAAAGTTTAAAATGGTTTAATCGCATAGTCGGTTAATCGGTTAATTGAAAATAGCAATGACAATTTCAATAGCAAACTTTAAACCTTAAACCTTAAACTTTAAACCTTTAAACTTTTAAACAACTTCTAACCTCGTACCTCTAACCTTAACCCTCGTGCCTTGAAAGACATCATCCTCAAAGCGAAACCTTAAATATCCTTCAATGCCTCATATGGTTTGAAAAAAATCCGTTTTGATCCGTGACTTCGCTTTAGCGAATCCGTGACTGTCACCCTGAGCTCGTCGAATGGCAACTTCCCACTTCTAACTTTTTAATCATCTAAGGCATTTAAGTTTCATTTAAGTAAAAAAATAAAATAACTTTGCGTCCTAGCGCCTTCGCGGTAAAAAAAAACAAATGACAATAGCAACAGCAAACCTTAAACCTTTAAACAATTTTAAACTTTTAAACAACTTCTAACCTCTAACCTCTAACCTCTAACCTCCTACCTTGAAAGACATCATCCTCAAAGCGAAACCTTAAATATCCTTCAATGCCTCATATGGTTTGAAAAAAATCCGTTTTGATCCGTGACTTCGCTTTAGCGAATCCGTGACTGTCACCCTGAGCGCAGTCGAAGGGCGTGTCCAAAAAAGTTGCCTCCCAATAGTGTTTTGACAAAAAATAAAATAACTTTGTGCCTTAGCGCCTTCGTGGCAAAAAAACACCCCAATTGAAAGACATTATCCTCAAAGCCGAAAACATCTCTAAACAATACCGCCTCGGGCAGGTAGGTACTGGCACGCTCAGCCACGACCTGAACCGTTGGTGGCATCAAGTGCGGGGCAAAGAAGATCCTTATCTCAAAATTGGGGATACTAATGACCGCAGTACCAAAGGCACTAGCGATTATGTTTGGGCACTGCAAGACATTAATTTTGAAGTGGAACGGGGCGAAGTTTTGGGCATCATTGGCAAAAACGGAGCGGGAAAATCTACCTTGTTGAAGATATTATCTAAGGTTACAGCACCCACTACCGGGAGCATTAAGTGCGGGGGACGGATTGCCTCCCTGCTCGAAGTAGGTACCGGATTTAATCCTGAACTTACGGGTAAAGAAAATATCTTTTTGAACGGTGCTATTCTGGGTATGACCAAAAAAGAAATCGCCTCGAAGCTCGATGAAATTATAGAATTCTCGGGTTGTGAGCGGTACATAGATACACCTGTAAAACGCTACAGCAGTGGAATGACGGTGCGACTGGCTTTTGCTGTGGCTGCTTTTCTAGAGCCAGAAATTCTGGTAATCGATGAGGTGCTGGCCGTGGGTGATGCTGAGTTCCAGAAAAAAGCCATTGGCAAGATGCAAGATATTTCCAAACAAGGCGGTAGAACCGTTTTGTTTGTGAGTCATAATATGGCGGCGGTGAAGAGTTTGTGTACTAGAGGGATTCTAATTGAGAATGGAACTGCTATCTTTGATGGAAGTATTGATGAAACAATTTCTAAATATTTGCAGGGAGATATTGTTAACACCAAATTAATTGATAACAATAACCGTATTGGTTGTGGATTGATTTTGTTTGAAAGCGTAAAAGTTTATGGTGATGCTGAAGATTTAAAACCAATAACGGGAGGCGTATTGGTTCTTGAGTTTAGTATAGTAAATCAACATTTGATTCATTCCAGCGATATTTTCTTTGACATTAGGATAGATGATGATTTTGGACAAAGATTAGTTTGGGCAAGTACTCGTTTGAAGGAAATGCGCAATGTTGATGACCCAAATAAAATTGTGTTGCAATTTGATAAAAATCCGTTTGAATCGGGTATTTATTTTGCTACCATTTTTTTACAAATAAAAAATGATGTTGCCGACTGGATTGATAATGCTTTTACTTTTGAAGTCGAGGAAGGGAGCTATTTTCTACCAGGAAAGAAAATTACCAGAGGGCAAAGTAGATTGAATGTAGATTTTGATATACAATTTAAATAAGGATTATGAAAAAGGCACTCTATTTACTTATTAATAAGTTAGGTTTCAGAATAGAAAACAAAAAGAAAATAAAGGAAAGAGAAATAAATTCTTTGGCAAAATTCAATGTTAATGATAATTTTGAATTATTTTTTAGTTCCAGAAAATTTGTTTTAAAATTAGATCAAAAGTTCAATAATTTTAAAATGGAGCCTCATAAAGACGGATTTTTGGTAGGTTTTTTAAATTTGACCATTTACGTCGAAAGTCCCGAAGAGTTTTTTATCTTGAATGAAGTTTTTGCTGAAAGTGATTATAACTTTAGTTCCAATTCGAAAGCTGTCGTAATTGATATTGGAGCTAATATTGGCATTTCTTCTTTATTTTTTTCTACTTTAGAGTATGTAGATAAAATTTATGCTTTTGAGCCTGTAGAAGACACTTTTGAGCAAGCCCAATATAATTTGTTATTAAACGAAAAGCTGCATAAAGTTTATCGTATTCAAAATATCGGACTTGGTGACAATGATAGAAAAGAAACTTTTGAATACAATAAGTTTGTTAAAGGGAATACAGGAGTTCGGGGTAAATTAAGTCCAAGTTATTCTTCTAATCAAAGTATTTCAGAAAGGGAAGTTCAAATCAAGGATGCTTCTTCAGAATTTACTAAAATTATTGATGAAAACCCAGAAAGAAAAATAATTGTCAAAATGGATTGTGAAGGTGCTGAATATGAAATTTTCGAAAATATTTATAAATCCGGAATTATTAATAAAGTGGATGTCTTTATGTTGGAATGGCACGATAAAGGTTCAGAAATCATTACAGAAATACTAAAAAAATCCGGATTTGAATATTTCACTAGGACTTTAACACCTATTACGGGAATTATTTATGCCTATAAAAGTATATGAATCGTTTAGTTTCCATCATTGTTCCCTGCTACAACCAAGCCCAATACTTGGATGCCGCTTTGCAATCCGTTTTAGAACAAACGTATCCCGATTGGGAATGTATTATTGTCAATGACGGAAGTCCGGATAATTCTGAGGAAGTGGCGAAAAAATGGGTCGAAAAAGACCCTCGTTTTATTTATATTTATAAAGAAAATGGAGGTGTAAGTAGTGCCCGGAATTTAGGAATAGAAAAAGCTATAGGAGCGTATTTTCAATTTTTGGATTCGGATGATTTTTTAGACAAGGAAAAATTAGAATTGACCTTGCAACAAATAGAGAGTAATAAAGAAGTAAATTTGGTTATATCCAACTTTAGGATGTTTACGGCGAACCCAAAACAATCATCAGAACCATTTTGCCATTTAAACGCCCAGTTATTTACTTTTGAAAACATACTGTATCAGTGGAATCTAAATTTCTCAATTCCAATCCATTGTGGTTTTTTTCATTCTTCCTTGTTCGAAACCATTCGATTTCCAGAAAATATAGCAGCGCAAGAAGATTGGATTGTATGGGTCAGTATTTTTAAAACGGGTTGTAATTCCGTTTTTATAGACAAGCCTTTAGCTTTGTATAGGTTAAATCCTTCCAGTAGAATGATGACAAAAGGATTATGCGAAGACCAGATAAAAGCCTGTGAATATTTTAAAAACTATTTATCTGATGAGGAATATCGTAAATTTTCTATAATTTTAATCTCCAGATATTATAAATTATATGAAGAATATAAACTCAAATTAAGTGATACTAAAAACTCGAATACTTATCAAACGGGGTTAATGATTAAAAAAGTTTTAAAAACTGCGGGTGTATTGGGTATGTTCAAACGTATTATTCCTTATGTTTTGAAATTTAAAGCTAAATAAATACGTTTCGATATGCTTGCCATAATAATTCCCTATTACAAACTCACTTTCTTTGAGGCTACTTTCCAGTCACTAGCTAATCAAACTGACAAAAGATTCAAAGTGTATATTGGTAATGATGCCAGCCCTGAAAGCCCTTTGGATTTGCTAGATAAATTTCAGGGAAAGTTTGATTTTGATTACCATCGGTTTGAATCTAATTTAGGAGGAACTTCCTTAGCCCAACAATGGGAACGCTGTATTGCTTTGTCTACTGATGAAGAGTGGCTCATGATTTTGGGGGATGATGATGTGTTGGGTGAGAATGTGGTAGAAAAATTTTACTTTCATTTGCCGGAGTTTCAATCGAAATCCAATGTGGTCCGATATGCTTCTCAATTGGTCTATGAGTCAGAAAAGACCAAATCAAAAATATTTACAAATCCTGTGTGGGAATCTGCCACGGATGCTTTTTATAGGAAATTTAAGCGCATCGCCATGAGTTCACTTTCTGAATATGTTTTTTCTAGAAATGCATTTGAAAAGTATGGTTTTCATGACTATCCTTTGGCTTGGAACAGCGACGATCATGCTTGGTTGGTTTTCTGTGAAGAGAAGCCTATTTATTCTATCAACGAGAGTATAGTTTATCCCAGAATGTCCTCGGAGAATATTACGGGAAGGCGCGATAATATGGCATTAAAAAATAAGTCTTCGGTAGCCTTTTATCATTTTTTAATTCAGGACAAATTAAGACATTTTACAAGATACCAGAGCATAAAAATAGTACGAAAATACTATTTCGAATTAAAAAAGGTAAAGTCCTTGGGTATAAAAGATTGGTTATTTATCCTCAAACATTACCTTAGGAATTTTAATCTTTTGGCCATTAAAGATTTTCTCAGGAAATTTATCTAAAAAGCTTTTATAAACCCTACATTTATTACCAAAAAGTAAAATTTTTAAGTAGTTTCAAATCAATGAATCCAAAAGTAAGTATCATCATGGCGACCTACAACAGGGCGCATTTTATAGTAGAAACGCTTTTGTCTATTCAAAAGCAAACTTTTGTTGATTGGGAATGTTTGATTATTGATGATGGAGGAACCGACAATACGGAGGAAGTAATAGCTGTTATTTTAGAGCAAGACAATCGATTCCAGTTCCATAAACGGCCAGACACTTATGTAAAAGGTTTGCCGGGTTGTCGCAATTATGGGATAGATTTAGCACATGGAGATTATATCATTTTTTTTGATGATGATGATATTCCACATCCCCAAAACTTGGAGTTGTGTTTGTTGGAGTTAGAGCATCCCTCCATTTCTTTTTGCAGGTACATTCGAGATGTTTTTTTTGAAGATTTTCATTACGCTTTTGATTATTCTAAAACTTACACTTCTTTTTATATTGATAAGAGCGACATTGAAAAGATGTTGAACAACCAACTTCAGTTTAATTCTTGTTCCGTAATGTGGAAGGCATCTTGTTTTGAAAAGAATCGATTTGTAGAAACGTTGATGTATGCTGAGGAATGGGAATTGTATTCGCGCATAGTTTCATCTGGTTGTAGAGGTATTTCTATAAATAAAACCTTGTTTTATGGAAGGAAACATCCTCAGTCCAATACAGGAGAATATTACCTTAATAACCCTGTTAGAAGAGAGTCCTATGCCGAAGCAATTTTATTGGTAGTACAAAATTTAAAAGAAAAACAATTACTTACCTATTCATTAAAACGATATTTTATAGCCTTTTCGATTGACTTTGAAGAATATCATTTGTGTGAAGATATTTTAAACATTTTAGAATTGAGTATATTTGAAAAATTAAAATGGCAACTTTTTTATGCGGTTTTGCCTTTCAGACTGAGGCTATATAAAATGAGAAAAGTAATTAATAAAAGGTTCTAACTTTTCTTATTTTCAGTTAGAGTTTTATAATAATAATCAAACAATGAAGTTTTTAGTAATCGCACAAGATTTAAGGGCTTGGGGAACCAGCGAAGGTATTGTATCCAGGTCGTTCTTGGCAAAGTTGCGTGTTGCATACCCCCAATCTATTATTGATGTGGTATATGTAAAGCAAGAAGCAAGCTACGACCAATTGTATTTATTGCCAGTTGATTCTATAAAAGAATATGTGCTGGATGTGAAGATTCCTTTTTTTACCAAATGGTTCAATAAAATTTATTGGAGATTATTTCATGTTTCGTTAATAAGAAATCATATTCGCAAAGTGTATCAATCGTGTTTTGCTAAAATAGACTACCATCAGTACGACCACATTTTTATTCGGAGTGCTGGTATTGAACACGAAACCATTTTGGGGGCTAAAAATTTGCCTATTCTAAAAAAAGCAATTGTCAATTTTCATGACCCCTATCCCTTATTTTGGTATCCTGGTTCAAAAACAGCCTTGACTAATTTAGAACTCTTCCGACTAAAAGAGATGTTCGAAGTAGTTACACAAGCCAAAACCTGTATCAGTCCATCTAGTTTATTGTCTGAAGATTTACAAGCACTTTTTGGTAGTAGAAAAAAAATCTATACTTTGCCTCATCAATACGATCAGAGTGTTTTTGATTTATTGAATGTAGAAAATGGTTTTAAAAAGAATTCAAAAATCATGATTTCTTATCAAGGAGCGATTCAGTTTGGCAGAAATGTGGAGTTGCTTTTAGACGCATATCAAGAATTAGTCAAAGGCAACCCATTATATAAAGAAAATACGGAGTTTGTTTTGCGATTAAAAGGGATTGATAAGAAAAAATTAGTGCTCAAATATGTAAATTGTCCCAATATTAAAATTTTGGATTTTGCCATTTTTACGGATTCCTGTAAAGAGCAAATGCACGAAGCCGATATTAACATCATCATAGAGAGCGGGCCTTTGTATTCTAATATTTTGGTTGGTAAAGCCCCGTTTCTGGCTGCAACACAGAAACCTATTCTCTCGATTTCTCCTGAACGAAGCGAAATGCGAAGGATAGTCAAAGACCCTCAATACATAACTAGTTGCGCTGACAAGGAAGAAATAAAACAAAAACTAGAAAACCTAATCGTAAACAGAATGAGTTCTAATGAAGCTGTATATCCATTTGGGGATTATTTTGGAGATGAGAATTTTAAAAAGCGGTTGGATGCCATTTTGTTGGAAACAAATGTCAATGAGTTGCAGTAGTATTTTTTGCTTTTAGGTATTGAAAAAGAAAGGAAGTAATAGTATTAAGTGACCAAGTATTACTTGTACGTATTTTAGAAGGTGGGAAAAATATCCTAACCAAATCTCTTTTGAAAAGAGATTTATTCAAAATATTTAATATGGATTTTTTTGGAAGAATTAATTTAAGGAGGGAAAATTAGAAACAAACATTCATAGAATAAATTAATATGAAAAGAATTATAAAAGGGATTTTAAGAAGAATAAAGAAACGTTTTTTCTTCAAAGAAGAAATGTATGATTTTAATAAATCGAATCCTCTTGGGGGAAATGGTGAACGGGTAGATATTCAGTTTGAAACTAATTTAAATTTTGAGAAATTAGATATTTATCAAAAAAATCATTTTACTCGTTATGAATTTGCTAAGGAATTTATTGATGATGGTTCAGTATGTGGCGATTTTGCTTGTGGAACAGGGTATGGTTCAGTACTAATGTCTGACAAGGCAAGTAAGGTTATTGGAGCAGATATAGATGCCATAGTGGTCAATACAATACAAGAACGTTACAAAGAAAAAGCTAATGTTAGTTTTTTAAATGAGAATTTATTAAATCTTAATTTTAGTAATTTATTTGATACAATACTATCATTTGAAACTATTGAGCATTTTGAAGAAGAAGATATTAAGTTGCTTCTGAAAATTTTTGCAAATGCTCTTAAAGAAAACGGGCAATTTATTTTTTCTACTCCCTACATGCAGGAAAAAAGTGAAGGGGCAATGAAACTTGGTTTTCATTTGACATTTGATATTAATGAAAAGAAAATCGAGGATTGGCTTGACGAAGCGGGATTGAAAATTGAAAGTATTTATTACCAAAACTATGAGACTCATTTTATAAAAAAAGAGTTAGAAAAGAAAGATTTTATTATTTGTATAGCAAAAAAAATATAAAATGGTAAAAGTATCTATTTGCATCCCCGCCTACAATCAGGTTAAATATTTAGTCATTCCTTAAAAACAAATTAACAATCTGATTGTTAATAACTTATGATAAAATAATATTAAAAAAGGCTCTGTTAAATTGCCAAAAAGTGTATATTTCGGTATAAAAAAGTGGCAATAT
>NZ_JBIKRX010000043.1:0-23830 GCF_044348915.1 Flavobacterium sp. | reverse complement strand
GTTGCTACAAAAATTTGGGCAGAAGTTTTAAATGTGCATAAAAAAGCAAAATAAAAGCATACAAATGGATACAGATGATTTATCAAGAGAAGCCTATAACGGAATTTTAATTGAAGCCGAAAAACTGACTCATGATTTGACTTTGCAATATGGATTGTTGTCTTATGATTGCAAAAACGAGACAGAATATGTTGAACAAGTCGAAAAACTGACAAAAAAAATACTAAATCTAGAAGATTGCGAGTTGGATGATTTGTTTTGGGGAAATTTTCCTGATAAAAACAAACTGAATTTTACCCTTAGAAAAATAATTAGTAATATTGAGAATTTAAAAAAGATCCCTATTAACGCAAGGCATTATGACTAAACAAGAAATTAAAGAAAAAGAGGCTAAATTATTAGAAATCACAGGAGCCTTTTGTGCTCAAAAATTAGATGACGAATACTTTTATCTATGTGAGAAATTAATTAAAAAAATGGGAAGGAAACGAGATGTTCCTTTTCAAAGAGGAAAACTTGAAATATGGGCAGCTGCTATTGTTCATGCAATTGGCTCTATAAATTTCTTGTTTGACAAATCTTTTAAACCCTATATCACGAGTGACCAAATCAGTGAATATTTTGAAACTAAAAATTCTACCGTTTCTAATAAAGCCAGAGAAATCAGGGATATGTTTAATTTAAGCTATTATAGTCCAGAGTTTTCTACTCAAAAAATGAATGGTTCCAATCCCTTTAACAATATGGTAATGGTCGATGGATTTATTGTTCCATTAAGTACTTTGCCTGATAATTTGCAACAACAGGTGAGAGAAGCGAGAGCAATAGGAAGAGATATTGAATTTAGTACAAGATAGATGCGAAAATTGATTGTTGTAAACTTCTAAATTGTTTTTGCTTAACTAATGAATTACAAACAAAAACATAGCCATTTCGGAATCAATTCCAAAAAAAACATAATAATTTTGGAATTCAACAAACCTTGACCAAAATAAAACTCAAAATCGGCTGCTACAACAATTTGTAACAGCCGATTCTTTTATAGACGCAATAAGTATTGATTTAATACACAGAAAGAGTTGTTTATTTTCTAAATCATTACTCCATTTTCTGCCAACAAGAGCGTCTTTCTATGTAGTAAATTTAAAAAAATAGTTTTTACTAAAAAAATATTTAACAAAGAATTTGACTGAATTTGGTAAAAATCACATCATTTCTTCTTTTTGCCAATATTTGTCTTACAACTAGTTCAAAAGCTGATTCAATTGTTCTTCTAATTCAGAAGATACCGTAAAAAATTAAACTGTGGTTATGGCAAGAATTTATTCAGTTCCTTTACTAATTCTGGATCCGATGGCCTATCGGCAACCGCCTTTACAACAACTCCGTTTGGATTAATCAAAATAAATCTTGGAATGCTTTTAACTCCAAATGCTTTTATAAAATTGGAATTCCAGTCGTTATCGGCTAATAATTGAACACCCCCTAATTCTTTATCTTTAACCATCTTTTTCCATTTATCAATATCATTTTGCTTATCAATTGAGATACTCACAAAAACAATGTTTTTATCCTGATATTTTTCTTCGAGTTTTTGCAAAAAAGGAATTTCTCTTACGCAAGGTCCACACCAAGTTGCCCAAATATCTATATAAACAAATTTACCTTTAAAATCCTCTAGACTAGATTTTCCTCCTTTAAAATTCTTATAATTAAACACTGGCGAAAGTGTATTGTTCATCTTGTCTAATTCTACATTTTTTAGTGCTCTTTCCTGTTTTGCAAGCTCCATTTTTTCTTGATACTTTTTGCGGAGGCTTACAAACATTTCATATTTTGAATCTAGTCCTTTTCGGATATTGGAATATATTTCTGGATTAAGAATATATTTGTCTAGACGTCCAATATCCTCATGTTTGATTTCCTCTAATTTCTTGTTAAATGACACTTCGTCAGATGAAAATAAACCTACAAAATCGAATTTTTTACTTGCAATTGCAGATTGAACTAAGTAATTATTTACTTCTGAGCCAACTCCTGAAAAAACAATTGTTTCATCAACATTATTGGCATCCATCTTCAATTTTAAATCACATTCATTATTGAGAGAAATAGCAAGGGTGTTTTTTCCGTCAAACAATTTATAACTTCCTTGCGGAGCATTAAGTGTGTCTTTGTAAATCCCGCTACTATTCTTATCAATTTTTTTTAGCACCTTATCTCGCGCTGAAATGTAAATTGACCCATCAGAGTTTGCAATATCCGCTTCAAAACTGGCATATTTCAAAGCTTGACCAAAGCTACCGCAAGAAACGAAAAAGGCTATTAATACTATTTTTTTCATACTTTCTAGACTACTTAATTCAACAACGAATCCAATTGTTTTTGCAAGTCAGGAGACGAAGGTCTTGCCGCATCGGCTTTGACTATTTTACCACTAGGGTCAATCAAGATAAATCTAGGAATACCTGTCACTCCATATGCTTTAATAAAATCAGAACTCCAATCTTTGTCCGCAAAAAGCTGAACACCTCCCAATTGCTTTTCGGTCACAAAACCTTTCCACTTCTCGTGATCTTTTGCTGTATCAATCGAAATACTGACAAATTCAATATTTTTCCCGTGATATTTTTCTTCCACTTTTTTCAATGATGGGATTTCAGCTCGGCAAGGACCACACCAGGTTGCCCAAACATCAATATATACAAACTTCCCTTTGAAATCCTCCAATTTCGTTTTACCCCCCTTATGGTTTTCATAATCGAACGTTGGTGAAGCAGAACCGTTTAGTTTATTTGCCTCCAAGATTTGATTATGGTATTTACTCAACCCGGCTAAAGACTTTTCCTCATTTTTCTTTTGTAGTGCTACAAAATTAGGATCTAATTTTTTTGAATCCAATTTCAAATTGTCTGCCGTTTTTTTCTCAACAAGTCGTTTGTCAAATTCCTCTTTGTTTAAAGCCAAAAGCGAATTATAATCATACTTAGATTCCGACACCGCACTCTGAGCTAAATAATTATTTTCATTTGATCCTGCGCCAGAATAAACTATGGATTCATCAAAATTTTTCGCATCCATTTTAAGTTTTAAATTGTAACTGTTTTTAAGATACATTTGAGTATATTCTTTCCCGTCAAATAACATATAAATTCCTTCTTCAACCGCGAACGAATCCTTAAAAATTCCTTGTTTATTAATCCCTATCTTCCTTACCTCCTTACCGTCATTTCTGTTCAGAATCTTAATGGTGTCTCCATTCCTATTCGCAATTTCCGCCTGAAAACTAAGATTAGGCTTCTTTTGAGCGTTTGCGCTGACAACGAATAATGCAAATACTGCAATAACAAATTGTTTTCTCATTCTGTTTACTTTTAAAATTATGTTTGCCCAAAACTACCCATTATTTTTGAAGAAAAATACGAATAAGAAAAATTTAGGACATTATTTAAACTAAGTTTTACGGATTTAGAGATAAAGTTGATTTTTGTTTTTACTTTTGCACCCGAGCCCAAGAGGGCGAACGGACGAAGTAATCTAAAATTAACATAATGTACAGAAGTCATAATTGTGGTGAATTGAACGCCTCACACATCAATACCGAAGTTACCCTGGCAGGTTGGGTACAAAAATCTCGTGATAAAGGATTTATGAACTGGGTCGATTTACGTGACCGTTACGGAGTTACCCAATTAATTTTCGACGAAAGTCGCTCTCAAAAGGAAGTTTTTGAATTGGCAAAAACCCTAGGTCGTGAATTCGTAATTCAAGCCAAAGGAACTGTTATCGAACGTGAAGCCAAAAACGCCAATATGTCTACTGGGGACATCGAAATTCTAGTTACTGAACTCAAAATACTGAATTCATCGATAACACCACCTTTTACTATAGAAGATGATACCGATGGTGGCGAAGACATTCGAATGAAATACCGTTATCTTGATATTCGTCGTAATCCTGTAAAAAACAATTTACTTTTTCGTCATAAAGTAGCCATGGAAGTTCGAAAATACCTTTCGGACTTGGATTTTTGTGAAGTAGAAACTCCCTATTTAATTAAATCAACTCCAGAAGGTGCAAGAGATTTCGTGGTTCCTTCTCGAATGAATGAAGGACAATTTTACGCTCTACCACAATCGCCACAAACCTTCAAACAATTGTTGATGGTGGGCGGAATGGATAAATATTTCCAAATCGTGAAATGTTTCCGCGACGAAGATTTACGTGCTGACCGTCAGCCAGAATTCACACAAATCGATTGCGAAATGGCATTTGTAGAACAAGAAGACATCTTGAATGTTTTCGAAGGATTGACTCGTCATTTATTGAAAGAAATTAAAGGTGTCGAAGTAGAAAAATTCCCTAGAATCACCTACGAATATGCTATGAAAACCTATGGAAATGACAAACCAGACATCCGTTTCGGAATGGAATTTGGTGAGTTGAATTCATTTGCACAACACAAAGAATTCTCTGTTTTCAACTCCGCTGAATTGGTTGTGGGAATTGCTGTTCCAGGAGCAAGCGAATATACACGTAAGGAAATCGACGGATTGATTGATTGGATCAAACGTCCACAAATTGGCGCAAGCGGCATGGTTTATGTAAAATGCAATGAAGATGGCACATACAAATCATCGGTTGATAAATTCTATGACCAAGAAGATTTAACCAATTGGGCAAAAGCAACTGGTGCTAAAGCTGGCGATATGATTTTTGTGCTTTCCGGTCCAGCCGACAAAACCAGAACCCAACTTTCTGCCTTGAGAATGGAATTGGCAACCCGTTTGGGATTGAGAAAAGCAACAGAATTTGCCCCACTTTGGGTAGTAGATTTTCCATTATTAGAATTTGAAGTAGAAACGGGTCGTTATCACGCGATGCACCACCCATTTACTTCTCCAAAACCCGAGGATATGCACTTATTGGAAACCAACCCGAAAGCAGTGCGTGCCAACGCCTATGATATGGTTTTGAACGGAAACGAAATTGGCGGTGGTTCGATTCGTATTCACGACAAAACGACACAACAATTGATGTTTAAATATTTAGGATTTACTCCTGAACAAGCTGAAGATCAATTTGGTTTCTTAATGAATGCTTTTCAATTTGGCGCGCCACCACACGGAGGTTTGGCTTTTGGATTAGACCGATTAGTTTCGATCCTTGGCGGACAAGAAACTATTCGCGATTTTATTGCTTTCCCGAAAAATAACTCCGGAAGAGATGTAATGATTGATGCACCATCTGCAATTGATGAATTACAACTCAAAGAATTACGAATAAAACTTGATTTATAGCCGTTCATCGATAAAATTTGCCTGAAATCGTTGAATGTCAAATATTTTAATAAAATCTTTGATATATTGACTTTCGTATTGTATTAAATATTACATTTGCGACATTATAAATTATTATTACTATTACAATGCGTACAGGTACAGTTAAATTTTTCAATGAATCTAAAGGTTACGGGTTCATTACAGACGAAGAAACAGGAAAAGACATCTTCGTTCATGCTTCAGGAATCAACGCGGAAGAACTTCGTGAAGGTGACAGAGTAAGTTATGAAGAAGAAGAAGGAAGAAAAGGAAAAGTTGCTGCGAAAGTAGCGGTGATCTAAGCATAAAAATTCATTTTTTTTGCCTACGAATGTTTAAAGCGTCCCGATAAATCGGGACGCTTTTTTATTTTTAGTACATGAAATACACTTCATCTGGTATAAACAATGCATAATTAATAGTTAATTATGGTTTTTGTACGCCTAAATTTTGTTTTTTAACTTGTGATTTAATGACACGTAGCCTATCTTTGCCGCTAATTTAGACTAAACCAATTATTAATTATGCAATCAAGTCAATTAGATTATTTACCAATCCTAATGCAAATGCTATTGGCTGTAGGGTTTGTTGTAGGGATAATTATAATTTCTGGAAAATTAGGCCCTAGCCGATCCTCAAAAATAAAGGATGAAAACTTTGAATGTGGTATTAAGTCCATTGGAAACGCTAGAATTCCTTTCTCTGTAAAATTTTTCGTAGTTGCGATTCTCTTTGTTCTTTTCGATATTGAGGTGGTTTTCCTGTATCCTTGGGCGGTAAACTTCAAAGAATTGGGATTAGAAGGAATGGTGAAAATGGTTATTTTCATGTCTTTGCTTTTGATCGGTTTTTTCTACATTATCAAAAAGAAAGCATTAGACTGGGAATAAAAATAGTACGTTTTGAGAATTACGATTTACAATTTCTCAAAATAAAGTAATGATTTAAACCGATAAAGTTTTTTAATAATTGTAAAAATCAATGTCGTACATCAAAAATCTAAAATAGAAATGAGCGATTCAAATATAAAAATGGTTGCCCCGCCAGATGGTGTTTCTGGAGAAGGCTTTTTTGCCACTACACTAAACGACGTTGTAGGATTAGCCAGAGCCAATTCACTTTGGCCATTGCCTTTTGCTACTTCTTGTTGCGGAATTGAATTTATGGCAACAATGGCATCGCATTATGATTTAGCACGATTCGGAATGGAACGTGTGAGTTTTTCTCCTCGTCAAGCTGATATGTTGCTAGTAATGGGAACCATCTCCAAAAAAATGGGGCCTATTTTGCGTCAAGTTTACGAACAAATGGCAGAGCCAAGATGGGTAATTGCCGTTGGAGCTTGTGCTTCTTCGGGAGGTGTATTTGATACTTACTCTGTTTTACAAGGGATAGACAAAGTAATCCCAGTAGATGTTTATGTGCCAGGTTGTCCTCCAAGACCAGAACAAATTGTTGATGGTGTAATGCGATTACAAGATTTAGTAAAGAGCGAATCTGTAAGAAGAAGAAGTTCACCAGAATATCAAGAACTATTGAAATCTTATAATATAAAATAAGAAAATGAGCTTAGAAACCACACAAATTCAAGACAAGTTAGTGGAAACATTTGGCGAAAGTGTATTTCATTTCAATCAGGAAAAAGACATTTTTTCATTTGAAGTTGCGGCCGATAAAATCGCACCAATTGTCCTTTTTTTGAAAAACGACCCAACATTACGTTTTAATTTCTTGACTGATATCTGCGGCGTTCATTATCCTGATAACACTTTAGAGAGAGAGTTTGCAGTAGTTTACCATATGCACAATTGGTATGAAAACAAACGCATCAAAATAAAAGCTTTTGTCAATGGTTCCAAACCAGAAATAAAATCTTTAGTAACCATTTTCCCCGGAGCCAATTGGATGGAGAGAGAAACTTGGGATTTTTACGGAATCAATTTCATAGGCCATCCTTCGATGAAACGTATTTTGAATATGGATGAAATGGTTTCCCACCCAATGCGGAAAGAATTCCCAATGGAAGACGGAGGAAGAACAGACAAAGACGACCGATTCTTCGGGCGAACACAATCAAATAGATAGGAATAATGAAATTGATAGAGGATAACCAACAAAAACTAAATGCTCTTTGCGTGCAACATCACGTAAAGCAATTGTACTTGTTCGGTTCAATTCTAACCGAAAAGTTCAATAATGATAGCGATATCGACATGTTGATACAATTCGCAACTATTGATTTAAAAGATTATTTTGACAATTATATGGCCTTTAAAGAAAGTGTTGAAAAACTTTTTAAAAGACCAATAGATTTAGTAGAAAATCAGGCAATAAAAAATCCAATATTTAGACAAGTTGTAGACAGAGAAAAACAATTAATCTATGGATGAGAAAATTTTAAAATCGCTGTATGACATAAAAATAGCAATTGATGAAATTGACTTGTTTTTATTGAATGAAGATAAAACTTTCTCTACTTATTCGAAGAATATTTTACTTAAAAGAGGAATCGAAAGAAATTTAGAAATTATTGGAGAAGCAGTAAACAGAATTTTAAAGGTAAATCCTGAATTTTCTATTGTCAATGCCAAGAAAATTATAAGCTTAAGGAATCAAATTATTCATGCTTATGACAACATTTCTGATGAAAACATTTGGAGTATTGTTATTCAGCATATTCCAAATTTAAAAAACGAAATTGAATCAAAAATATATAATTCAACATTATAAATGTCAGAACTATTATTACCACCAGAGCATCGATATGCTAAAATAATTCAAGAGCGCCATAACGAAGACGGAAGCGAGCTTTCGATTCTGAATTTGGGACCCACGCATCCAGCGACCCACGGTATTTTTCAAAATATCTTGTTGATGGATGGGGAAAAGATTGTGGAAGCAGAACCTACCATTGGTTACATTCACAGAGCTTTTGAAAAAATTGCCGAAAACCGTCCTTTTTACCAAATCACCCCACTTACCGATAGAATGAATTATTGTTCATCTCCAATCAATAATATGGGATGGTGGATGACTGTTGAAAAATTATTAGACATTGAAGTTCCAAAAAGAGTACAATATTTACGAGTAATCGTGATGGAATTGGCTCGAATTTCGGACCATTTAATCTGTAATTCGATTCTTGGCGTAGATACTGGTGCTTATACTGGCTTCTTGTATGTTTTTCAATTTAGAGAAAAGATTTACGAAATCTACGAAGAAATTTGTGGAGCTCGTTTGACAACCAATATGGGAAGAATTGGCGGTTTCGAAAGAGATTGGTCACCAGAAGCTTTCCGCAAATTAGAGGTGTTTTTGCAAGATTTCCCGGTTGCTTGGAAAGAATTCGAAAACTTATTCGAAAGAAACAGAATTTTTATTGACAGAACAGTAAATGTGGGTCCAATTACTGCCGAAATGGCGATGGCTTACGGATTTACTGGTCCAAATTTGCGTGCTGCCGGAATCGATTATGATGTTCGTGTGGCACATCCTTATTCTTCCTACGAAGATTTCGAATTTATTGTTCCTGTTGGAAAATCAGGAGACACTTACGATCGTTTTTGTGTTCGTAATGCCGAAGTTTGGGAAAGTTTAAGCATCATTCGTCAAGCATTGGCCAAAATGCCAGAAGGAAATGTATATCACGCAGATGTTCCTGAATATTATTTGCCTCCGAAAGAAGATGTATATACCGATATGGAATCTTTGATATATCATTTCAAGATTGTTATGGGAGAAGTTCCTGTTCCAGTGGCCGAAATCTATCACGCTGTCGAAGGTGGAAACGGAGAGGTAGGATTCTATCTGGTAACTGACGGAAGTAGAACGCCTTATAGACTACACTTCCGCAGACCTTGTTTTATTTATTACCAAGCCTACCCAGAGATGATAAAAGGCGCAATGCTTTCGGATGCGATTGTTATTTTATCAAGTTTAAATGTTATTGCGGGAGAATTGGACGCTTAATTAATGTATAATGTATATTGAAAAAAATGTATAATGTAAAAAAGTGTACTATTAATCCAGACGATATACAAATTACGTTATACAATATACAGTAAAAAAAATGGAAAGAACAGATTACAAACAAGAAATAAATATGACCGAAGCATTGATGAACCGAATCAATGAATTAATCAGTCATTATCCTGAAGGGAAACAAAAATCAGCATTATTACCTGTTTTGCACGAAGTTCAAGACGCTCACGACAATTGGTTGAGTATCGAATTGCAAGACAAAGTAGCCGAAATACTTTCAATAAAACCAGTCGAGGTGTATGAAGTAGTTTCCTTTTACACGATGTTCAACAGACGACCTATCGGGAAATATATGTTCGAATTTTGCCAAACTTCGCCTTGTTGCTTGAATGGCGTAGAAGATTTAATGGATTATACTTGCGAAAAATTGGGTGTTGGAATTGGGGAAACCACTCCAGACGGCCTATTTGAAGTAAGAGGTGTAGAATGTTTAGGTGCTTGTGGATACGCCCCGATGATGCAATTGGGTGATTTCTATAAAGAACACTTGACCAAAGAAAAAGTAGATCAGATTATTGCTGATTGTAAAGAAAACAAAATCACGTTACACGATAAATAATATGTCACAAAAAATATTATTAGACAAAATAAATGTTCCAGGCATCAAGACCTACGAAGTGTATCGTAAAGAAGGCGGTTACGCTTCTGTAGAAAAAGCCCTGAAAAAATTGACTCCTGATGAAGTAGTTGAAGAGGTGAAAGCTTCAGGGCTAAGAGGCCGTGGTGGCGCAGGTTTCCCAGCAGGAATGAAATGGAGTTTTATTGACAAAAAATCAGGAAAACCAAGACATTTAGTTTGCAACGCCGATGAATCAGAGCCAGGAACTTTCAAAGACCGCTATTTGATGGAATTTATTCCTCATTTATTGATCGAAGGGATGATTACTTCTAGTTATGCATTGGGTGCTAACCTATCTTACATTTATATTCGTGGCGAATATATGTGGATTTACAAAATATTAGAAAGAGCTATCGCCGAAGCTAAAGCTGCGGGTTGGTTAGGAAAAAACATATTAGGAACAGGATACGACTTGGAACTTTACGTTCAAATTGGTGGTGGAGCTTACATTTGTGGAGAAGAAACCGCTTTGATTGAATCACTAGAAGGAAAAAGAGGAAATCCACGTATCAAACCACCATTCCCAGCAGTTTCTGGTCTTTGGGCCAATCCAACGGTGGTGAACAATGTCGAAACTATTGCAGCAGTGCCTTGGATTGTTAATAATTCAGGTGCCGATTATGCTAAAATTGGTATTGGACGTTCTACTGGAACTAAATTAATTTCTGCTTCAGGACATATCAAAAACCAAGGCGTATTCGAAATCGAAATGGGATTGAGCGTATACGAATTTATGAATTCTGACGAATATTTAGGCGGAATGAGTTCGGATAGACCATTGAAAGCCTTTGTGCCTGGAGGATCATCTGTTCCAGTATTACCAGCACACTTAATATACAAAACAGCCAATGGCGACGATCGTTTGATGACTTACGAAAGTTTGAGCGACGGCGGTTTTGCAACAGGTTCGATGCTAGGCTCAGGAGGATTTATAGTTTACAACGACACTTCTTGTATCGTAAGAAACACCTGGAATTTCTCTCGTTTTTACCACCACGAATCTTGCGGACAATGTTCCCCTTGTCGTGAAGGAACCGGTTGGATGGAAAAAGTATTGCACAGAATTGAAAACGGTCACGGTCGTGAAGAAGATATCGATTTGTTGTTGAGCATTCAGAGTAAAATTGAAGGAAACACGATTTGTCCTTTGGGTGATGCAGCAGCTTGGCCAGTGGCAGCAGCGATTCGTCACTTTAGAGATGAATTTGAATATCATATTCGTTTCCCAGAAAAAATAAAAAATAGAGACCATTTTGTTGCAGAGCCTTTCGAAAGTGTGAAGCATTTGGTAGCAAAGCAAACCGTATAATTTAAAAGTCAGAAGTTGGAAGTTAGAAGTTAGAAGCAAAAAATGCTGCAACTTTTAAGATTTTAAACTTTTAAACAAAAGAAGAAATGAAAGTAACCATAGACGGTATTGAAATTGAGGTAGCCCCGGGAACGACGATCCTGCAAGCAGCCAGAATGATTGGAGGGGAAGTAGTTCCTCCAGCGATGTGCTACCATTCTAAACTAGAAGGAAGCGGCGGAAAATGCCGTTGTTGTTTATCGGAAGTTTCCAAAGGAAGCGAAGCCGACCCACGACCAATGCCAAAATTGATGGCCTCTTGTGTAACAGGTTGCCAAGACGGAATGGAAGTAAAAACGAAGTCTTCACCGAGAGTTCAAGAAGCCCAAAAAGCAGTGACGGAATTTTTGTTGATCAACCACCCTTTGGATTGTCCTGTTTGCGACCAAGCGGGAGAATGTGATTTGCAAAACTTAAGTTACGAACACGGTAAATCAGAAAGTAGATACATCGAAGAAAAAAGAACTTTCGAACCCGAAGATATTGGTCCGAATATTCAATTGCATATGAACCGTTGTATTCTTTGCTACCGCTGCGTGATGGTTGCAGACCAAATTACAGACAACCGAGTACACGGAGTAATGGACAGAGGAGATCATTCAAACATTTCGACTTGCATTTCGAAAGCTATCGATAATGAGTTTTCTGGAAATATGATTGATGTGTGTCCGGTTGGAGCTTTGACCGACAAAACTTTTAGATTCAAATCGAGAGTTTGGTTCAATAAACCGTATGATGCTCACAGAGATTGCCCAACTTGTTCCGGCAAAACAACTGTTTGGATGTTCGGAAACGAAATTCAAAGAGTTACTGGTAGAAAAGACGAGTATCACGAAATTGAAGAATTCATATGCAACAGTTGTCGCTTCGATCACAAAGATGTAAATGATTGGGTTATCGAAGGACCTAGAAAATTTGAAAAAGATTCGGTTATAAACCAGAATAACTATACTCAAAAATTAGAAAAAGTAATCATCAACACTGAAGAAACTATTCTATTAGGAAGAGAAAGAGACAGAAAGAAATTAAGTATGGCTGAAGTTCCATTAGATACTAACAACAAAAAATCATAAGAAATGGACAGTACATTTATTATAGAAAAAAGTGTTGTAATTCTTGCCGTTTTTGCAGTAACGATGCTTATGGCGATGTATTCGACTTGGGCCGAAAGAAAAGTTGCTGCATTTTTACAAGATAGAGTTGGTCCAAATCGTGCAGGTTGGGGAGGATTGTTTCAACCGCTAGCCGATGGATTAAAATTGTTTGCCAAAGAAGAGTTTTCGCCTAATACACCTAACCAATTTTTGTTTAGAGTTGGGCCTGGAATTGCAATGGCAACGGCTTTGATGACAAGCGCCGTGATTCCTTGGGGAGATCGACTGCATTTATTTGGAAGAGATATTTTACTACAAGCTACGGATATTAATGTGGGCCTTTTGTACATTATTGGTATTGTTTCCGTTGGAGTTTATGGCATTATGATTGGAGGTTGGGCATCTAACAATAAATTCTCCTTGATCGGAGCAGTTCGCGCTGCTTCGCAAATGGTTTCGTATGAAGTTGCAATGGGCTTATCGCTTGTAGCACTGTTGATGATGACTGGAACATTAAGTTTAAAAGAAATTTCTGAGCAACAAGCTGGAATGAGTTGGAATGTTTTTTACCAACCAATTTCCTTTTTGATATTTTTGATTTGTGCTTTTGCCGAAACCAATAGAACTCCTTTTGATTTGGCTGAATGTGAAACCGAATTGATTGGTGGTTATCATACTGAATATTCATCGATGAGAATGGGTTTTTACCTATTTGCTGAATATGCCAATATGTTTGTGTCTTCTACGATTTTGGCGGTTTTATTCTTCGGAGGATACAATTATCCAGGAATGAGTTGGGTAGTTGAAAACTACGGAGTCAATCTTGCCAATGTACTAGGAATGGGAGCATTGTTTGTGAAATTATGTGGATTTATCTTCTTTTTTATGTGGGTACGTTGGACGATTCCAAGATTTAGATACGATCAATTGATGCATTTGGGATGGAGAATTTTGATTCCGCTGTCGATTATCAATATTATGATTACTGGGATTGTGCTTTTGAGAGGAGAATTGTTTGCTTATTTTGGGTTTTAGTTTAAGTGCTAATTGAGGTGTCGCAAATTGTGATTTCTTGATAATAAAATTAGTTTTTTTGAAGAATATATTCAAAATTAACTTTTAATAAAAAATTAAAAATCAAATAGTTGTGTTTATTTATATAAATAAAAACTAAAGGTATCGCATTTTGCGATACCTTATAAATAAAAAACAGTAAATGGACGACATCATCATCCCAAATGAAATAATTGAAAATAAAATTTATTTGATAAGGAATGCGAAAGTAATGTTAGACAGAGATTTAGCAATTCTTTTTGATGTCAAGCCTTATAGATCCTTATAGATTAAGGGAACAAATAGCTAGAAATCCTGATAAATTCCCTGAACATTTTATGTTTAGATTGAACGAAGTGGAAACAGAAATTATGGTATCGCAAAATGCGACACCTTCTAAACAAGCATTGGGAGGTTCGTTGCCGTATGTTTTTACAGAACACGGAATTTTACAATTATCGAATGTTGTAAAAAGTGAGAAAGCAACACAAATGAGTATAAAAATCATTGAGATTTTTGTAAGTATGAGAGAGTTTCTAACGAACAATTTGAGTTCGAAAATCGATATTGAAGAAATAAAAAGAAGACTAGACAATAATGATAAGAATGTAGAATTACTGTTTAGCTATCTAGACGAAATGATCGAAAAGCAAGAAAATAAAGTAGAACGAAATAAAATAGGTTATAAAAAATAAAAGCAATTTAAAAAACGAATGTCCTAGCCCTGATCGCAACGGCATCCTTTTGTTCTGGTCCCGATAGCTATCGGGAAGAACAAAAGATACAGTGAAGAGCAGGGATAAGCTTCAAGAAAAATAAAGAAAAGAAAATCAGATTTTCAAATCTAAAATCTAAAATTTAAATGTCAATACAAGAAATATCACTTTCTGGAAGAAAAAAAATAGTCTCGAATAAGGAGATGACTTTTCTCGAACGAATGTATCTTATAGCCATCTTCAAGGGGTTATGGATTACTATTCAACACTTTTTTACAAAAAAGGCAACCATCAAGTATCCGGAACAAGTTCGGGAATTCAGCCCTGTGTATCGCGGTCAGCATATGTTGAAACGTGACGAACAAGGTCGCGAAAACTGTACTGCTTGTGGCTTGTGCGCGTTGTCTTGTCCTGCCGAAGCCATTACAATGGTAGCCTCTGAACGAAAAGCAGATGAAAAACATTTGTATCGCGAAGAAAAATATGCTTCGATTTATGAAATCAATATGTTGCGTTGCATTTTTTGTGGTTTGTGTGAAGAAGCTTGCCCGAAAGACGCCATCTACTTGACTATTTCAAAAGAATTGGTTCCTGCTAATTACAGTCGCGAAGATTTTATTTTCGGAAAAGATAAATTGGTAATGCCATTAGAAATGGCCATTAAAAATACTCAACTTAAAAACGCTAACTAATGATACAGATTCCAAATATAGCAAATGCCACCTCAATACAAATTCTGTTTTGTGTGCTGTCTGTTGTTACATTGGTAACGGCATTTTTGACTATTTACAGTAAAAAACCGATGCACAACGCTATCTATTTAGTGATTTGCTTTATATCCATTTCAGGACATTATTTATTAATAAATGCTCAGTTTTTGGCCTTTGTAAATTTGATTGTTTACATTGGCGCTATAATGATTTTGATGTTGTTTACCATCATGTTGATGAATTTGAACAAGGAAAATGAAGTGTTCAAGCCGAGGGTTACTAGACTTGGAGCTATTGTTTTATTCTGCTTGATGTGCTTGGTTTTGATTGCTATTTTCATGAATTCGAAACCTATTGCTGACGACAGCTACGAGGTAACGGGCGAGGATTATCAATCGATACAAGTATTGGGCAAATTGTTGCTCAACGAATATATGGTGCCTTTCGAATTTGCTTCGGTATTGCTGTTAGTAGCGATGATTGGTGCTGTTTTATTGTCTAAAAAAGAAAAATTAGAAAAATAATATGGATAATATTTTAAACCAAATTGGTATTGAAAATTATATCTTCTTGAGCGTTATACTTTTTTGTATTGGAGTTTTTGGAGTTTTATACAGACGAAATGCTATTGTTGTTTTTATGTCTATTGAAATTATGTTGAACGCCATCAACCTGTTGTTTGCGGCATTTTCGACTTATCATCAAGATGCTCAAGGACAAGTTTTTGTGTTCTTCTCGATGGCCGTTGCGGCAGCAGAAGTAGCCGTTGGATTGGCAATTTTAGTTTCCATATTTAGAAATATGAGCACAATTGATGTTGGAAAATTAAAAAATTTAAAAGGATAATAATCGATGGATACCAATTTAGTTTTAGTCTTACTATTAGCTCCTTTTTTAGGATTTTTATTTAATGTTCTTCTGGGTAAAAAAGCTGGAAAAAACATTGTTGGGATTGTGGGAACACTTTCGGTTGCGATTTCTTTTGCTGTAACTCTATATTTGTTCGCAAACGCAGGTCAACAGCAACTTGTTATCGATTTATTCGATTGGATTTCAGTTCAAAGTTTCGATATCAGTTTTGGATTTCTGATTGACCCATTGTCATTGATATGGTTGTTGTTTGTAACTGGAATTGGGTCGTTGATTCACTTGTATTCCATCAGTTATATGCACGATGACGAGAAGATGCATTCGTTCTTCGCTTACCTAAACCTGTTCATCTTCTTTATGATTACTTTGGTAATCGGAAGCAATTTATTGGTAATGTTCATTGGTTGGGAAGGAGTTGGTCTTTGTTCTTACTTACTAATTGGATTTTGGTACAAAAACCAAGACTATAATGATGCCGCCAAAAAGGCTTTCATTATGAATAGAATTGGTGACTTAGGTTTTTTGATTGGAATATTTATTGTGGGCACTATGTTCAACACTTTAGATTTTACCACTTTAAAAACCGCAATAACCTCAGCATCTGACGTTAATGATTTATGGATTGCGCTAGCAGCCTTAGCTTTATTTATTGGAGCAACTGGTAAATCGGCACAACTTCCGTTATATACTTGGTTACCTGATGCGATGGCTGGGCCAACACCAGTTTCTGCCTTAATTCACGCCGCAACAATGGTAACCGCCGGTATTTTTATGCTGACTCGATTGAACTTCTTGTTCGATTTGGCTCCAAGTGTACAAAACATCATCGCCATTGTAGGAGCAACAACCGCCTTAGTTGCTGCAACTATAGCCTTAGTTCAAAATGATATTAAAAAAGTGTTGGCTTATTCTACGGTATCTCAATTGGGATTAATGTTCTTGGCTTTAGGCTTAGGTGCTTATGAAGTAGCCGTTTTCCACGTAATCACGCACGCTTTTTTCAAAGCTTGTTTGTTCTTGGGTTCAGGTTCTGTTATTCACGGATTGCACGGCGAGCAAGATATGCGCAAGATGGGTGGTTTAAAATCAGCAATGCCAATCACTTTTTGGACGATGCTCATTGCTTCATTGGCAATTTCTGGAATCTTTCCTTTAGCAGGTTTCTGGTCAAAGGACGAAATATTGATGACTGCTTTTCACGCTAGTCCAACTTTATGGGTTGTAGGTTCTGTCGCTTCGATAATGACCGCTTTCTATATGTTCAGATTGATTTACCTTACCTTCTTCAACGCGTTTAGAGGAACTGAAGATCAAAAACACCATTTGCACGAAAGTCCAAGTTTAATTACTGTGCCATTAATCATTTTGGCCATTTTATCTTTCTTTGGTGGAATTATCAGTTTACCGGGACACAGTTGGTTGAACGAATTTTTGGCTCCAATATTTTCGAAAACTTCTCACGAGGCGCACACTTTAGGTTCTACAGAATATATGTTGATGGCAATCGCTACAATAGGCGCTCTTATTGGAATAGGAATTGCTTATAAAATATACCTGAAAGACAACACCGTTCCTAGTGAAGATGCTGAAATCACAGGTGTTTCGAAAGTTTTATACAACAAGTATTATGTTGACGAAGCCTATGATGCTGTTTTTGTAAAACCAATCAATGCGCTGTCGAATTTCTTTAGAGAATATGTTGAAAAAACACTTTCAGCTATGGTTTTTGGATTAGGCAAAGCAACCTATGAATTGGCTGGGCACGGAAGAAAAATAAACAACGGAAGTGTTGGTTTCTTTCTGTTTGCATTTGTCATAGGCATCATCGCCATATTAACTTATTTATTTTTATAATAATTTTTACATAATGGATGTAACTACACTATTAATTATTCTTCTGCTTGGCTCATTTGCAACGTATTTTTCAGGCGATAAATGGGCTTCAAAAGTAGCTCTGCTGGTTGGTTTGACCGCTTTTTCTGGTGCTATTTGTTTGCTTAGCCAATACAATTTAGGTCAGGAAACAAGCTACAGTCAGCTTTGGATAAACAATCCTAAAATCTATTTAGCATTTCAAGCAGATGGTCTTGCATTAGCGATGGTTTTGTTGACCACAGCCTTGACACCAATTATCATTTTTTCCTCTTTTGGAAACACCTATAATAATGCCAAAGCTTTTTACGCTTTAATTGTATTTATGTCTTTTGCGATGACAGGTACTTTTCTAGCTTCTGACGGACTTTTATATTATATTTTCTGGGAATTAGCTTTGATTCCAATCTATTTTATTGCCTTAATTTGGGGCAATGGCGATACAGAAGATCGCAAAAAGGCAGTGGTCAAATTCTTTATTTACACGCTAGCTGGTTCGTTGTTTATGCTTGTTGCCTTTGTTTACCTAAATTTTAAAGCTGGAAGTTTTTTAATAGGCGATCTGACAAAACTCAACTTATCTGCAACCGAGCAATTTTGGATCTTTATGGCTTTCTTCTTGGCGTATGCTATCAAAATTCCGTTGATTCCATTTCATACTTGGCAAGCAAAAGTGTACCAAAAAGCACCAACTGTTGGAACGATGCTTCTTTCGGGGATTATGCTAAAAATGGGATTGTATAGTGTTATTCGTTGGCAATTACCAATTGCTCCTTTGGCAGCCAAAGAATATATGGAAATTTTCATTGGATTAGGAATTGCAGGTGTAATCTACGGTTCGATAGTTGCCTTACGTCAAAAAGATTTAAAAAAATTATTGGCTTACTCTTCTATGGCTCACGTTGGACTGATTGCTGCTGGAGCATACACCTTGACACTTGACGGATTACGTGGCGCTGTTTTGCAAATGATAGCTCACGGTTTTGTAGTTGTTGGCTTGTTCTTTGTAGCTGAAATTATCTACAGAAGATACGAAACTAGAAAAATTGCTGATATGGGTGGCATTCGTGCTCAATCGCCACAATTCACTTCAATGTTTATGATTTTAGTACTAGCCTCTGTTGCTTTGCCATCAACATTCAATTTTGTTGGAGAATTTACCGTTTTATATAGCCTTTCGCAAGTAAACATTTGGTTTGCGATTTTGGGTGGAACGACAATAATTTTAGGAGCTTATTATATGTTGAAAATGTTTCAACACGTAATGTTGGGAGAAACAAACACCAAAATATTTGCAGATGTAACTTTCAACGAAGGATTATCATTGGTGATTATCATCGCAGTTTTGTTCTTCTTCGGTTTGTATCCAAAACCCATTATGGATTTGATATCTCCAAGTTTGGAAAACATTTTAACTCAGATTAATAGAAATTAGATAAAAGACAAGCGGTTTTCAAAACCAAATTAGTCTAAAACACATCATATAAATGAACACATTAATAGCAATCACGGCACTAGGAGTTTTAACTCTTTTATTCGAAATTTTAAATTTTAGAAAAGCCATTGTTCCTGTAACGATTATTGGTTTATTGGCGGTTCTCGCTTTAACGTACGACGAATTTAATACTCCTGCCAGCTACTACAACAATATGATTGTGGTGAGTAAATTTTCATCTGTATTTTCCGCTTTGTTTATTGTGCTAACTGCTTTCTTGATTGCTTTGGCTCACGATTTCTACGAATACCATCAAACAAAAATTTCAGATTTTGTTGCTATAAAGATATTTATGCTAGCAGGTGGCGTAGCAATGGTTTCTTTCGGAAACTTAGCTATGTTCTTCCTTGGAATCGAAATTTTGTCAATTTCATTATACATTTTGGCAGCAAGTGATCGTTTGAATGTAAAAAGTAATGAAGCAGGAATGAAATACTTCTTGATGGGTTCATTTGCTTCAGGAGTCATATTGTTTGGAATTTGCTTTATTTACGGTGCAATGGGTTCCTTTGATGTTGCCGAAATCACCGAATGGTCCCGTTCTGCCGAATTGCCAAGTTGGTTCCCGATTGGAATTGCATTGGTAACTATTGGAATGTTTTTCAAAATAGCTGCCGTTCCTTTTCACTTCTGGGCTCCAGATGTGTATGAAGGTTCTCCTACTTTGTCGACTGCGACGATGAGTACTTTGGTAAAAGTGGTGGCAATGGCTACTTTGTATAAATTGCTTACAGCGATGAATGCCGATCTTTCCGATGCTTATATCAATATCATTATCGTAATTTCTATTGCTTCAATGACTGTTGGGAATATAATGGCGTTGAGACAAAACAATGTGAAGCGTATGCTGGCTTATTCAGGAATCTCGCACGCAGGTTTTATGTTGATGACCTTGCTTAATATTAGCAACTCTGAAAGCAATTTATTATACTACACTAGTGCGTATGCCCTATCTGGAATTGCTGCATTTGCTGTGATTTTATATGTTTGTAAAAACAAAGACAACGAAGACATAGCAAACTTCAACGGATTGGGAAAAAACAATCCATTGATGGCTGCAATTCTAACAGCAGCTTTGCTTTCGATGGCGGGGATTCCAATCTTTGCTGGTTTCTTTGCCAAAATGTTCTTGTTTACACAAACAATCGAGGCAGGTTATTTGGTAGTGGTTATTGCCGCTGTAGTCAATTCTATTATAAGTGTTGGCTATTATTTCAAATTGATCTTGGCGATGTACAACAAAGAGCCAAATGAAGAAAAAACCAAAACTCCGTTTATATATACAGCAGTCGCGATTGTATCTATTGTATTGAACATCCTTTTAGGATTATTCCCATCCACAGTATTGGATTTATTAGGTTGTTAAACCTAAATAAGAATAAATTATACAAAAACCATCAAGAGCTATTTTGATGGTTTTTGTATTTAGTGTCTTAAAATAATCCTAATTTTGATTCATCTTAAGTAAATCAATATGAAACAAGTTATTAAAATAATTACTGATATAGTCACAAGCATTAAAAATAATCCTTTAGATATTAAACTATTGTTACTTTTTTCAATTTTAATGACACTCGCAAGTAAATTTCTACGTCTAGAATCAAATAAGGATTTATATCAAAATATTATCCCATATACTGGCTGGTCTCCAGGAAAAGGTTACTTCATTTCTATTGTATTTATAATAATTTGGAGTTATACAATAAAAAATCGACAGATAAGTACATTAATTCTCAGAGGTTTCTTTATTTTTTCTTTTGGAATGACTTTAAGCTACGGTATTACCGATTGGAATAATGTTTTGCCTGAAGATTATATCAATGCCAATCCCTATTTAAGATATACCTCTTTGACACCCATCTATACAATTGCATTACCTTTGTTTTGGATACTAATTCATAGCAGCTCGCTATTATATGATTTTTACAAAAAAGCGAGAGCCATAAAAGCAATAATTTAATTAATCCAAAACAATACAACTAGATTTTTAAATATGTTTTTCAACTCGCTGACCTTTGCTATTTTTCTGCCCATAGTTTTTGTACTGTATTGGTTTGTTTTTAGTAAAACCAAAACCGCACAAAACGCATTTCTAGTTGTAGTGAGTTATTATTTTTATTCTTGTTGGGATTGGAGATTCCTGTTTTTACTGCTCTTCTCTACCTTTTTGTGCTATTACACAGGAATACAAATAGAAAAAAACACACAAGAAAGAAGTAGAAAATTTTGGTTTTGGATTAGTATTATATTCAATCTGGGCTTCTTGGCCATATTCAAATACTATAACTTTTTTGCGTTTTCCTTTTCGGAAGCTTTGAACAATATTGGTATCCATTCTAGTCCACTTTTGTTGAATGTGATTCTTCCCGTCGGAATTTCTTTCTATACTTTTCACGGTCTGTCCTATGTAATTGATATTTATTACAAAAGAATACAGTCCGAGAAAGACGTTATTGATTATGCGCTTTTCGTAAGTTATTTTCCGCTTTTGGTGGCTGGACCCATCGAAAGAGCCACGCATTTACTTCCTGAAATAAAACTTAAAAGAAACTTCGATTACGAAAAAGCCAAAGAAGGTGTTTACCAAATTATTTGGGGATTGGTCAAAAAAGTCGTCATTGCCGACACTTGTGCAACTTATGCCAACGCTATTTTTGACAATTATACTTCAATGAATTCTTTCTCGTTGGTGTTGGGAGCAGTTTACTTTGCGTTCCAAATCTATGGCGACTTTTCAGGCTATTCGGATATGGCTTTAGGAATGTCCAAATTGTTTGGATTGGACTTATTGCGCAATTTCAATTACCCCTATTTTTCAAGAGACATTGCCGAGTTTTGGCGTCGTTGGCACATTTCATTATCGTCTTGGTTTCGGGATTATTTGTACATTCCCCTTGGTGGAAGCCGTGGCAGCAAAATCAAACAAGTGCGCAACGTATTCATCATCTTTGTTGTGAGCGGTTTTTGGCACGGTGCCAATTGGACTTTCTTGGCTTGGGGATTCATGAACGCAATGTATTTCTTGCCATCCTTGCTATTGGGAACCAATCGAACTAATATGGAAACGGCCGAACTGCATTGGGATTTCAATTCGATAAAGGTGTTTTTTAGTATGCTAGCCACTTTTGCCTTGACGTGCTTAGCTTGGATATTTTTTAGAGCAAATTCTATACAGATTGCATTTGATTATATTGGGAATATTTTCACCAACGGAAATTTTACTTCACAATTCCTTCAAAACCAACGTTACAGTCACGAATTGCTTTTGCTGGTTCTTGCTTTCGTCTTGGTCGAATGGACCAGCCGTTATAAAATAGAGCCCATATCCGGAAAATACAGTTGGCTGAAAATGACTTTGTGTCTCTTGGCGATTATCGCTTTGGGAACTTATGCCGATTATAAAGAATTCATCTATTTTCAATTCTAATGAGGAAATTTATAATAGTAGTCGCCAAAATTCTACTCACTATTTTAGTGCTTTTAGTAGTTCTAGATTGCGCATATACAACCGTATATTTACATTCTTCCCAACGTGGAAAAGTGGAAAAGGTTTTCAATTCCAAAGCTGGCAATTATGATGTGGTGATTTTGGGCTCTTCGAGAGCCAACAATCATTTTGTGCCTGAATTATTTGAAAAGAATGGACTGAAAACTTTCAATTACGGAATGAGTGGTGCGCATTTATTCGAAGCTTCGCTAATGCTAAAATTGATGGCAGAACGCAACTATAAAATCAAAACCGTGATTTTGGAAGCTGATTTAGGGCTTTGCAACGAAAAAGAATCTGATGCGATTGCAGCAAAATTCTTGCCTTACATCCATCATTCCGAAGTCATCAAAGATCATTTTTCGGGTCTTGAAAATTTTAATGAGTGGTATTATATTCCTTTTTATCGTTATGTCGATTTTGACGCTCTAATTGGTTTCCGTGAAATGTACCAAACTGCAACGGACAAACCCACAAATATTTTGGACCATTTGGGATATCATCCATTGACTAGCAACAAACCCGGAAATATGAAGAATGACATCCGAGCTTTGAAACCCATTCGCAACAAATATTACGAGGAAATCAAACAAATTTGCCAGCAAAACCATTACAACCTCATCACGGTAATGACACCAATGTGCTCTAATGTGACAGGATTAGATTATTTTGAAAAAGCAAACAAAATTTATCCCGAAATTCACAATTTGGAAAATGCAGTACAAGGCGACCAATATTTTTCTTCCTGCGGACATATGAATGATGCGGGAGCGCGAATTTTTACAGAGGTTGTGATAGAAAGGTTTTTCGAAAAAAAAATAGAATAAATTATAAATATTTCAGGAATATATTTTTTAATTCGAAAATCAAAATCACCAATTTTTCCTATATTTACTTTCGTAAAAATATCAAGTAATAGTTATGAAAGAGGATAAAATAAAATACATAGTGATAAGAGGTTTAAGTGCCATTGTAGATATATTATTTTATGCAACTATAATGAAATTATTAGATCCGTATATTAGTACTAAAGGAGCAGATGGGATTTATTACACGAATACTGCAATTGGAATTTTGTTTTATAGGTATAGGCGCTTAGAGCACCCTTGTTATCTATTGATTTTATTGATATTTATTCAAATTTCACCATCTTTTTCATTAACACATCGAAGATTGTCCCCATATTTGACCTTCTATTGTATCT
>NZ_JBIKRX010000042.1:0-23869 GCF_044348915.1 Flavobacterium sp. | reverse complement strand
TTAGTCCATCTTCAAAAGATAAAGCACCATTGGCAACCAAAGCCGAAAATTCACCCAACGAATGTCCAGCAACCATTTCCGGTTGAAAACTGTCTCCAAGGGTTTTGGCTAAAATTACTGAATGTA
This sequence comes from Flavobacterium sp., assembly GCF_044348915.1. GTDB lineage: Bacteria > Bacteroidota > Bacteroidia > Flavobacteriales > Flavobacteriaceae > Flavobacterium. The sequence continues at coordinate 23,743 of NZ_JBIKRX010000042.1, read as the reverse complement.
AAAAAACTGCTGGTTGGGTAACTTTGGTTTCTTTTAGTTCTTCGGCTGTGCCTTCAAACATGATATCCGTTATGCGGAAACCTAATATTTCATTTGCTTTTTCGAATAATTCCTTTGCTAATTCTGAGTTTTCAAATAAGTCTTTGCCCATTCCAATGAATTGCGCACCTTGACCAGGAAATACGTATGCTTTCATGTTTTTAAATTAAAGAGTTAACTATTTAATGATTGAATATTAACTTCAACCGTGATGCAAAAATAGTATTTTTTAATTTATTGGCATTTGTATTCTTGTTCTATAAACGGAACAAGAAATTATAGATTTTAGGTTTTTATAAAATGTCAAAGCACCCGATGGGCATTTTTGCACGGTTTCAATAATTTTGTCTGTTGAAGAACCATCAATTTTTATCCAAGGTTTCTCTTTCGGTTGAAAAACAGCGGGATTGTTTCTCACGCAATTGGCGGAATGAATACATTTTCCAGATTGCCATACCACGGTCACTTCGCCGTTGGTATATTCTTTTTTTAAATTATTGGAGTCCATAATTTTTGAATTTAAATTTATAAAACATCTCTAAACTCGGGAGTTTTGTCGAATACTTTTTTGGCAAAAGGACAAAGAGGAATAATTTTAATATTTTTTTCTCGGGCATATTCAACTGCTTTGGCGACCATTTTTTTACCAAATCCTTTTCCGTTATTTCCAGTATTGACTTCGGTGTGGTCTATGATAATCTTATCGCTTCCGGCATAGACAAAAGTCATTATTCCTTCTTGTTTTCCGTCATTCGAAATATAAAAATAGCCTTTTGTTCCATTTAATTCTAATTTTACTTCTTCCATTGTTTTAAATTTATTGTTCCATTGGAATTTCCATCAGCAAAAATTTTGCATCTGTTGTTGCTGTAAACTCTAGGGTTTTAAAATCAGTGATTCCTAGTCCGTCTCGGGTTTCTAATTCTTGATCATCAATCGTGATTGCGCCAGATATTACAAAAACATAAAGGCCGTTACCTTCTTTTTTTATCTCGTAATTTTTTGAAAAAGTGGCATCAAAATCAGCCAAATGAAACCAAGCATCTTGATGTATCCAAACTCCAGCATCATTAGCATTTGGCGAGAGAATTTGAGCAAAATTGTTTTTCTGTTCTGTTAAATCTAATGTGATTTGTTGATAACGAGGTGTAACATTTTTTGTTTTCGGGAATAACCAAATCTGAAACAGTTTCGTTTGTTGATCGGCATTGGGATTGAATTCGCTGTGTTTAATCCCTGTTCCGGCGCTCATTACTTGTACATCGCCTGTTTTTATGGTAGATTCATTTCCCATACTGTCTTTGTGAGCTAAATCGCCTTCCAAAGGAATGGTAATAATTTCCATATTATCGTGAGGATGAGTGCCAAAACCCATTCCGCCTGCAATGGTATCGTCGTTTAAAACGCGTAAAACCCCAAATTGAATTCTATCTGGATTGTACCAGCTAGCAAAACTAAAACTGTGATAAGCGTTAAGCCATCCGTGATCTGCGTGTCCTCTAGTATCTGCTTTGTGTAAAACTGTAGTAGCCATAATAAATAAATTTTTGTGATTATTATGGAGCAAAGTTACGCTCGATTTAGGCAAAAGACACTTAACCTAGATTAAGAAAATAGTGTTCGGTGTTCAGTGATTTAGTACTCAGTACTAGCGCTCGCTAAAAAAATATAAATGCTTACTATAAAATAGGGTATTGTTAGGACTGACCACTAATTTTCTGACTACTGATCACTTCTTCAAAAGTTTGCTTTTCATTTTGCTGAAAAACTCGGGCGTTACTCCCAAATAGGAGGCAATTTGCTTTTGAGGAACTTTCTGAATTAAATCGGGATATTTTCGGCTAAATTTTTCGAATCGTTCTTCGGCGGTTAAGCTCAAATTGTCCATCAATCGTTCTTGATTGGCTACAAGCGAATTTTCGATAAGAATTCGAAAGAATCGTTCGAGTTTCGGGATTTCTCTGAATAGTATTTCCTGGTTTTCTTTTGAAAGTGAAAGAACTTCGGCGTCTTCCAGAACTTGTATGAATAGATTGCCCGGTTGTTGTGAAATTAAGCTGTACATATCGCTAATCCACCAGCCGCTGCACGCAAAACTCAAAATGTGCTCTACTATATTGTCATTGATATTGAAGCTTCTTAAAACACCTGAATTCACAAAATAAGAAGTTGTGCAGATTTCTCCAGCGTTTAGTAAAACGGTTTTGGCTTTGTATTTATGGACAGCTGTTCTTGATAAAAACAAGGATGATTCTTCGGGAGTTAGCGAAACGATTTTGGCGATATTTTGCAGAATCAACTCCATTTATTTTGTTTCTGGAAGCAATTTGAAGTAAGTAGCTTTAAAACGATTGTCAGCTATTTCCCCCACTACTTCAGCTTTTCGTACTTTGGCACAAAATCCATCAGCAGCGTGAGCATCCCCATGCTTGTCTATATGCGTTCCGTCAACAAAATAGGATTTTCCGTCAATGCGAACTGCCAAATCACAGGATTTTCCATCCATCCCGAATTGACATTGCCCACAGGAAGTTTCGACGATTTGTTTTTTAGGTTGTTCTTTTTTTTCTTGGGCGACACCCGCAAAACCAATAAAAGCAACAAGTAGTATAATTATTTTTTTCATTTGTTTTAAATGCAAAACGGTTTTGGGTTCTAATGTGGATTCAAAAATAACTAAAATAAGCTTAGAAATTGATGACCTTTTTTTTAGAAGAAATGTGAAAATATTTTTTGAAAAGGGCCTTAATTTAAAAGTTATAACTCAATTTGGCTCCACATCGGAACACGAAATTGTCAACGTAAATATTGTCCACGTCCCCTTTTCCTCGCACTTCCCATTTCCAATTGTATCCAACAGAAGGATCCAGACTAAAATGATCTCCAAGTCTGATTTTATATCCAATATCGTGATTGATTACACTCCAATACGAATAATTGCCTTCGAAATAACCCAAGGAGGTGTTTTTGTCAAAATTTGTCGAAGAATACCCTAAAAGCCATTGCAGGTAAACGCCGGATTTACGCCCTCTATTTCTGTAGAATCTATTGCCAATCTCAAAAAGGTATCCGTTTCCTTTAACTTTTACCTCATTATTATTGTATTTCATATCAGTGATAGAAATATTTACCATTGTAGAAATATATTGGTTGAAAAACCAAAAATTTGTTCTGCCAAACTCGGCGCTCAGCCCATAAGAAGATGGGTCTGAATAACTGTAATTGGCCGATAAAGTGAAATCATTTTCGGTTTCAGTTGCATCGTAAATAATTATCTGCGCAGATCCCGATGATGCAAATAAAATAACGCCAAGTATTATAAATAACTTTTTCATTTTTAATGAATTGGTTTCGGATGATGAATGTAGTGATTTTTAAATTAATAAGCAATCTAGTCAATAAAAAAACCGAAGCTTTTTAATTTCTAAGGCTTCGGTTTCTATATTAATGGAAGTGATCTTCCTCGATTTCAAATTCGGCATCTTTTTCCCAGATCTCCATTTCGCAGGGTTTGCAATTGAATTTGAGTTTGTATTCGAGTTCGCCTTGTTTCAAAATCAATGGTTCTTTGAGCCTGCCATCCATATTGGGATGGTATTTCGGGCATTTCTCCAATTCGTATTTGATGCAATATTTCGTTGTCATTACACGAGATTTTCCAGGATCCCATTGCAATTCGAATGCTTTTTCTATTTCGGTCACGCCGTGTCGCTCGTAGAATTTACGAGCCAATTTATTCGAAACATTGTACATAAAATCCAGTTTGGTTTCCGGATAAGGATGTGATGTTTTGACCAATTGGTGTTCTTTGACTTTATAATTGTCCAAACGAATTTCGGATAATTGTTCGAAAACTGTTCTTCGCATTTCGTTGATTTTAGAAATAGGAAGAAACCAATTTTCTGAAAATTGAATGCTTATTTCTTCGACTTTGTAAGGTGTGAAACCAGTTTTAGCTAAATTGATTTTGAAGTTTTCTTCGATAGATTCGTTGCTTTTGGTTCTTTCTTTGGGATGAACCAAGTTTACTTTGCTCGCATTTCCGTCTTCGTCGGTGGCAATCAATTCAAAACCATTTTCGTTTTCAGTCAGCAATAAAGTAGTGCTGATTTTGCGCACGGCACTGTCTTCTCTTTCTACAATTTTGATAAAAGCAGCGTCATTATTTCGGTAAATAAAAGCTCCAGGTTTAACCTCTTTTAATACAAAAGGATAAGCCAAGCCATTTTCGACTTTGTTGATGTAAATACCGTCAGCTTCGTTTTTTTCGTTGATATAACAAAGACCATCGCCATTGCTCAGTAAGTGCCCGTTTTCTATTTCGTAGGCGTTCCCCACAATTTTGATGAGTTTGCCAATATATTCGCCTTTCGATTTTGGACTGTTCCAAGAACCAATTGCTTGGTGTCTTTCGTTGACAAAATAATCGGTATAGCCTCGATTAAAGGTTTTGTCAAGAGCGGAATCAAAAGTATAACTGCATTTCCCCGATGAAGCTTTGGTGTACTTTTCACTTCCTGCACCTTCTAGAAATGAGTCCAGTTTTTGACGTAAATAGGACACATTGTTTTTTACATAGACAATATCTTTCAAACGGCCCTCAATTTTGAAAGAACAAATTCCGGCTTCAATTAGATTTGGAATTTGATCTGAAACATCAAAATCTTTGATAGAAAGTAAGTGGCTATTTTTGATTAAAGTTTCACCGTGACCGTCGATGAGGTTGTACGGAAGGCGACAGTTTTGAGCACACGAACCTCTATTGGCCGAGCGTTCGCCGTTGGCAACACTCATGTAGCAGTTCCCGCTAAAGGAAACGCACAAAGCGCCGGTTACAAAAAATTCTAACTCTACATCGCTCGCTTCGCTGATTTCTTTGATTTGGTGAAGGTTCAATTCCCTAGCCAAAACCACTCTTTTCATTCCTGCGTCTTTTAGGAATTTAATTTTGTCAGCATCACGATTATTGGCTTGCGTACTAGCGTGGATGACAATCGGAGGCAATTCCATTTCCATAATAGCCATATCCTGAACGATCAGAGCATCAACTTTAATGTCATATAGCTTCCAAATCATTTGACGGCAAGTTTCGAGTTCGTTGTCGTACAAAATAGTGTTGACCACCACAAAAACTTGAGCGTTGAATAAGTGAGCGTATTTCACTAATTCGGCGACATCTTCGATCGAGTTGGTAGCATTTGATCTTGCGCCAAATTGTGATGCTCCAATATAAACGGCATCTGCACCGGCGTTGATAGCAGCCATTCCTTGAATTAAATCTTTGGCAGGAGCTAGTATTTCTATTTTTTTCTTCATCAAGTGGATGATAATTTTTTAATTGCTAGAATTTTAGGCATTTAAACGTTCGTCTAAAAAAGTCTGCAAAGGTCTGATAAATTATTTAAGATTTCTAATTCCGAATTGGATTTTTCGGGAATTATTCGTTTTACTAGTTGTTGAGGAGTAAAAAATAAAAAAATAGTTCCGCGAATATTTATCAATAATAACAATCTTAGTCGTAATTTTGTTTAGAATGCTTCAAGAAACTTATAACTTTATTGTAAATTAAACCGCCAACAGATGAAAAAAATATTTTTGAATTTTGCGTTAGTATTTTTAATAGTTTCCAATGCCCAAACCTACAAAAAACCACTAGTTTCGCCCATTACTGAAAAAGACCTAAAAACTGATATGTACCAAATGGCAGCAGATCAATTTTGGGGTAGGGAAGCGGGAACTCTTGACGAGTTAAAGGTTTCGATGTGGTTTGCCGATAAGATGAAAGCAACTGGTATGAAGCCTGCGGGCGACAATGGTACTTTTTTTCAGTTTTTTGATATGTACAGGCATCAAATTAGTCCACAAAGTTCAGTGAAAATTGGAGGTAAAAATATCCAATTATGGAAAGATATTTTGGTGCAAGATGTCACCGACAATCAATTTACAGCTCCAATTTTGTATTTGGGGAAAGTAGAACCTCAAGAATTGGCTTCTAAAAATATTTCTGGAAAAGTAGTGGCAATTCGGGTTTCGGATTTAAATATTGCAAAAGAAATGACCCTTTTTGAGCGCAGATATCCGGGTTTTATTCGGACCAAATATTATAAAGAAATAGAAAAATTAGGGGCGAAAGGAATTATTTTTATTACTGATGCTATTTCTGATAAAAGCTGGGTCGAAGTAGTACCACAAATGACACGAGGGATATATGGAGTTGAGGGTGTTAGAGAAAAAGTCGAAGTTGGAATTCCTGTTTTTTGGATTAAACAAGATAATGAAAATTGGGTTAAAAATAATCCAGAGATTTCGCTAAATATTCAAACGGAAACTTATAAATATCCTTCAGTTAATATTATTGGAAAAATTGAAGGAACAGATCCTAAACTTAAAAACGAGTATGTGCTCTTGAGTGGTCACCAAGATCACGATGGCATTCGCCATCCGGTAAACAATGACACCATTTATAACGGCGCCGATGATAATGCTAGTACCTGTGTTGCTCTGTTAGCTATTGCAAGAAGTTATCATCAACAGCCAGCTAAACGAAGCATTCTGTTTGTGATTCACGGTGCTGAGGAAAGAGGTTTGTTGGGGTCTCGTTGGCATGCATCGCATCCGTTGGTTCCGAAAGAGAATATTGTCGCTGTTTTGAATGGCGACATGATTGGTCGAAATGACAATAATGAAGCGGCTCTTTTAGGTGGTGAAGCACCTCATAAAAATTCAGAGGAATTGGTAAAGATGGCCTTTGATGCAAATAACGAAAGTACGCAATTTAAGTTTTTGAAAGCGTGGGATTTGCCCGAACATCCTGAATATTTCTATTTTAGAAGTGATCATGTTCCCTATGTTAGAGTAGGTATACCTGCTTTGTTTTTTACTAGTGTTTTACATTCACAATACCATACGCCTCAGGACGAATCCGAAAACATTAATTTTAAAAAGCTATATAAAATGACGGAATGGATTTACAGAACCTCGTGGAAAGTTGCCAATGAAAATGAACGTCCCAAATTAATTCAAAATTTTAAATTGGAAAGATAAGAGAGTTTAGTGCTAAATTTTTATCTTTTAAATTTAATGTATAAAGAATTATAATTATTGCGATGATGTTTATATTAATAAACAAGTTGTCATTTGAGCCCAAATTCAAAATCCAAGTGCTAAAACCTGCATTATAGTTAATAATTGTGTCATTTGTGAAGTTTAGACCTAGGCTTAAGAAAATTCCAGAAAAATACTCAAAAGTAAAACCAGATATGCCAAAACCGAAAACTTGAAAAAGTTGATTATAGAGTGTCATATCCAATCCTTTCTTAAGTTTTTTTGTGAGTAATAAATAGCCTGAATATATTGAAAAAGAATATAATCCTATGATTATAACGAATATGGTTGAAGAACTTGTAATGTTAAAAAGCAATAAAAATAATAATCCCAAAACTCCAGTAATAATTTGATAGAAAGCTAAGATTTTCGTTTTGTTTAGCATGTTTTTTATTTTGTAAAAAGCTTTTGTTAATGAGTTATTGCTAAGTTGTTGTTAGTTTGTATTACTCAGACAGTACTTTTTTTAGAGCTTTTCAAATATACAGGTTTTCTCTCATAATCTGAAATTTGTTGGAATGTGCGTGAGGGATAGCAGTGAAAATCCTTTTTCTTTTTTCTTTAAAAAGGAAAAGATTGCAACGAATAGCCCGACCCTTGCGGTCACGCCAAAAAAAAGCCCCAAGTTTCCTTGAGGCTTCTATTTGCATAACGCGATTGACTATCCTGCCAATGCCTCTTTGATCCTTTTTAATGCTTCGATCAATTGTTCCTCGCTTGTTGCGTAAGAAAAACGAATACAATCTGGATTTCCGAAAGCGTCACCAGTTACGGTTGCAACACAAGCTTCGGCCAATAAATACATTGCCATATCATTGGCGTCTTTAATTTCAGTTCCTTTCAATGTTTTTCCGAAGAAAGAAGAAACGTCTGGGAATACATAAAAAGCTCCTTCTGGAACGTTGATTTTGATTCCTGGAATTTCTTTCAACAATCCAACCACTAAATCTCTACGACTATGAAAGGCTTGAACCATATGATTCAGTACACTTGGATCAGCATCTACAGCAGTAATTGCGGCAATTTGAGCTACAGAATTTGCTCCTGAAGTTACTTGTCCTTGAATTTTTGTACACGCTTTTGCAATAAATTCAGGTGCTCCAATGTAACCAATTCTATATCCTGTCATCGCAAAAGCCTTGGCAAGTCCGTTTACGGTAACTGTTCTTTCTAACATTCCAGGTATAGATGCAATGCTGCAAAAAGTTCCTGAAAAATTGATGTGCTCGTAGATTTCGTCAGCAACTACAATAATGTTTGGATATTTTTCTAATACTTTAGCCAATGCAGTTAGTTCTTCTCTATTGTAAACTGATCCTGAAGGATTACAAGGGGATGAGAACCACATCATTTTTGTTTTTGGTGTGATAGCTGCCTCTAATTGTTCCGGAGTGATTTTGAAATCAGTATCTACAGAAGTTGGAACTTCTACAGGAACTCCACCTGATAATTTTATGATTTCGAAGTAGGAAACCCAGTAAGGTGCAGGCAAAATTACTTCGTCACCATCGTTCAGCATTACTTGTGCAATGTTATATAAAGATTGTTTTGCTCCAGTTGAAACTACAATTTGAGAGGGTTTGTAATCCAATCCGTTGTCTCTTTTGAATTTTCTGCAAATAGCTTCTTTCAACTGGACATATCCTTCTACTGGAGAATAAGTGCTGTAGTTTTCGTCGATAGCTTTTTTGGCAGCTTCTTTGATAAAATCGGGTGTATTGAAATCTGGTTCACCCAAACTTAAACTGATAATATCTTTTCCCTGCGCTTTTAATTCTCTGGCCAAAGCCGCCATTGCCAATGTTTGTGATGTCGCTAAATTGTTGATTCTGTCTGAAAGCAAATTGTTCATTACTTGTAATTTTTGATTTATAAAGTTGGTTATTTGTTGTTTTTGTTTAGATGCATTGCTATGAGCCCTTATTGTAAAGCAGGTTTCGCTCCTAATTCTTTCAAATGTTTGAAATGGGCAATTACGGCACTTCGCATTGTTTTATATTCATAATAGGGTAAGTCGCATTCTTGGGCGGTTTGTTTTACTATTTTTGAAATTTTACCATAATGTACATGGCTAATATTTGGAAAAATATGGTGTTCGATTTGATGATTCAATCCTCCGGTGTACCAATTTACAATCCAATTTCTTGGTGCAAAATTAGTCGTGGTAAACAATTGATGAATGGCCCAAGTATTTTCGATTTCGCCGTTTTCATTTGGAACTGGATTGGCAGTTTCTTTTACCACGTGTGCCAGTTGAAAAACAACGCTTAAAATTAAACCTGCTGTATAATGCATCACGAAAAAGCCAACCAAAACTTTCCACCAGGTGATTCCTATAAGCATTGGTAAAACAATCCAAATGGTGAAATAAATAGTTTTTGTAATTAATAAAGTAGTCCAAAGTATTTTTGGGCTTTTGGCTTCTCCATAAGATAATTTTCTTTTGAGGTAACTTCTCATCTGCTTAAAATCGGTGGTGATTGCCCAATTGAAAGTCAATAAGCCATATAAAAAAATCGAATAATATTGCTGAAAACGGTGAAAAATATACCATTTGGCATCTTTAGAAAAACGAATTACTCGACCAGCATCAAGGTCTTCGTCGTGACCAACAATATTAGTGTAGGTATGATGTAAGACATTATGTTGTACTTGCCAATTGTATACATTTCCAGCCAAAATATAAATGGTACCACCCATAAATTTGTTAATCCAATTTACGCTTGAGTACGAACCGTGATTGCCATCGTGCATCACATTCATACCAACTCCCGCCATACCAATACCAATGACAATTGCCAAAAGCAAATGTACCCAAAACGGCATATTCAAAGTCAAAATCAGAAAATATGGCGTAAGAAAAACAGCAAACATAATTATGGTTTTCAAATACAGTTTCCAGTTGCCTGTTTTTTGAATGTTATTCTCTTTGAAATAGTTGTTTACCCGCGAATTAAGCGTTCTGAAGAATTTCAAATTGTCTTGCTTTGCAAATGTTGGAGCAATGTTGTTCATCTTTATTTTTTAATGTGATGCAAAGGTAATTATTAAAGTTTTTTAATCTGTAAAATTCCGTTAAATATTCAAAACTAAAAACTGTACTTTTGTTAAAAATTAAAGAGATGGACGAGATTCAAAAGTATTTTCCCTATTTGACTGATATTCAGAAAGAACAATTCGCAAAATTGGATTTTTTATACCACGATTGGAATGCCAAAATAAACGTTATTTCCCGAAAAGACATCGACGAATTGTATACCAAGCACATTTTGCATTCGTTGGGGATTGCTAAAATAATCAAATTTGAACCCGGAACATTTGTCCTAGATGTGGGAACTGGTGGCGGATTTCCAGGAATTCCTTTGGCGATTCTTTTTCCTGAAACCCGTTTTTATTTGGTAGATGTCATTGCCAAAAAAATAAAAGTGGTTCAGGCTGTCGCCGATGCTTTGGAATTGAAAAATGTAAAGGCGGAACAAAAAAGAGCCGAATTGGTAAAAGGTGATTTCGATTTTATAGTAAGTCGTGCGGTGACCAATATGCCCGATTTTGTTTCTTGGGTAAAAGATAAAATCAAAAAGAAGAGCAAACACGAACTCAAAAACGGAATCCTCTATCTAAAAGGCGGCGATTTAACCGAGGAAATGAAGGATTTCCCCAAAGCAACGGAATATAATTTAGCTGACTTTTTTGAAGATGAGTTTTTCGAAACTAAGAAAGTGGTTCATTTGCCTCTGAAGTTTGTGGTTTAAAAGCCTGAAGCACCTCTTTTGTTTGTCATTCCGACGAAGGAGGAATCTCACATCTTGAGCAATTTGTGTTGTCAGTGTGCTTCAAGCAATGGCTAGTCAAAAATCAAAACCCACAAGAACTCAAACTACTTGATTCTTGTGGGTTTTTAAAATTTCTAAGATGAGATTGCTTCGTTCCTCGAAATGACACTATTCTCCCAAAAACGGGTATCTATAATCTTCCGGAGTAACAAAAGTTTCTTTGATGGTTCTTGGCGAAGCCCAACGTAATAAGTTCAAGGCTGAACCAGCTTTGTCATTCGTTCCTGAAGCTCTTGCGCCACCAAATGGTTGCATTCCTACAACGGCTCCAGTTGGTTTGTCATTGATGTAGAAATTTCCTGCTGCGTTCTGCAAAGCAATGGTAGCCTCTTCGATAGCATAACGATCTTGGCTGAAAATCGCCCCAGTCAAAGCGTAGTCTGAAGTGGTATCAACTAGTTGTAATGTTTCTTGCCATTGGGCATCTTCGTAAACAAATATCGTAATAACGGGCCCGAATAATTCGGTTTCCATTGTGGTGTAATGTGGATTTGTGGTTACGATTATCGTTGGCTCAATAAAATACCCAACCGATTTGTCATAGTTGCCACCCACGATGATTTCGGCATCGGCATCTTTTTTGGCTTGGTCAATATAACTCGCCAATTTATCGAAAGAACCTTCGTGGATAACCGCTGTAATGAAATTACTAAAATCTTCTGGCGAACCCATTTTCATCGATTTCACATCAGTAACCAATTGTTTTTTAAGTTCTGGCCACATGCTTTGTGGAATATAGGCTCTGGAAGCTGCAGAACATTTTTGTCCTTGAAATTCGAATGCACCACGAACAATTCCAGTTGAAACTTGCTTCACATTGGCACTTCGATGGGCTACAACAAAATCTTTTCCTCCGGTTTCGCCCACAATTCGTGGATAGGTTTTATAATGATGAATGTTGGTCCCAATTTTTGCCCAAATATCTTTGAAAACGTGAGTGGAACCTGTAAAATGGATTCCTGCAAAATCACGACTTGCCAAAACGGTGTCGGTAATCATCAAAGCATCGCCAAATACCACGTTGATAACACCATCAGGAAGTCCCGCTTCTTTGAAAATGTCAATAATGATTTTTGCTGAAAAAACTTGGCTGTCGCTAGGTTTCCAGATCACTACATTTCCCATCATAGCAGCACTTGCAGGAAGATTGGCAGCGATAGCGGTAAAGTTGAAAGGTGTAATGGCGTAAACAAATCCTTCGAGCGGACGGTATTCTAAACGGTTCCAAACATCGGAATTGGATTTGGGTTGGTCGCTATAAATTTGAGTCATAAACTCGACATTGAAACGCAAGAAATCAATCAATTCGCAAGCAGCATCAATCTCTGCTTGAAAAATATTCTTAGATTGTGCAATCATCGTTGCAGCATTTATTCTAGCTCTGTAAGGTCCAGCAATCAATTCGGCTGCTTTAAGAAAAATTGCAGCGCGTTGCTCCCAGGCCATATTGGCCCATTTGGTTCTGGATTCCAATGCATTGGCAATAGCTTTTTCAATGTGTGCTTTTTCGGCTAAGTGATAGGTTCCCACAATGTGTTTGTGATCATGTGGAGGGGTCATATTTCGGGTGTTTCCGGTTCTGATCTCTTCGCTTCCAATGTATAAAGGAACATCTATCCTTTCATTCCACATTGTTTTATAAGCGGAAAGAACGGCTGCTTTTTCGGGAGAATTGGGCGTATACGATTTTACGGGTTCGTTTACGGCTTTTGGCACATTGAAAAATCCTTTTAGCATATAATAGTATTTGAGTTTTTGAAAAAAATTTTCACAAAAGTACAAAGGATTGTTTTAAAAACGTGTTGTTGGTGCGTTAAATATGATGAATATATTTTGCCAATAGCCCAGATTGTAATGAAAACCCCGCAGGGAGAAAAACTGTTTTTTTCTTGCAATTGGAGAGCGACCAAAGGAAGCTCCTGCAATTGCATTAGAAAAAATGATTTTCGAGCGAGGAGTTGGAATGGAGTGCTGGAAATAGCTCCTAAAAAATTGATTTTAATGAGATGATTTCGGGACTCTTAATTTAATGCAAAAGGAGCGCACAATTTGAAAGTAGGTACGATTACTTTGAAATTCTTGGTAGAGGTGAAATTAATCATATTGAAATGACCTTTCATCGCTCCGTAAGGGGAAGCTAATAGGCAACCAGAATTGTAAGTGTGCAATTCGCCTGGTTTTAGAACAGGTTTTTTGCCAACAACACCTTCGCCATCGACGATTTCGAAATTGTTTAGCGAATCGAATATTTCCCAGTGGCGAGAAATTAGCTGCACCGAATCTTTGCTGTGATTCTCGATAGTGATTTCATAACTGAAGGCAAAATGAATCTTGTAGTTCTTGAAGTAGGTACCTTCAAAACTAGTCACGACTGATATTTTTATGCCTCTTGTGATTTGTGAAACCATAGCAAAGTGTTACAAATGAGTTTTATAATGGCAAATTTACAAAAAAAAGAGTTAGTTGTGCTTTTTAGAGAATTGTTTTTTAATCGGTGATCACATTCGAATTGGCGGTTGCTTTTCCTATAATTCTAGTGTAACGATCTGTGTTTTCGCGATAGTAGACCAAAATCGTATAATCATTTTCGGTTTGCCAATAATTGCCGTCAATATTACTTTCGCCATCGATGTTTCCTTTGTCGTCTGCGATTTGGTATTGAAAATTAGTGAAACCTTGTTTGATGAGTATTGCTTTTTCGTACAGATTGGTTTCTTTGTTGAAATCCAATTTGTATTCAGGTGATAAGCTGTAATTGTTGAACATACCATTGATATAAATGCCTTTATTTTTCATATACGCTGGTGCTGAAAGGCTGAAATATACCCAAGCATAGTCGGCTTCGATTTCATTTCTGGTTGCGCCTATGTTGCGAGAGACGAAGTTTCCGTTGACGTCAGGATTTATCGAATAAGGTAAATTTCCTCGAGCGTTATGGGTATACAAATTCGCATTATAGATTCCGTTGATTGAATTTATTCGCGAAATATTGTTTCCCGCGGATCGGATGTTGCTGTTGTCGAAATACAAAAATTCGTTCCCTGCCCAAAACTGGGTTTCAGAATCGTATTTGTAAACTAAATCATTGCCAATCGTGAATTGTGGAACTATGTTTTTGATCGCGGAATTGATTTGTCCGTTTTGAAACAGAGCAATTTTTACATTTTTGATAGGTGTTTGAAAATTGATGACCAGTGACTTTATAGTAAATTCGACATTGTGTTTGTAATCTAATAAATTGGCAGTTCGAGCCCTTCTAATGCGCATCGGAACAGTAACTAGGTCCTCGTACACCATAAATTTGCGAGTTAAAACCACTTCGCGGCTTTCGTCTAAAATTTTCAGAATGTAATTTCCGCTGAGACGCAATTGCATAAACTGGTTGGGAATGGGCAAAATGTAATGCGAATAGATCTGCAAGGCATTAATGGAGTTTTCGTATTGAATAATTCTTTGTCCGTCGTAACCCGTCATATAGTCTGTTTTTGGGATATCAGTTGGCTTCCAATCGTAATCGCAATGTACAATTTCGAAGTAATAATTGGCTTCGTTGCCAAATAAATCATCAAATTGGAATTGAAAACCATCGCCCAATTTGAATATTGGAACAACATTTTCGTTGCTTTGGATAAAAGTTGCTGTCTTGATATTATAAGGAGGAACAACCTCGGTTTCTGTTTGTGCAACAGCCGAACTGAAAATAAAAAGTAATACTATCTTCGAAAAAAAATGTTTAAACATAGATGTGCGTTTGTTGAATGGTAAATATAGCGAAATAAACGTCGATATTATTGTCTATTGGACCAATTCAAAGTTGGTTTTTTTGCTTCTGATAAAAAAAGGCAGGTAGAAACAACAATAAAAAAATAGGTTGAATCAAAAAGCGTCGGATATAAAACAGTCCCATTTTGTTGTCTTCACCATTGTTCAATAGGATGTAAAAGAAAGCGATAGTTAGTATTATGAAAAATAGTGTGTACAATACCGATGCAAATTTTATGGCGTCAATATCTTTGAATAAGGCGTAAATAATTGCCAAAGAAAGCACCGTATTGAGCAAATACCTGAGAAATAGCCCTAAAAACAATTGAAAATTATCAATTTCCGGCAAAGGTAAATTGCGATAATTTTCCTTGAAATAATTCAAAAAAGGGTCGTAAAACAAGTTGTCTTCGAAAGCCCTTATAAGCGCTAACAAAAGAACAAATGAAATTGCCAAAGCAATTCTTGCTTTATGCTTTATTATTTTTTGTAGCATATTTTGAAAATTTATTCACCCAAAGAATCCACAATATAAAAACCACCCCATAGATAAACAAAGGGAAAACTACTCCGTGTAAAAAATGTTGCTGTTTAGGATAATAATACATCAGTACGCACAAAAGAGCAATTCTTGTTACATTTAGGATATGTATAATTAGACTTCCGCTGATGATGTACAAGGCAGTTGGCTTTGGTTTTCCCGAAAAGGCAACTATGAATGCTACGAAAAGTATAATAACACTCATAGCGTTACAGCCTTCTATTATTCGCGCCATAGGTTTCTGATTATAGTATAAATTGACGGCCGGTTCTCTAGTGCTTGGTTTCGTTTTGACATCGCAATCAAAAAGGAGCATCAGTTCTTTGGTTTGTTTGGCTACCAATTCTGTAAAACTATCCGTTTCATTTTTGTTCACATCAAACTGACCGAGATAGCTTTGGTAAATGAAAGTTAACAGTAGGTAAGTCAATAAAAACTTGCCTAGAAAAAGCAAAAAGGGTTTGTAGAGAATAAAATATTTTTTCAAAATCGAATTTTTAACAAATTTAATTAAAATTAGAAAGGCACATTTAAATACTTTTACAAAAAAAAGACGACTATGACTTTCGAAGAATTAAAACCAAAAGTAACCGAAATTACTTCAAATACAACTTTTTCTAGAGAAGAAAAACTCTTGCAGATTTGTGAATTACTCAGCAACTCTATTGAATATTACAATTGGGTTGGTTTTTATTTTGCCAATCACAAGACTAAAACCTTGCACCTTGGTCCGTATGTTGGAGCTGAAACCGACCATACGGTAATTCCTTTCGGGAAAGGAATTTGCGGACAAGTCGCCGTTTCTAATGCTAATTTTGTAGTTCCTGATGTGGCAGCTCAAGACAATTATATTGCATGTAGTTTTACCGTAAAGTCCGAAATTGTAGTGCCACTTTTTGTAAATGGTGATAATATTGGACAAATAGATATTGATAGTCATGTAATTGACCCTTTTACAGATCAAGACGAACGGTTTTTGGAATTTGTGAATGAGGAAATTGCTAAACTGTATTAAAATTAGTATACTTGATTCTTTGTTTATCCTGATTCTATGAAATCCATTCTATTTACCATTCTATTTCTTTTTGTTTCAAAACTTTGTGTTGCGCAACTTTCAGCTAATGACAAGAAAATTTTCCTTGATTCTACTTGGAATGAAACTTCTCAAGAAAATTCTAAATATTATCGAATAGTTAAGGATTATTATTTGGAGAAGGACTTGTATATAGTAAATGATTATTACAAATCAGGTGTTTTGCAAATGGAAGGGTTCTCAAAAACCAAAGATCACAACACTAAAGAGGGTGAGTTTATTTTTTACTTCGAAAGCGGAAATAAAAAAGCGGTTACTTATTTTGTAAAATCCAGACCAAGCGGATCTTGTGCCGAATGGTATGAAAACGGAAGCAAGAAGTTAGAAGGAGAATATATCGAGGACGAAAAATCATTTATGAATGTTTTGAGAGTAGATGAATTTTGGAATTCTAAAGGTATTCAAACTGTAGTTGACGGCACTGGAGATTATGAAGAAAGTTTGGAATTTTTCTATGCTTCGGGAAAAGTTAAAGAAGGATTCAAAGACGGCCTTTGGGAGGGATATGATAAAATGATGAGCTATACTTTTAGCGAGAATTATGGCGACAAAAAATTTATTTCTGGAGTTAGTGTCGATAAGGATGGAGTTTCATACAATTACAATGCAGTCGAAACTAGGCCAGCACCTAAAAAAGGATTTGAAGATTTTTATAGACATGTGGGAAAGAAATTTCAAGTTCCTAATATGCCAAAAGGAGTAGGAGGCAAGATATTTGTGAAATTTATAGTCGATAAAGAAGGCCGGATAGTTGAGCCTGAAATCATAAAAGGAATTGGATATGGCGCCGATGAAGAAGCTTTAAGAGTCGTTTCGTCCTATGCAAATTTTGCTCCAGGCGAAATCCGAGGAATTAAAGTGAGATGCACTTTTTCCTTGCCAATAGCAATCCAACCGATGTAATTGTTTTTTAAATCCAAATGATCTTCGAATTTAAGCTTCTTTATCCCTTGTATTTCCAAAAATAAAAACTACCTTTGCGCTCGAATTAAGAAAACCTTGATTCATACATAACAATCATTTAAATAATATTAGCATGTACTTAACTAAAGAGGTTAAAGAAGAAATCTTCGCTAAACACGGAGGAAAAGCAGAAAACACAGGATCTGCAGAAGGACAAATCGCATTATTCACGCACAGAATTACGCACCTTACTGAGCACTTGAAAAAAAATCGTCACGATTACAACACAGAGCGTTCATTGGTACTATTAGTAGGTAAAAGAAGAGCGTTGCTTGATTACTTGAAAAAGAAAGAAATCAACAGATATCGTGAGATTATCAAAGTATTGGGTATTAGAAAATAAACAATATAAAAAAGAGGTGCGTGAGTGCCTCTTTTTGTTTTTAGATTTCGGAGTTTAGATTAGAGATTTGTTGCAAAACATAAATCGAAATCAATTTTTGAAATTTATATTTTTATTAAAAAAAGTTTGGTTTTTCATTGGAACACAACAACTACAACAACACAACTATTCTGCTGACAGGCAGATCACCAATGTAAAATTAAAAAAACGAAAAAATTATGATTCCTCAAGTTTCAAAAGAGATTATCGATTTAGGAGATGGCAGAAGCATCTCAATCGAGACCGGAAAATTGGCCAAACAAGCCGACGGTTCAGTAGTAGTTCAAATGGGAAATGCTATGTTGCTTGCAACAGTAGTATCTGCCCGTAAAGCAAGTCCAGGAGTAGACTTTCTGCCACTTACGGTAGATTACCGTGAAAAATTTGCAGCAGCAGGACGTTTTCCTGGTGGATTTTTCAAAAGAGAAGCAAGACCAACAGACGGTGAAGTATTAACAATGAGATTAGTTGACCGTGTATTGCGTCCACTTTTCCCAGATGATTACCACGCCGAAACTCAAGTTATGATTCAGTTAATGTCTCATGACGAAAATGTAATGCCAGATGCATTAGCAGGTTTAGCTGCATCAGCAGCCCTTGCTATTTCTGATATTCCTTTTTCAACTTTAATTTCTGAAGTGCGTGTTGCTCGTGTCGACGGAAAATTCATCATCAATCCAAGTCGTGCTCAATTAGAAGTATCGGATATCGATATGATGATTGGTGCTTCGACAGATTCTATCGCAATGGTAGAAGGAGAAATGAAAGAAATTTCAGAATTGGAAATGGTAGAAGCCATTAAATTTGCTCACGAAGCCATCAAACTACAAATTGCAGCTCAAGAAAGATTGGTTGCACAAGTAGGTAAAAAAGAAACTAGAACTTACGAAGAAGAAAGAGAAGACGATGCAATTTACGCTAAAGTAAAAGCCGCAGCTTACGATAAAATTTATGCTATTGCTAAAGTTGGTTCTGGAAAACACGAACGCTCAGCCGCTTTTGATGCAGTAAAAGACGAAGTTAAATCTTTGTTTACTGCTGAAGAATTGGCAGAAAACGGTGATTTAGTGGGTAAATATTTCTACAAAACTAATAAAGAAGCCGTTCGTAATGTAATCCTTGATTTAGGTTTGCGTCTTGACGGAAGAAAAACTACCGAAATCCGTCCAATTTGGGCTGAAGTTGATTATTTGCCTTCAGTACACGGATCGTCAATATTTACAAGAGGAGAAACTCAAGCATTGGCAACAGCCACTTTAGGAACTTCAAGAGAAGCAAATCAAATAGATTCTCCATCTGAACAAGGTGAAGAAAAATTCTACTTGCATTACAACTTCCCTCCATTTTCTACAGGTGAAGCAAAACCACTAAGAGGAACTTCAAGAAGAGAAGTAGGTCACGGAAACTTAGCTCAAAGAGCTTTAAAAAACATGATTCCTGCTGATTGTCCTTACACAATACGTTTGGTATCAGAAGTATTAGAATCAAATGGTTCTTCTTCTATGGCAACAGTTTGTGCTGGAACATTAGCATTGATGGACGCTGGTATTCAAATGAAAAAACCAGTTTCAGGAATTGCAATGGGATTGATTACAGACGGAGATCGTTTTGCTGTATTGTCTGATATTTTGGGTGATGAAGATCACTTAGGAGATATGGACTTTAAAGTAACAGGAACTGCTGACGGAATCACTGCTTGTCAAATGGATATCAAAATCGAAGGATTGAAATACAACATCATGGAAGAAGCTTTGGCTCAAGCTCGTGAAGGTCGTTTGCATATCCTTGGAAAAATTACCGATACATTGGCTACTCCAAAAGCAGATGTAAAAGCATATGCTCCAAAAATCATTACAAGAACAATTCCTGGCAACTTTATTGGTGCTTTAATTGGACCTGGTGGAAAAGTAATTCAAGAATTACAAAAAGCTACAGGTACAACTATCGTAATTAACGAAGTAGACGAACAAGGAGTTATCGAAATTCTGGGTACAGATCCAGCTGGAATTGAAGCAGTATTGGCCAAAATCCAATCGATCACTTTCAAACCACAAATGGGCGAAGCTTATGAAGTGAAAGTAATCAAAATGCTTGATTTTGGTGCGGTTGTAGAATATACTGCAGCTCCAGGAAACGAAGTATTGCTTCACGTATCAGAACTGGCTTGGGAACGCACAGAAAACGTTTCGGATGTGGTGAATATGGGTGATGTTTTCCAAGTGAAATACCTTGGTTTTGATCCAAAAACACGTAAAGAAAAAGTGTCCAAAAAAGCACTTTTGCAAAGACCTCCACGTGAGTCATAAATAAGAGTAATCAAATCTTAGTTTACTAAAGGTTCATTTATAGGAAAACCCGTCCCGATCAATCGGGGCGGGTTTTTTGATTTAGATCGAGGACTTAATTTCTTTGATAATACTCTTATGATAGTCAACACAATCTTCGAAAACCACTAACAGATCGTTAA
This sequence comes from Flavobacterium sp., assembly GCF_044348915.1. GTDB lineage: Bacteria > Bacteroidota > Bacteroidia > Flavobacteriales > Flavobacteriaceae > Flavobacterium. The sequence goes on along the minus strand of NZ_JBIKRX010000042.1, from coordinate 3,559 downwards.
GTTCTTCGATATCAAAATGGTAAGGTTCTAGGTTTTCAAAATCATACCATTCATTCATTTCATTGTATTCGGGGTGTTTTTTGTCTTGCATTATTTCGAGGATGTCAGCATAGCCCCAAACGCCACCGCAATCTTCAATCGGACAGGCATTTGCGCCTTTTATGCAGTAAGGCAAGTGTGGTAATTCGATTTCTGAAATAACTTTCTGAACATCAACTTTGTGTTCCCAACTGTCTCCAAAATCATATTCGTACGTAATGGTGTCTTTCGGGTTTTCAAGAAAACCTTTGAGTTTGGTTTTTGAAATATCTAAAATGGTGCGATTAAAATTAAAGAAATCATCTTTTGAGGGGATTCCAATTTCTAGATCCCTGCCTTTTCTAAAGGCAAAAAGGTGCTCTGATTCCCATCCCATTACTTCTTGAATGGCAGCATGAAGTTGCAGAAAGCCTGAGTTAGCAGGGAAATAGAAAGTTCTGAAAATTGTAGGCTTGAAGTTTTTTAGAGCAACTTTTATCTGAAGTACGTTTTTGAATTTTGGCATTTTTCTAAAAAATTTAAATGAATTTCAAAGTTAAAAAATATTTTTCAGGATTTTGTAACTTTTTTGCAACTCTGAGCGTATAACCATTCGTACACTTAAAAATTTGAGGAGACAAAAACATGAGACAACTTAAAATCACCAAGCAGGTAACCAATCGTGAAACTGCATCGTTAGACAAGTATTTACAGGAAATTGGAAAAGTGGATCTTATCACAGCCGATGAAGAAGTAGAATTGGCACAAAAGATCAAAGCAGGGGATCAGAGAGCCTTAGAGAAATTGACCAAAGCCAACTTACGTTTTGTGGTTTCTGTGGCCAAGCAATATCAAAATCAAGGATTAACACTTCCCGATTTGATCAATGAAGGAAATTTAGGTTTGATAAAAGCAGCACAACGTTTTGATGAAACGCGTGGTTTCAAATTCATTTCGTATGCCGTATGGTGGATTCGTCAATCGATTTTGCAAGCTTTGGCAGAACAATCTCGTATCGTTCGTTTGCCTTTGAACAAAATTGGTTCTATCAATAAAATCAACAAAATGTATGCTTTATTAGAGCAATCTAATGAAAGACCACCAACTGCAGAAGAAATTGCTAAAGAGTTGGATATGACCGTAAATGACGTAAGAGAATCTATGAAAAACTCTGGTCGCCACCTTTCTATGGATGCACCACTTGTTGAAGGGGAAGATTCTAACCTATACGATGTATTGCGTTCAGGTGAATCACCAAACCCAGACAGAAGCTTGATTCAAGAATCATTGCGTACTGAAATAGAACGTTCTTTAGAAACATTGACTCCAAGAGAAGCTGATGTGGTTCGTTTGTATTTTGGACTTGGAGATCAACATCCAATGACACTAGAAGAAATAGGAGAGACTTTCGATCTAACTCGCGAACGTGTTCGACAGATTAAAGAAAAAGCCATCCGCAGATTGAAACATACTTCAAGAAGTAAAATATTAAAAACCTACCTAGGATAAATTCCAAAAAAAGCAAAATCCAATAACACATCTTTGGAATTTGGAATTTTTAATATTGGAATTTTAAAAGTAACGACGGTCTGATTAACTGTTCGTTTTTTGATTGATGATTGAAACTCCGGCTGATTACCGGAGTTTTATTTTTTAATAATAAAACCCCGGTCTGTTCGCTTCGCTCGGGTATCCGGAGTTTTATTTTTTTAACCTGAACTTGTTTCAGGTTCTCTAATTATAATTTACTTTTGCACAAACAACATTAATTACTTTCAGTATTAAAAGATACTGAAAATAAATTCAGCATAAAATGAAAAATACACTCATCGCACCATCAGTTCTTGCTGCTGATTTTGCCAATTTGCAACGGGACATCGAAATGATTAACAATTCAGAAGCCGATTGGTTTCATATTGATATTATGGACGGTGTTTTTGTTCCTAATATTTCTTTTGGAATGCCTGTGTTGGCAGCCATTGCAAAACACGCCAAGAAAACAATCGATGTTCATTTGATGATTGTTGATCCTGACAGATATATCAAGACTTTTGCTGATTTAGGCGCTAACGTATTGACTGTTCATTATGAAGCGTGCCCACATCTTCATAGAACCCTTCAAGCCATCAAAGCTGAGGGAATGAAAGCCGGAGTTGCATTGAATCCACATACCAATGTCGATTTGTTAGAAGATGTTATTGATGATATCGACTTGGTTTGCATTATGGGTGTCAATCCAGGTTTTGGAGGGCAATCTTTTATTGAGAATACCTATGCAAAAGTGCAAAAATTAAAACATTTAATCCATCGGAATGGCGCAAAGACTGTTATAGAAATTGACGGGGGTGTTACCAATAAAAATGCAGTCCAATTAGTAAATTCTGGAGCAGATGTGCTTGTGGCTGGTAGTTATGTTTTTAATGCGGATAATCCAATTCAAACAATAGTCGATTTGAAGAAACTGACTTGTCTATAAATCTTTTAGGTTGTTTTCGTTGTAATTAATCATCAAACAAATGTCTTGATATAAATCGGGGTATTTCATTTTGAAAATCTGTGGTGTTTCAAAGAAATGTTCTAGAATTACCGCAATAAATTCAAAACGATTTTCATAAGCATATTCTCTGAAGTATCCTTGTTCAGAAAGTTTTTTGTTCAATGCTTCATCATCGTAATAGGTGATGACTTTGTTGTATTGGTCATAAAATAGTATTGCACTCGGATCGTTGCTTCTCAATCCATAAAAGTGTAGGATATGCGAAAACTCGTGTAGCCCAAGGTTTATGTTGTCATTTGTTGTTTGATGTCCGATGACAAAATCTTCCCACGAAAAGGCCACTGCTTTCATAATTGGGTTGAATTCGCCTTTATGATAAGCTTGGTTTATAGCTGAAAAATAGGCTGACGGAAAAATTATTATTTTATTGAACAAATTGACGAGATAATGCCTCATTCCAAAAGTAAGTGAAACATAAGTCGCGGCGATTATGATCTTCATTTCATCGGTGACAAGAATTTCTTCCTTTCCAATAAATTGATATTGTTTTATAAAGGTGGCAACTCTGTGTTCGTAATAGATCTTCTTTTTCGGGCTCAACCGCCTGTAGAACGAAAACTCTTTGTTGAGGATTTGCTTTTGATTTGGTGTTAATTTTTTAGGAAAAAGATAAAAGTGAATATACAATGGTTTGTGGAAAATCATCATATAAGCCGGTTCTACTATTCTATATACAAATAGAAGGAGCAACAATATCCCAAAATAGATCAATACTAACTGGTACACTGTCATAAATTAGAATTGAAAGGATGTTGGGAATTCGAGTAAATTTATTCGTGCTTTAATATTGGTCAATTAAATACTTAATTAAATCGGTTGTGGTTACAATGCCTACAAGTGAGCCATTTTCGATAACTGGTAAAGCGTGAAATTCGTTTTTAGATAGAATTTCCGCAGCTTCTTTTATAGTGGTTTCCGGAAAAATTGTTGTCAAATTTTTTGTCATCACTTGCTCTACCGAAAACATATTGTAAACGGTGATGT
>NZ_JBIKRX010000041.1:0-23871 GCF_044348915.1 Flavobacterium sp. | reverse complement strand
GGAATGATTGACGAAAGTATGGACAAAGAGCAAATGGCTTTGCCTCCTCAACCTTGGGAATTTCGTTCTAAACCGGCTTGGCAACGATTGATTATTATGTTGGGTGGAGTTTTGGTGAATTTCGTCTTGGCTTTTATCATTTATATTGGTATGGCCTATGCGTATGGCGATAGCTTTATCAATAATGACTCTTTGAAGGATGGTATTTGGGTTACAAGTCCTGTAGTAGAAAATGCGGGAATCAAAACTGGAGACCGAATCGTATCGATTGATGGAAAAAAAGTAGAACGGTTTATTCCTTCTATTTCTTTGGATATTTTAACCTCAAAAGTGGTGGTGGTCGAGCGCGAAGGAACAGAAAAGACAATCAATATGCCTGTGAATTTTATCGGTAATTTTTTAGATTCTGATAAAAAAGGTGTGATTACACTCAGAATGCCATTTGTTGTTGGTGATGTATCTGATACCTCCAAAAACAAAGCGCAATTAAAAGCAAAGGACATTATCGTTTCACTAAATGGAATCACAGTAAAATATTTTGATCAAGCGGCAGCAATTTTGAATGCTAATAAAGGCATAAAAATCCCTGCGGTAGTGTTGCGAAACCTAAAAGAAACCCCTATTACAGTTGAAGTAAACAACGAAGGTAAGTTAGGAGTTGGTTTAGGTTCTTTGGCTAAAGACAATCTTGAAAAATTGGGATATTACAAAATCAGCCAAGAAAACTACAGCTTTTTTGAATCGATTCCGATAGGGATCCAAAAAGGAAAAGATCAATTAGTAGGTTACGGCAAGCAACTGAAAATGATTTTCAATCCTAATACTGGTGCCTATAAAGGCGTAGGCGGTTTTGCAGCCATTTATAATGTTTTTCCTAGCAGTTGGAGTTGGGAAGTGTTCTGGAACATCACTGCTTTGTTATCGATTATGCTTGGTGTGATGAATTTATTGCCAATTCCAGCTCTTGATGGAGGTCACGTGATGTTTTTATTATACGAAATTATTAGTGGCCGAAAACCAAGCGACAAGTTCCTAGAGAACGCCCAAATGGTTGGTTTCTTTCTACTTATCACTTTGTTATTGTTTGCCAACGGAAACGATATTTACAAAGCAATCGTAGGGAAATAATTTTTTTTAATATTTTTTGTAAATTTATTTGCGAAAACTAAATTTAGCCTTATATTTGCAACCGCTTAAACGAACAACTATTGTCAGTTAAAGCAGCCCAAAACGTTCATACGCAATTAAGTTAATAATAATACAGTTTCCTTCTTAGCTCAGTTGGTTAGAGCATCTGACTGTTAATCAGAGGGTCCTTGGTTCGAGCCCAAGAGAGGGAGCATAAGCAGAAAGGGTTTACAGAGATGTAAGCCCTTTCTTGTTTTTAATTTGCATCCAGTTTGCATCCAAAACTTTTACTTTCCCTTATTTTTAACTGCAATTTCCATTACTTTTTTCGTTTACCTAATTACGATTTATAATTAGTCAAATTCTCTATATCTAAGATTCTTTTCCATTATTAACAAATCTTAACGACAACCAATTCTTACGCTTTTTAAAAAAGTGTTGTGCATTTTTTTATATATTAGCATCGTGAAAATGAATCACAACATATAACTAATAGCGTTTTGCTACTTCTTGTCTTGAAAACCGACCAAGTATTAAATGGAACAAGGAAGTATAGTAAGCCGCCTCAGTCGAGGCGTAGGCTTTACATATACTTTGTTCCAAGCACCTTGGTCGGGCTTTCAAGGCAAGTGTGTCGTAATTGTCCTACGCCTTTAGTTTTCTAAAAAAAATAAACCTCATTAGGACTTGGGGACAAAAAAATTATGAAAACTATTTTTAAAAGACTGTCTGTTCTAACCATTGCTTTTTTATTTTTTAATTGTTCGTCAGATTCGACAACACCTTGCGTTCCCATTTCGTGCTTAAATGGAGGAACTTCTACTCCAGATTGCGGATGTGATTGTCCACAAGGCTATAGTGGTACAAATTGTAGTACAGTTGTTCAACCTTCAAAAGTCATCATCACTAAGGTAGTGGTTAAATCATTCCCAAATACTAATTCTCAAGGCTTTCTCTGGGATGGGACAAATGATGCAGATATTTATATTAAAATTAACAGTGGCACAACAGTTATATATAACCATCCTTCTTTTTTTTCAAATGCTCTCGGTGGAAGTAATTTAAATTATCAATTTAGTTTAAATCCTAATTTGCAGATTACAAATGTTAATTCACCACTAATATTTTCTCTATGGGATTACGACACGGGAGATATTCCTTCAAATGCTGATGATAATATGGCATCAGCTGCTTTTTTACCTTTTAATGGAACATCTTTTCCAAGTGTTGTTACAGTAACTGACCCAACAAGCCCAACCACTTTTGAATTAACCCTTTCTTATGTTTGGTAATTATCAAAAAGTGCACTTTTAATTAAGTGCACTTTTTTATTTAAAATAAATCAACTTATTATGAAAACAAAACTATCTCTTACAATAGTCTTTTTGTTTGGAATGTTTTTTCAAACTAAAACAAATGCACAAGATTTGACACTAATTGCCAAACCTCGTTCAGCCGATGTAAAAAATTTATCTATAATTGATTCACTACAAATTTATTCTCAATTAAAAACAGCAAATAAAAAAACCACATTAGGACAGACAGAATTGCCATATCCAATAATTTTTATTCACGGATTAAATTCAAATTCAAAGGTTTGGATTGACTTGGGTTTACAGTTAGTAAACGAAGGTTTAAGTTTTGGAGGTAGAATTGATTTTTCTCTAAATGACGATAATAATAATTCGACTTCAAACAAAAATATATATCCGACTGCTGGAGCAGATATTGCATTATTTACAAATTCTGCCACTGATTTATCAGTCGGAGATTTTTACTTTTTAAATTTTGACATTAATAATAATGGAGAATTATATACAAGCGATGACGGAAGTCCGTTTAATGATATGCTAAGTAACGAAGCTTCTATAGTAAAACAAGGAATTGCGTTGAAATACGCAATACAAATTGTTCTACAAAAAACTGGAAGAGATAAGGTTATTATTATGGGGCATAGTATGGGTGGTTTATGTGGGAGAGAATATTTACAAAACCCATCTATTTGGACTGAACCAAATGTAAACCATCACGTTGCAAAATTAATTACGACTGGAACTCCTCACGGAGGATATACTGGGACTAATGTTTCATTAACTGGAATAGATTCAAGTTCAGAGGCATATCGAGATTTGAGAAAAGAATATACTTGGAGCGGAAGTGTTGGGGCATATTTGTATGGTGGAATTGAAAATCAAACAAATATCGACAATAGTGCTTTTAGTGACTTTTATAATGTTGATGTAAATTGTAACGGAATAAATGGTGATAACACTATGATTGTTGGATTAAATCAAAAAACATTACCAGCAACATTAGATTACTCTTACATAGTTGGAATCTGCACTAATTGTCAATTGCTTCAAGGGTTAACTATTGAGGGAGATGGAATAGTAAGACGTGAAAATGCCAATTTAAACAATTTTTACAACTTGCCTACTCCAGTTAATGAGTTTATTTATACAGCAGCCCAAATTGGAGCAAAAGGATTACATTCAGAATTACCACAAGCTATACCAGTAAATTTTCAAGGATTAGATGAGCCAAATTTTTTTAACCTTGCTTATCAACTTACAATTGGAAATACTTATAAGGGTTTTATTACACCGCAGTCAATTGCAAGTATAAATGATTATGATGATTATAAATTTTTAGTAAATATGAATAATCAAGTTAATTTATTAGTTAATAATACGCTTTCATTTTCTATTTATGCAAGAATATTTGACTCAAATTATAATCAAGTAGGGCAAACTTTAACAATTAATAGTGGTTCTAATAATTTTTCACAAAGCTTACCTATTGGATTGTATTATTTACAGATTTATGGAGCACCAACATCAACAAGTTACTTAAATCCATATACTTTTTCTTTATCAAATACACTCTCCAACCCAGATTTCACTTCTGACAATTCATTAAAAATATTCCCAAACCCAACAACTTCAAAAGTATTCTTCGATAACTCAATCGAGAAGTTTGAAACAGCAACTGTAGTGAATTATTTAGGGCAAGTAGTAAGTGAAACTAAATTCGATTCATTTACAACAAATCAAGAGATAGATTTGAGTTCCTTTACAGCTGGTGTTTATTTAGTCAAGTTTACCAATAACGATAAATCAATTACCCAAAAAATAGTAAAAGAATAAAGACCAAAGGCTACTCAAAAAGTAGTCTTTTTTTTTGATAAAGATTAAATATTTTATCGTGATAAATCACTTACATTTGTATCAAACCAGTAAAGTTATATGCCGAACGATTTAGAAGCAAAATCTCGTGTAAAAATTAACAAACTGCTAGAAGAAGCGGGTTGGAGATTTTTTGATGGGGAAGAAGGGAAAGCAAATATCCATTTAGAAAGCCATATTAAGTTTGATGATTTAGGCGAAGATTTTGAAAAAATTAAAGGCGGTTTTATTGATTTTCTTCTTTTGGATGACAATCAGAATCCTTTAGTTGTATTAGAAGCGAAAAGCGAAAAAATCGAACCTCTATTTGCAAAGGAACAAGCACGTAGATATGCCATTGCTCAAAAGGCACAATACATTATTTTGTCTAATGGGAATATTCATTATTTCTGGAACTTAGAACAAGGAAATCCAGAACGCATAAGTGCCTTCCCAAGATTAGAGTCTTTAAAAAAATATAAGGAATACAATCCAGAACCAGATAAGCTAATTAATTATCCACTTACTGATGGGTTTATTGCAGAAACTCAATTATATAACTACCAAGATTTCCCAGAATATCAAAACGAAGATACAAGAGCTGATTTTATCAAAAATAAATCGATTCGATTTCTACGTTATTACCAATTAAATGCCGTTAAAAGTATTCAAGAAAGCGTAAAAGAGGGTAACAAACGTTTTCTTTTGGAAATGGCAACTGGAACTGGTAAGACCCTAACTTCTGCCGCTATTGTAAAATTATTTCATAAAACTGGAAACTCTCGAAGAACTCTTTTTTTAGTTGACCGTTTAGAGTTGGAAGAACAAGCAAGAAAAGACTTTAAGAACTATCTTGGCAATGATTACATTACGGTCGTTTACAAAGAGAACAAAAATGATTGGAAGAAAGCAGATGTAGTTGTAACAACTATACAATCGCTTTTAATTAATGATAAATACAAGAAATACTTTTCGCCAACTGATTTTGATTTGGTTGTTGGTGATGAAATTCATCGCCTCATTGGTGGAGGAAATAGCCGTGCTTTATTGGAATATTTTTTGGGTTACAAATTGGGATTAACTGCTACACCAAAAGACTATCTTAAAAACATCGATACTGAAAACTTTGACGACCCAAGAGAAATGGAGCGTAGAATGTTATTAGATTCCTATACTACTTTTGGTTGCCCAAGCGGAACACCAACATTTAGATATACCCTCGTTGATGGAGCAAGGGATAAAATATTAGTTCAACCCACCGTAATTGATGCCAGAACCGAAGTTACAACCAAATTATTATCCCAAGAGGGATATAGTGTTTTGGTTAATGCTATTAATGAAAATGGCGAGGAAGTTTCGGAAGAGTTTATCTATAAGCAATCACAGTTTGAGAAAAAATTTTTCTCCGATGAAACTAATGCACTGTTTGTAAAAACATTTTTAGATAATGGTTTAACCGACCCAATTACTGGTGAATTTGGAAAGGCATTAATATTTGCGGTAAGTCAAAAACACGCTGGTAAACTCACGCAACTTCTTAATGAATATGCCGATAAAAAATGGGCAAAAAAATACAGAAGCGACTTTGCAGTTCAAGTTACTTCATCAGTAATGGATAGCCAACAAATGACTGTTGATTATAGTAATGACAAGTTATTGGGATTTAGTCAATGGGCATCAGATAATGATGTGCTAATCGATTATAAAACAAGTCGCACACGAGTTTGTGTTACAGTTGGAATGATGACTACTGGATGGGATTGTCCAAATATTTTAAATCTTGGTTTAATGCGACCTATTTATTCGCCATCGGAATTTATTCAGATTAAAGGTCGAGGAACTCGAATTTATAATTTTGAACATAAATACAAAGATGGTAACGAAGTTGAGGTTATCACTATAAAGAAAGAAACGTTTAAATTGTTTGATTTTTTCGCAATTTGTGAATACTTTGAAGAAAAGTTTGATTACGACCAAGTTTTAAAATTAGCTTCATTGATTCCAAGTTCTTCTGCTATGCCAGAAACAACCACAAAACCAAAAAAAGATGGTTATAATTTTGAAGATGAAGATGCCATTTTAACTTTTCAAGAAAATAAAATTGGTTTTGAAGGAATGAAAGTGGACAGAATGTTATTCCAACAATTTGAGGAAAACATTAAAAATGACCAAGACATTATAGATGCTATTGGTATTGGCAATATGGATTCTGCAACTGCATTAACCATTGAGAAATATATCAATCAAGCTGATAATGAGTTCACGCTGGAGAAACTTCGTAAGGCATTAAAAATAGACCGTAAAATATCGGTTAGAGAAATATTGGATTTAATTTTTAATGGGAATGAAATTAAAAGCAAGGATGTTTTGATTCGTGATGAGTTTGATAAATTCCTTTCAACGATAGATGTATCAGACATATTAGATATAGAGGCTTTACGTTATTTCTTCATAGCATATATTTCAGACCCAACTGTAAGGTCAATAATTGATAACCACGATTACCCAGCATTAAACTACAATCCAACACTAAATAAGGAAGATTTTATTAGAGTTGATGCACGAATGAGAGACGTTATACCAACGTACATTAAAACCTATATCCGAATGGATAAATTTATAGCCGCTTAAAAATATGTTAGATTCTATTACAAAAAAAAACATTGATAATTGTCGTGATATTTTAGTTGGAAAAGTTCCAGACCCAAAATCTCAAATAGAACAAATTACTCTTGCCCTTATCTATAAATTTATGGATGATATGGATAGAGAAGCAGTTGAGGTTTTCAAGGGAAATGCCAAGTTCTTTAGTGGCGATTATTCAAAATACAGTTGGAGAAAATTATTTGACCCTTCTTTAAGTGGGAAAGAAATGCTTGACTTATATAGTGATGCTTTGGAGAAACTTCAAACTAATCCGAACATTCCAGAATTGTTTAGGAACATTTTCAAAAACGCCTATTTGCCTTATCGTGACCCAGCAACATTAAAATTATTTTTAAAGCACATCGGTGAATTTGAATACAGCCACAGTGAAAAATTAGGAGATGCTTTTGAGTATTTGTTAAGCGTTATGGGAAGTCAAGGAGATGCTGGACAATTTAGAACGCCTCGACACGTAATTGATTTTATTACCGCTTGTTTAAACCCACAAAAACACGAAACAGTAAATGACCCAGCTTGTGGAACTGCTGGTTTCTTATTGAGTGCCTACAAACATATTTTAAATACCAATACCGACAAGCGATTAGGAGATAAACTAACGCCAGATGACAGAACCAAATTGGCACAAAATTTTGTTGGTTATGACATTAGTCCAGATATGGTTCGATTGTCATTAGCCAATATGTATTTGCACGGATTTTCCACCCCACAAGTATATGAATACGATACATTAAGTAGTGAGGATAGATGGGATGAAACCTTTGATGTAATTTTAGCCAATCCACCATTTATGACCCCAAAGGGCGGAATTAGACCGCACAAAAAATTTGGTGTACAAGCTAATAAAGCAGAGGTTTTGTTTACCGATTACATAGCGGAACATTTGAACAAAAACGGACGTGCTGGAATTGTAGTGCCAAATGGAATTGTCGCTACAACGCAAACTGCTTATAAGCAATTACGCAAGATGTTAGTTGATGATAGCTTGATTGCAGTTATTTCTTTACCAGCTGGATGTTTTAACCCTTATAGCGGAGTTAAAACCAGTATTTTGATGCTTGATAAATCATTATCAAAGAAAAACGACCACATACTTTTTATTAAAGTTGAAAATGATGGATTTGATTTAGGTGCTCAACGCAGAGAACACGACAAAAACGATTTACCATTAGCGTTAGAAGCATTTAATGCCTACAAAGAAAGTTTAAGTTCTGGTAAATCATTTGATGAAGAAAAATATAGTAGTATTTGTACATTAGTTGAAAAAGATAAAATAGTTACAAATAAAGATATTATTTTAAATGCGGAAAGATATTTCGTAAATGAAAATTCAGCAAATCAAGGGTTTGAATTATGCAAGGTTTCTGATTTAATTGAATTTGTTAGGGGAGTAACTTATTCTAAAAACGATGAAGTGTCGGAATTTGGAATTGAAATATTTAGGGCAAACAATATATCAATTGATGGTTCACTTAATTTGGAAGATATTAAACTTATTGATAATAAATGTAAAGTCAAATCATCTCAAAAATTATATAAAAATGATATTTTAATATGTACAGCAAGTGGTAGTGAGGCACATATTGGAAAAGTTGCATTTATTAATAAAGATTTAGATTCTTATTTCGGTGGATTTATGGCCGTGATAAGAACAAAAGCTAATTTAAATTCAAGATATTTATTTGAGTTATTAAAAATTGATAAATTTAGAAATCACTTAAAAAGACAAATATCAAGTACAAATATTAGAAATTTAAAATCAGAAGTATTTGAAACATTTGATATCCCACTACCGCCTCTTGTATTACAAGAGCAGATAGTAAAGGAAATTGAGGGTTATCAAAAAATTATTGATGGTGCAAAAATGGTAGTTGATAATTATAAACCTACCATAAGCATAAAGCCAGAATGGGAAATTGTGGAGTTGGGAAAAGTTTTTAAATTATCAAGCGGTAATTTTTTGCCAACTAAAAATAAAGTTATTGGAGAACACAATGTTTATGGCGGTAATGGCATAAACGGTACTCACAATGAATATTTTTTAGAAGAACCAACATTAGTAATTGGTAGAGTTGGTGAATATTGTGGTGCAGTTCATATTACTACCCCTAAATCTTGGGTAACAGATAACTGTTTATATGTTACAAATTATTTAGAAAATTTGAATCAAGTATATTTAAAATATGCTCTAATTCACGCCAACCTTAATCAGTACGCAAAGGTAGGAGGTCAACCTTCTGTATCGCAAGGAAGCATCTATGAGGTTAAAATACCGCTTCCGCCTAATGAAGAACAAAATGAAATTGTTAAAAGAATTGAACAAGAGCAACAGTTAGTATCGTCAAGTAAACAACTAATAGCTATTTTTGAGCAAAAGATAAAAGTTAAAATCAATGAGGTTTGGGGTGTAAAGGAGGAGTTTTAATTCATAACTTGAAATTAAACCAATTTCAACTTTTTATATTTTGAATTTAAAGCTGAAGCAAAAGGAAAAATAATTAGAAATGAAAAATCAAGAAATATTTGAATATATAGTTACCTCATTAGATTTTATTGGCAAGTGGAGGGAAAATTCTACATTAGAAGAATTTGAAAATGACTTAATGTTAATGGATGCTATTTCGTATCGATTGTATAGCATTGGCATCATCGCTGAAAATATAAATATTTCAAAGTTTGAAAAGGAAGAAGTAATTGTTGTTAATCAATTAATTGAATTTAAGATTATATTTTCTAATCCTAATTACAAAATTAGTTTATTGAGCAATTTGATATTTAGTGATAAATTAGGGGAACTTTTTGGTTTTATATTTAATATGATTGTTGAGAAATTTGAACCAAAATCTAAATTAGAATTGACAAAAGAAAATAAGTTGTCGAGAGATTACAAATATCCTATAACAACAAGTAATTCAATTTGGACTGTTAAAAAGCGGTAATTCATAACCAAACAATCGTTCGATTGTTTGCCCCCATATTTCTGGGGGAGGTTGAGGTAGTTTTAGTTTGTACCCATTTATTTTACAGCATTTTCTTTACCTTATAAATTGTTGCTCTTGTTTTTTGTGTTAGTCTCGAAATATCTGAAACTTTCATTTTTGATTGCAGACAAGTTACGATGTCACTATGTTTTTTTAAAACTTTACTTCTGTCATCAGTAGTGCCTTTTTTTCTTCCGACGTACACTGCATTTTTTTTTGCAGCATCAATTCCACCTCTACACCTCTCTCTAATTATTTGTCTTTCGTGTTCAGCCAGTGTACCGAGCAAACTAATCATCAAATCAAAAAATGGACTTGTATTGTCCATTCCTAAATTATCAATACTTAACTTATAATTGTTTTGTTTGAAAAATTGAATTGTTGTCAAAATATCAAGTGTTGACCTTCCAATTCTATCGACACTCAAAATATGTGTTTCCGTTTGAGGATTTATTTTTAGATACTCAAGCAGCCTTTTTGCTTGAGGTCTATCCATAAAGCTAATTGCCCCAGAACATTTATCAATAAACGCAATTTCTCCTTTAACCAATTGGCGGGATTCATTTTGCCCTTCTGTGCTGATTCTTCCGTAGGTTATTCGGCTCATATTGTATATTTTTAGGTTACTAACTTATTTTTTAACTAATTGGTTGTTTTGCGCTGAAAACAGAAAATTTATATTGTATCGTTTTAAGGTATAGTCTAATTTTTGCCATTTTAGAGTAGAGATTAGGTTTTTATTGGAAACACGATAATACAGTGCCACTTTGGTAATTTTAATTTCTTCTTCTTTAGACAATGAATTATTATTTAGAGTAATTTATTGATATAGAATATTTTTTATTGAAATGGCGGTCAACTTTGCGTAACTTGATAAATTGGTTACTGGCAATACATCGACCGCAACAACTTTCCTTAATTTAAATCCAATACCTACTGGATAGATTTCAAAAACTGGAATTTTCCTTTCTAAAGCTTGTCTTATTTCATAATACGAACTTCTACTAATTGTTCCATTATAGGCACTAACAACCATAAAATCAACTGTATCTATTAATTGTTGGTATTGATTATAAACAGACATTTTCTTGAATACCAAGTGTATGTTGGGTGCAATAACAAAGCAATTATATAGCTTACTAATAAAGTCATATTCTTTAACTTCTTTTGGGGTGTTAAATGTCTTTGAGCTGTGACTATAATAGCCGAGTAATGGTTTATTCATATTTATTGTTTTTTTAAAGTTTGGGATAATGTTTTAAGGTTTCCTATTGTATAATTGAAAGCTTTGGACGCAAATCCAATAGCAAGTATTACTCCCACAACAGTAGTTGCAATGCTAACATATTTAATGTATTTACTATTTTTAATTTCACTCTGTAAATGTTTGCTAATATCAAACACGAAATCAATTTTCTTCTCTTCTTTCATTTTTATTGTTTAAATAAATTATTGTTATTAATCCTATTGATAGCCCAATGTAAATGGCTCTTCTTAATGCTTTGTTTTCATTCTTTAACAAAACACTAGTTTCTATTCCAGCAAGGTCTATATTAGCTTCTGGTATAGCTATTATTTTATATAAATCGGTATTCAGCATATCTTTGTTATTTTATAATTATCATCGTCGATTCTTTCATATGAGACTTCGTAAACGGAGTAGCAGTAGTTGTTGGATAATTTACTCACAGATAAGTGCGTAAAAACACTGAAAGAAAATCCCCTTCCCAATAAAAATTCTTTGTGAACTGTTGTTTCATATTCTCCATCCAAAACGTCAATCAATATTCTAAAGTTTAACAGCAACTGTTTGTTGATGAAGCTTAATCTCTTTCTTAATTGATTGTTTATTTGGTTATGAAACAATATTCGATTTTCTTTTGATGCGAATATTTGGTTCTGTCTTGTTGGTATAAATGATTGACCGCTGTAATAGCAAGTCCGAATTTCATTATTAATTGCCATATTAATTAGTTTAAAGTTTTTTTAATGTTCACTACCGCTGGTGCAAAATCATTTGAATTTTGCGGGTTTTGTATCATTTTGTTTAATCTTATTTCTTTATATTTTCTTGATCGTGCAAACACCCTTTTATTTAGTCCCAGTTCTACTATTTCTTTTGGTATATAGTAGTTCATTTTTTTATTATTGTTTTCCACTAACTCTCCGTGTACTCTTTGAGCGTTAAATGTTCTTTTAAGGTGTTGAGGTAGTTTTTTTCCTTTGATGTTTATATAAGGAATACTTACAACTATGTGGTGGTGCACTCCGCCATTCTTTCCAATATCTACCAGTCTTATATAACCAAGTAGTTCCGACCCATTTTCTTTTAAGGCCTTTTTGAGTGCAAAAAAGAACCTATCTAACTTATCGCTCTCATTGTAATCAATTACGTATTCTATAAGTGTATATCTTCTTCTACAAGCATAGGTTTGAAAAAAATCTTTTATCTTAATTTCGCGGTGGTACTTTAATACTTCAAGGTCTGTAAATCTTACCCACCTCTGATTAGTTTCATCCTCATATAATTTGACACTGGTTGCTTTACGTATGGATTTTATTTCTATGTTTGTCCTTCTCGAAAAAGGATATGTAAAAATGTGTTTCATAAATATATTTTATTTGATTTTTTTAGTGCTTTTTACTGGTGCAAAGTCAATTTCTTGGATAACTTTAGCTCTTCCGCTATTATTCCATTCTATAATTTCATTTTTGCTAAAAATCAATGGCTTACCCCTTTTCTTACAAGGCATCTCCATTCTACTCACTTTGGTATGAATAGTTGATATTGGTATTTTTAAATTTTCTGAAACCCAATTTATATCTACATTGTCAGTTTCTAAAATTGCACTTTGATTTTTAATGGGGGGTTGCAACGATTTCAGTTGCTCTTGAATCAGTTCGATAAATTCACTTGTAGTGAGTGCGTAAAGGGGGGTTGACAAATTCATAATTCTACGTGTTTTTCTTGTAAAATTACCTTGTTATCTGTGAGAGGTATTTGTAGTTCGTATTTGCTCGTATTTACGATAAATTAAAATACTGATAAACAGTGCTTTAAATAAAAAATGAAGTTTTAAAAATTATTTTATGCTCGTATTTTAAAAATAGAAACGATTTCTATTATTATTTGTTCTTTTGTCTTTTTATTTGATGCTTTGGAAATTTCTTCAATACGAAGTATGTCTCTCCCATCTATTGTAAAACATCTAAGTGTGGTGTTGAAAAAATTACGTTTTGAACTAAATTCACTTTTTAAATTAATCAAAAAAAGTTTTAATTCAAACTTTGAACCAATCCAATCTACTTTTTCATTATTTGGAATTTCTTCCCCAGAAAAAATTTTTTGAAATCTTCCAACTGAAGTTTCGGTTGCAACAAGTTGATTATCTTTTAATTTTTTTAAAACTCTAAGAAATATATCAGTCTTACATGATTTTTTAAATGTAAAAGATTGCTGACCTTTAAACTCAATGTCTTTAATTGGCGTATTATTTAAATAAGCAAATCTTTCAAATAAAACTTTACCAGCGTTTTCTATTTTTCGATTATAATCCTCATCCACTAATCCCATCTTAAAATTGTGGTTTTTTACTACCGAAAATAAAGACAATAGGTGCTGGTTTAGATTTTTTAATGCCAGTTGCTCCTTTTTTATTTTAGAATTGTCGTAAGGACCTAATGCTTTAACAAGTTTAGATTGAGCTAAACTTCCCAAATCTGGAATTATTTCACCGTCAACTTCAATCAAATGATTATCAAAATCTAATAATAAATCAAGGAAATTCTCTAGCGTTAAGTTAAGCGTTTTTAATGCTTTATTATAGTCCTCCAGTTCTCTTGGTAAAAGTGAATTTAGAATAAAACTTTGATAAAATTCTGCAAATTGATTTTCCATTTGATTTCTATTTGAAGGTCATTATACTACTTGATATGTCCTTCATTGTCTCTGCGGTGAAACCCGAGTAATATCCTTCTGTAACTTTCATAGATGAATGACCCAAACATTCTTGTGCCTCAACTTTAGAACCTCTTGCTCTTATCAACATTGTTGCAAAAGAATGTCGTGCCCACAATGCAGATATATCATTATCTAATCCAACTGAAACTGCTAATTTTTTGATGTGCTGACTAATAAATTTATTAAAGGCATCTATTGCACTTCTTTGCTGCTCTGCTGTCATCTTATCAGAAATTTTACCAAATACAAAATCCCTTTTAACAGTTGATTTTATGGAATACTTCATTAATATTTCTTTTGCTTCATCATTTAAATGAATGACAATAGGTCGAATGTTGCTTCTTTTGTTCTTCTTGGTTTTTGCTCTGTTAAATTGAAGTAAATCATTATTAATGTTTTCATTACGTAATAGGCAAATATCCTTTACATTCATACCATAGCATATATATGAAAAAAACCAGAAATCTTTTGCAATCTCTTGCTCCTTTGTAAGCGGTGTTGCATTATATAAAATGTCTAATTGCTCTTTAGTTAATGCTTTTTTAACTTTTGAACTTGAAGGAATAACGTATTTACCTTTTCCAAATGGGTAAAAATTTTCAGTGATTATACTATTTTCTATTGCTATATTAAAAATAGCTCTTAAAGGACGTGTATATGAACCAACAGTAGAAATAGAACCCAATTTAACCTCTAAAAAATACTTTTCAAAATCGTATATATATTGAACGCTAATACTTCTAAAATCTAATTTATCTGGCTGCTTAATTTTTTTATATTCTTGGAATTTGACTAAAGCATTTTTGCTGCACTCATAATTACTTGCGGTTTTAATTGCACCATCATTTTTAAGTTTTTGAATGTATAAGTCATATTGATAAAAGACGTCAGAATCTTTACTTTTTGTGGCGTACAATTTTTTTTCAAAAACTTCAAAATTAAATGGAACAATTTTAGCAGCAACATCAATTGCTTTCTTTTTTACTAACGTCAGCTCTTCTCTTTTGTTTGTTATAGCTTTTTTTTCTCGCCCTACCTTTTCTGGAAAAAATATTTCAATATACTCTGCTTCGCTATATTCATATTTTGTAGGAAAGTATTTTTGCTTTTTAGGGTATCTTTGAGAGACACAAATTTTCAATGGAAATTTTCCATTAGTTTTAATTCTTCTCTTATCAAGAGATAAGATAATAGAAACTTCATCTTTCATAATAAATACATTTGCAGCTAATTTGCAACCAAAACTACAAATAATAACTTAAAATAACAAAATAAAATATATAAGTATTTTTCAATATACTGATTTACAATGCTTTTACAAACATTATCAAAATATATAATAATATATATTTCTGACTGTTAATCAGAGGGTCCTTGGTTCGAGCCCAAGAGAGGGAGCAAGAGTGAACAGGAGGTCAGAAACGACCTCCTTTTCTTTTTTATTTTTTTCCAAAACCTTGCCGGCATTGATTAAAACCTCAATTGGAATTGTATATTTCGGTGTTGCAGCTTTTCCATTCTCAAAATGAACTTTTTCTGAAAAGATGCAGCTCAATATCTGTTTCTTAGTTCTACCATCCACTTTTTTATATAATGATGTTAAATCTTCCAAAGCAGGAACGTGTCTATTCAAGTACTCTTTGTATGGTGAGTATTCCTCATTCAAATCTTTAAGGGTATGTTCTTTTTCAAACACCTTTACATCAAGACCCGTCTTCAATTCATTATAATCAAGGGACGATATTTTACCATCCATATATTCGTCTTGGATATGTGTTTTCCTTTGTTTAAGACGTTGAATTTCGTCTTTAGTAGTTTGTATTAACTGACTTCTGTTTGAGTCCTCTGATTGAAAAATTCGTTCTAAAATTGAACGATACGATTTAATAATTCTTGCCGAGAATTGAACCACTCCAAGTAATCGTTCAATTTCACTATGTGCGTGGTCAATAGGATAACGAGGACATAGGTTTTTTGTACAAACGTAATAATGGTAAATTTGACCATTCCGACTTCTCGAACCATAGGCCGAAAGTGACCTCCCGTGAATTGGACAAACCAAATGACCTTTTAACGGGTATAAGTCAGCCTTATCGTCTTTGAATTTCATTTTACGTTTTCTACCATTCAAGACATCGTTGGCTGCCGCAAATAATTCATCAGTAATCAAAGCGGGATGAAGACCTTGGACGATTTGTTCAGGTTCTCCTCTGAATTCTTTAACCCTGATTTTGCCAGTGTAAGTGACGTTTCGTATAATACCAAGAAATGTGTTTTTTGAAATAGACATCCCTTTTGAGTTTAACCATCGTCTAATTTCATCTGCACTATAAGTTCCACTAGCCATTTTCTCAAACGCTTCTTTCATCAGTGGTGCTTCTGAATTAAATTCAAGTGTAGATTTTGTGTCAAGTCTAAAATTTTTATATCCCTTTGGAGCAACCCCTGTAAAGCAGCCAGATGTTCTTGCCTTGTGTGAACCTTCACAGGAGCGGCGAGAAATTTTAGAATTCTCAACCTGTGGTAGCGCAAAACCTATCGCTTGGAGTAAAAGTGCATCAGGACTTGAAGTGTCAACCTGTCCCTCAAGAAATTCAATTGAACATCCTAATTCTAACAACTTAGCAGTTTCTGTAAAGGATAAAATTAGGTTACGTGAATAGCGGTCGGGTCTAAGAATTATGATGGAATCTATCGGTAAAGACGTTTTTCGATAGGACTTGATGAGTGTTAATATTTTTTTCCACTCAGGACGGTCAAAATTTTTAGCTGAATAATCTTCCCGAAAACACTCAATTACATTATAGTTTTTCATCTTACAATGACGTAAGATTGTTTCTTCTTGAAAATCTATAGAGTGACCAAGTGCTTGTTCATCGGTTGACACTCTGCTGTACACGAATACGTTCTTCATATTAGGCTGCATCTTTAAATGAATGGCTAATGTCGATAATTGATTTTGAATTGCCTTCGCACAAGGACTTTTTCTCCTCTAAATAAAGGTTATATTCAATACGTGCCAGTTTGTCCAACAGAACCCATATTTCAAGGCTCTGTTGGTCTGTTAAATTATACCCATCTAAACTTATTTGGGTCTTTAATTGGGATGGATTCATATCTTATGCTGCTTGTTGTAATTCAGTTTCATTTCTTTCTCCTAATACCATATTCATTCTCTTATTACAGAATTCAACTGATACAGGGTCTATGTCAACACCAATTGCGTTACATCCTTTGCGGGCAAAAACCTCAAGTCCCTGACCGGCACCACAATGTATATCGATGCAGGTCATACCTGGCAATGTGTATGAGTCTACAAATCGTTCATAAACAGCCATGGGAGCTGGTGCGTCGTGGGTAAATTCAGGGTCGTATTTTTTGTATTCGGAATCATTAACTACAGGAGTAATAATGACATTTGAGACAACAGTTTCTTCGTCTTGGACAAAATATCTCTCTGAACCGTCTTTTGCTTTGTGACTTTTCTTAACCATTTTTTTCCCTTCTTTAGTTTTTTTCATTTCGGGATTGAAATTTACTTCCGCACCTTTCATTTTACACACCAATATAGTTTCATCCACAGTTCTGAAAAAGTCTTTTAATATTACAGGGGTAGAGTTACTTTTTATCCAAGGACATTTTCCAATCACTTCAAGACCTGCTTCAAGCAACATCATCTCGTATTGAGTAATAATACTTTTATATCCACCAGCATAAGACTCCCCAATTATAATTACGACAACTCCGTTTTCATCCATAATATCCATAAGCGCATCGATGAATTTCCTGCTGTTTTCAAGATATTCTTGAAGTGTAGGTTCTTGACCATATTCCATCTCGCCTTGGTTTCGATATTCCTTCATTCCCCAATATGTCGGTGAGAAGGCTGCAAACTGAGGTCTGTACTTTTTTAAGTTTGATAAGTCCACACTACTTTGTTCAAAAACCTTAAACCAAACGTCTGTGTTTAATGCTTCAATTTTTCTTTTATTTCTAGCTTCTTTCTTACCGTCCTTATCTCTGCTACTTAACATTAATCTATACGCCGCATCAATTTTGTAGGTGCCGTTATCAATACCTTCAATTAAACCAAGACTGTTATCGGTTTTCTCATAATCATGAACTGCCATTAACTTTCTTAACGTTCTTCCTGAAAATTCAAGTCCTGATTGCATACAAGCAATTTCAAATCTATCTCTACCTGCGGTTCCAAATTCATCCTCATCATTTATGTTGTTCATCCCAAGTATGTCATTTCTTTTTCCTTGGTTATTCCCCATTAAGTTCAACATGTGTTCGATGTTCATACATTTTTCAGATAGATGAACCTTTGTCTTCAGATTATACGTAATACGTGTGTCCAAAATTTCTGAATCGGGAATGTTAAGAACATTACAATTAAGAGCGTCAATATTACCTGCTTCGATTGCTGCGTAGTATCGACAACCTCCATCGATAATGTAATAGACTCCATTTCTCAACACTACAATCACATTTGTCTTTTGACCGAAGTTTTTCATTGAGAATGTCATGAATTGGTTTGGTTGGTACTGTTTAATCTTCAATACCAATGGGTGAATTTGTAATTCACTTAATTTCACTTTAGTTGTTTCCATTTTTTAGTTATTTAAAGTTAAAAATTTATGTCTTTTTTAATTGGATAATTATTTTTGGTACAATTTTTTGTGTTAAAAAAAATGGAGGTTTAATTCCATTTTTTAAGTAATTTATACTTGTTATAATAAGACGATGTTGCCATCATTGTCAAAACCAATTTCACCACCATCTCTATCTAAATCAAAATGGTATTGGTCCCACATACGTTCAAGTATATCCTCTTCAATTGAATCTAACAAATGAGTAGGGATTTTTCCATTTGGTGCCACTTTACTCTCAGGACCAATATTTTTAGAAAACCATCTTACGAGTTTATTATCATCACCGAACCAAAATGCCCGCATTACAATGTATCGCTCCCCCGTTTTTTTATTAACGTTATAAGTTTTATATAAACGTAAATTAAAGATTAGCATCATCTTTAATATTCTTAATTTATACACTTCTATTGCATGATATATATCTATAGGTGTCAAGCGATTACCTTTATTGTCAAAAATCTCATCTTCGCAGCAAATAAATTTTTTGAACTCATCTACAACCTCATCATATTCCAAATGAACATCATCCCAAAACCTACTACTTCTAATTGTTTTAGGTTTATTCTCATCCAAAAATAATTCAACATTGAAAACGGGTTTCCAAGATTTGCTAAAATGTGGTATCTGCATTATTGTGTATTTGTAAATTGTACCGCAAAATTATGTACAATATTTTAATCCACAAAATTTTTTTACAACTTTTTGAAAATTCGTCAAGAAGTTAATTATTTCGAAGAAAGTAATTCGCCCCAAATCTCCTCAACATCTACATCTAAAGTAGTCATGGGGTCTTGGATTACTTTAACACTAACGCCGGGCTCTATCCCTGTAATTGAATTTAAACTTTCCTTCAAAATTGGGGTAACTACTTCACAATATTGTTCTTCAATTAGAATCGAATCATGTATAGTCAGATACGGAACATCAGGGAGTCGTTCATTTACCGCTTTGCAACCAATACGTAAAAACAAATAAGATTCTGACCTTTGCATCAAAATAGCAATCGTAGACTTCAACTTTTTAAAATTATTTAAACTTTCAATAAACAAATTAATATTCGGGAAATAGCTTTTGAAATTTTGAATTAAGGAGATATGATTTCTCGTCCTTAAATTCTGAAGGTTTAGTAATAACATTACATTATCCTTCACCTTTTGTGTTTCAAAATCTCCATTTAAAAAAGTGTTATTTAGATGAGGATAAAAACCTTCTTCAAAGGGTAAACTTCGATAAGATTGAATTTCAAGACAATTATCCAACCCGCCAGACATAAAGTACTTCGGGAAACCTTTTTTATTATTATATAGGGAATTTCCAATAAGAGAAGTAATATCAGTAGTAGATTTAGAAACAATGTAATTAAGTTGATTATATAATTGAGGATAAATTCTAATTAAACTAAAATCAATATTGGAATCACCACTGAAGAAACTATTAGTAAGAATAGAACCCAGCACATACGGTTGAGAACTTTTCAAATCTACTTCCACTAATTTATTCCCATTGATTCTAAGATAGTACCGAAGTTCTCTGTTGAGTCTTGTGATAACGGAATTAAGTCTATGATTACTTTTAGATACAGAAGGTCTGAATCTCTTTTTTTGAATAGCACGAATCTTGGAGTTCATTTCCTTAATGGTGTAATTAACTCTTTTTGTCATTTCGTCTTTGTCTCCATCATATTTAGCAACTTTTTCAAGTAGTACTGATTTAAGTTTAATTACATAATCAAATGCACCATCATCAATTGTAATATCAGATTCGTATTTATCAAGGAGAAATTGGTACGTTGATTTGAATTCCTCATATTTCTTAATTCCTTCCGTTTCAAATCTTAATAATCTTCTCTCAGCATTTGGACCTATTGAAACATGTTTCTCTCCTGGGTTTAAAAATAGTTCTTCATTTAACTTATAACGCATTGATGAGATACCCGGCTGATATTCCGGTATCTCTATTAAAATGGCACCTGATGAATGAGAATTTACATCCATAAGAAGACTTTTAACCTTTCCAAATCTGTTTCTTATGATTTTGTTAATCTCTACATTATTAATGGATTTAAACCCTTCAAAACCACTTGTTGCCTTAATGTAATCTTTAGATGGGAAAAGAAAAGAGAGAACCACATAAGTGGCGTCAATTAGTTCATTTTTGTAACTGTCTTTACCCTCGATTTTGGAGAATAATTGTTCGTAATCAATGTTGGATGGGATTCTAATTTGTTTCGAATTTTGTTTCATATTTTTGCTTTTAAAAAAATATATACTTTAAAATCGACAAAACGAAATCTGCTCCAAATTTTATTTTTTGTCGTACTTCTTAGGAAGGTTTTAGTAATTTTTTGTCGTACCGAACACACCTATAATTTGAATCCCTGTTTCATGTGAAATTTAAGATGTAAGTATCACCGGCACAAATAATCATCTTATTTAATGATTGCATTTATCTATAGAGATATTGACACTCTCGTAAAGTAGAAGAAGTTTTTATAAAAGATTTAATCCGATTGCAGACTTACGAACTTTCAGCACGGTATTAGTGGATTTTTTTGTTAGCCCTGCTACTTGCCTTATTGATAAATTCCTCTTTAATAATTTTAAAATATCAGAATGCTTTTGAATTGTCTCCTCTTCAGTTTCAATAGACCCGGCTTTGCGGCCGACAGCTTTTGACCCTTGGGAGTCAATTAAAGAGCGATATCCGGATTGCAAACGGCTGAGCGTTAATTGACTCTCCATGCTTGCTACTGAAAATAAAATCTGAACCATGAACAAAGATAAACCGTTAGGAGTTTTATCCTCATTCAATGTCTCCAAGTTGAAATTCTTTATGTAGATAGAAACTTTCTTATCGGTCAGCAATTGTATATTTTGGAGAGATTGGACGACATTACGGCCTATGCGACTCAACTCCCAAACTAAAACTTTATCAATTTTTTGACTTTTAAGGTCATCCAACATTCTAGAAAAAATTGGTCTCTCATTATTTTTCTTGAATCCACTTACTTTTTCCTCATAAACCCAAACAAGTTCATATCCCATTGTATTTGCGTATTCAACAAGTTCGTTTGTTTGTCTTTCTGTGTCCTGACGGCTCCCTTCAGAAGACACCCTTGAATAAATTACTGCTCGTGTCATAGTGTATCAATTAAATCCTTTGGATTTTGTTGAGGCTAACATACAGCGGAAAACCAATAAGTAGGCGCGTGTTTTTTATATTTTTTTGAGACAGTAATTAAATTGAGACGATTTAAAATATTATTTCAAAAGAAGTTAAAATGGATTGTTGGTTTAGCGCAAATACGCATGGACCTGAAACGAAAACTTAATCCGCAAATGCCCCCCTCCTCCCTTCTCTCCTGAAGCCTCTCCTTCCTCCCGTATCTGACCTTATATTCTGAGTATCTGAGGTCTTAGAACACACTATAGAGGTCTCCGCGAAATTTCCCAATTTTTTGACAGAAATTTGACTTTTTTTGAAATTGCCGATTAAAATTTTTCTATTTTTTTGACAGAAATGAGAAAGGTGTCAATTGACACCTTATCTATTATTAACCTCCTTTAAATTTGTGGGAACATCAATCTAATTCTACCAACTATCACTTTTCTTAACAGTAGCAGTAATACTTTCAACTAAGGATTTGTTTAAGTCATTAAAATAAACTGGCACTTCATTTATGTATCTATAATATGTTTTAGGGGTGCCATCTTTTTTATATATGAACTTGTCTAAGTATTCTTTATCAACATTTTTATTAAAAAGTGTATTTGGAGTCCAACCACCACTTGAATATTGACTTGGGCTAATGTAATTTTCCATACTTATCAAATCAAATTTATATTTCCCCTCCTTAATTGAAATTTCAATTTGGTATTTTGTGTCAAAGTAGAATTTCCCGCCAAGAATTGCTCCTTTATCAGAAAAAATATTGATTTTGCTTCGAGAATATTATACAATTTGCAAACCTAAAATATGGCTTTTTGAAGGTCAAAATGTAGGAGAACAATATTCTGAACAAAGTTTACAAAGTGTTTTAAAACAAGCCCTTCAAAAAGTTGGAAACACAAAACCAGTAACACTGCATTGGTTGCGGCATAGTTACGCTACACATTTACTCGAAAGCGGTACCGATTTGCGTTATATTCAAGAATTATTAGGACATAGTAGTAGTAAAACAACTGAAATTTACACCCACGTTAGTACGAAAAGCATTCAACAAATAAAAAGTCCGTTTGACGATTTATAAAGAAAAAATTATACATTTGAATCACAATAAAGTATGACGTTTGTCATACCAATCTACTAATAAATGGGTGGCTTTGTATGATTTTGTCATACATATATACAAGTTATCGGCTATTCTAACAGCGACCGTACAAACTTCAACAGAAGTACAACAAATAGAAAATAATTTGTAACTTTGACCGTTTTTAAAAGAGAATGACAAAAAAGTTTCACATATTACTCGTCATCTTGACACTTGGTTTCTTTGCGACGCCAACGCTGACTTATGCTTGTGGAACAAAATCAACAAAAACAGAAAAATCTTGTTGCAAAAAATCAGAAACCGAAAAAAATAGCAAAAAAGACTGTTGCAAAAATCATAAGTCTAAAAGCGACAAAGACAAAAATAGTTGTAACGGAAAATGCAATAATTCAAATTGCAGTTGCCCAACAAATCATTGTTCTTTTGCATTACCATTTTGGACTGAAACAAAAGTAAAAACCTACTTTGCTGAAAGCAAAAAAATAAAAAATTACTACAACGAAAACTATCTTTCTGATGGTTTTAAATCCATTTGGACACCGCCTAATATAGGCTAATTTCTTACCTTGACACCAGAGGTCTGTCTAATCGAAAGCAAAAACATTGCTTTCAAAATCAATTATTTATCAAAGTTTAAATTTTCAAAAAATGAAATCAATAAAAATATTGATGGCAATATCTGTATTGCTATCGTTCACAGCGTGTAACGCTCAAATCAAAAACGCTAAAACCGAAAGCGTAAAAATATACGGTAATTGTGGTATGTGTGAAACAACCATTGAAAAAGCAGGAAATAAGAGTAAAGTTGTCAAAGTAGATTGGAATAAGGACACCAAAATGGCAACCATCACTTACGATGCAAAGCTAACCAATCCAGACGAAATCTTGAAACGCATAGCATTGAGTGGTTATGATAGCGAAAAATTTCTTGCCCCAAATGATGTGTATGCAAAATTGCCTGATTGTTGCCAGTACGAAAGAAAAGCACAAACAGTTGCAAAAGTTGAAACACCAAAAACGGAGGTGAAAGAAGACCATTCGACAC
>NZ_JBIKRX010000004.1:0-75693 GCF_044348915.1 Flavobacterium sp. | reverse complement strand
CAGTTTTTCGGCTTCAATTAAAATTCCGTTATAGGCTTCTCTTGATAAATCATCTGTATCCATTTGTATGCTTTTATTTTGCTTTTTTATGCACATTTAAAACTTCTGCCCAAATTTTTGTAGCAACTGATTTTGATTTTTAGGAATTAATCTTTTTTCTACTTCTTTTTATCCTTTTATAATTTCTTGCTTATATCCGCAATTTCTTTAATTGCTAAAGATTTTTATAATTTTTAATTACATTGGGTTTGTAAGCAAAAAACCACCCAAAATATAATCTTGAGTGGTTTTGAAACTTATTTTGAAAATTTATTCTGCTTTTGCTCTAGCTAGTCTTCGATCACGCAACCAGTATTTGGTTCTTTTCACTAAGTAGAACATTACCGGAACCATCACCAAGGTTAAAACCGTGGCATAAGTCAGTCCGAAAATGATTGTCCAAGCTAATGGTCCCCAGAAAATAACATTATCACCACCTATAAAAAAGTGTGGATTGAAATCGGTAATTAAGGTAAAGAAGTCAAAGTTCAATCCAATTGCCAATGGGATTAATCCTAAAACTGCCGTTAAAGCCGTTAATAATACCGGACGCAAACGTGATTTTCCTGATTCGATAATCACTTCTTTTATTTCGTCTAACGTCAAATCATCGTGGCTTTTCAGTTTGTTTTCGGTAACTTTTTTGTCTAACAATAAGACAAAGAAATCCATCAATACGATTCCGTTTTTCACCACAATACCTGCTAGCGAAATGATTCCCATCATCGTCATCAGGATTACAAAATCCATTCCTGCAATCACATAACCATAGAAAACACCGCTGAAACTTAAGATTACCGTGAACAAAATTACTATGGTTTTCGACACCGAATTAAATTGCAATACAATAATAAGTGTGATTCCTGCTAATGCCAAGAAGAGTGCATACATCAAGAAACTTTGATTCTTGCCTTGTTCTTCTTGTACTCCGGAGAAGGAATAACTCACGTCGCTAGGCAACTCATAATTTTTTAATTCTGTTTGTATTTGTTTGGTAATTTCATCCCCATTAAAACCTGTCAAGACATTCGAATAAATGGTCATTATTCGTTTGTGATTCTTTCTTTTGATCTGATTATAGGTCAATGTTTTTTCAGTTTGTGAAATAGCCGAAATCGGAATTTGCTGAATTTGACCGTTATTCTGGTTTCTGAATGTCAACGATTGATTGAAAAGAATGTTTTCGTTCTTGCGTTGATCATCTTGCATACGCATTACGATATTGTAATCGTCATCACCTTCTTTATAAGTCGAAATTTCTTGACCATAAACCGAACGACGCAGGGCAAAACCCAATTGCCCTGTAGAAACGCCCATGCTTCCGGCGTTTACTCTGTCTACTTTTACTCCAAGTTCTGGACTATCTCTATTGATGTCCACGCTCAATTTTTCGATACCAGGAATGTTTTTCGAATTGACAAAAGCAATCATTTTATCAGCTTCTTTCAACATCAAATCATAATCGGTTCCTTTCAATTCGATACTGATAGGATAACCTGCTGGTGGTCCATTGGCGTCTTTTTCGACTATAATTGTAGCGCCTGCAATGGCTTTTACTTTAGAACGAATTTCTTCTAAAATATCCGAAGTATTAATGCCTTGACGGAATTTGTACTCAGAGAAACTTACCGTTACTTTTCCTTTGAATGGCGTTTCCGAAGCCGAACCTGCATCGACATTTGGATTTCCGGCACCAATTCCTACTTGAGAAACAATAGATTCTGCAAGGAAGTTTTTATCGGTTTTTGGGTCAACATATTTTTGTAAAATCCCAATGATTTGATTTTCGACAAACAAGGTTGCTTTATTGGTTTTCTCTATCGAAGTCCCTTGCGGGTATTCGATATAAGCAATCACTTGATTTGGAATATTATCAGGGAAAAACAATACTTTTCTCGGAAAAACACCTAATAAAACAAAAGAGAAAAACAACATTCCAATTATGGTCACTAACGCCACCCAAGAATTCTTTTTAGTTAGGATTTTATCTAAAAACACTTTGTATTTGTCTTCCATCTTTGGAAAAAAACTGTGTTGGAAATCTTGTGTCCATTGGTATAATTTAAGGAAATACAACCACATTAAACCAGTAGCAATCAACAATAAATGCCCAATTCCTCTCAAAAATTTACTATCGTAAGCATATTTAGAGCCAATAAAAGCCAAGAATATTCCGAATGCCAAAAATAGAATAGTATAGAATTTTAAACTCTTTTTCGAGATATTTCTGTCTTCAGTATCCATCGAACCTCCCGTCATTGCTGCATTGACAACCATCGCTACAAATAACGAAGCAGTAAGCGTTACGGTCAAAGTCATTGGGAAATATTTCATAAATTTACCCATAGTTCCAGGCCATAATGCAAAAGGCAAGAACGCCATCAAGGTGGTAGCAGTAGATGAAATTACGGGCCAAGCGATTTCGCCAATACCGACTTTTGAAGCCGTTACTCGATCCATTCCTTTTTTCATATTGGCAAAAACGTTGTCGACGACCACAATTCCGTCATCAACAAGCATTCCTAATCCCATAACTAATCCGAACAATACCATCGTGTTCAAAGTTAATCCCAAAGCCGAAAGTATGGCAAATGCAATCATCATCGATAACGGAATCGCTGCTCCTACGAACAAGGAATTTCGCAGTCCCATAGTGAACATCAACACAATCATTACCAAAATAATCCCAAAAATAATGTGATTCGACAATTCATCTACCTGATGTTCTACACGAGAAGATTGGTCGTTTGTCATTTCGATTTTTAGGTTTTTTGGCAAATAGGAACTTTGTGCTTTTTCTATTCGTTCTTTCACCTGTTCAATAGCCGAAATCATATTTTGACCTGAACGTTTTTTTACGCTAAGCATCACCACTTCGTGACCTTTTTCGCGAGCGTAAGTCGTTTTTTCTTTTTCTTTGAAACTGACTACGGCAATATCTTTTAGATAAACCGTACCTCCGTATGATTTTACAATAATGTTTTCCAACTCTTTCGGGTCTTTGATTTCACCAACGATTCTAATATTATTTCGAGAACCTTGTGAAACCAAGTTTCCTCCGGAAAGCGTCATGTTTTCATATTTTACTGCATTCTGAATTTCGTCAAAAGTCACTTGCGCCGCCGTCATTTTGAAAATATCTACCGCGATTTCTACTTCTTTGTCATCTACACCCAGAATATCAACTTTTTTGACTTCGGATATTTCTTCAAGATCATCTTGAATTAATTCTCCGTATTTTTTAAGCTGTTGGGTGGTGTAATTTCCTTGAAGATTGATGTTTAGAATTGGCACTTCTTCTGAAATGTTCAATTCAAATACATTAGGTTCTACCTTACTACCGTTGTCGAGATTAGGCCAATCGGTTTCTGCTTTCGCATTATCGACTTTGTCTTTTACTTTTACTTTGGCGGCATC
This sequence comes from Flavobacterium sp., assembly GCF_044348915.1. Classification (GTDB taxonomy): domain Bacteria; phylum Bacteroidota; class Bacteroidia; order Flavobacteriales; family Flavobacteriaceae; genus Flavobacterium. The sequence goes on along the minus strand of NZ_JBIKRX010000004.1, from coordinate 72,237 downwards.
TATCGAAACATCATCATCGAACTCAGCGATAATCATTCCGTAATCCTGAAACGAGCTCGAAGTTACTTTGTTGACACCACTGATGTTTTTGATTTCTTTTTCTAACGGTTTGATGACCAATTTCTCTACGTCTTCGGCTGAATTTCCTGGGAAAACGGACGAAATATATACTTTGTTTTCGATGATTTCCGGGAAATCTTCACGCGGCATTGTGATATAGGCGTAAACTCCTGTAATGACAATTAAAGCAGTTATAATATAAACCGTTACACGATTGTCCACCGCCCAGTTGGAAATGCCGAATTTTTTATGATTAATACTGTGCATTTTTATTTTAGTTTAATGATGTTTAAAAATGGTTTAAAGTTGTTTAAAATGGTTTAAAGTTGTTTAAATGTTTAACTAGGATGTCATTAAACAATTTTAAACTCTTAAACCTTTAAGCTTTTTTAAAAATTTAGTTTCATTCCCTCAGAAACGGCATTTGCTCCTTCGATAACAATGATATCATCGGCTGATAATCCGCTTAAAATTTCGGTGACATTGTCAGAGGACTGTCCTGGTTTTACAATTGCTTTTTTAGCAATTCCTGTTTTTCCGTTTGAATTGGTCACAACGAAAACAAATTTGTTTTTCGAACCGTCTTCTTGAATCACATTTGTAGGAACTACTATGGCGTTTTTACTTATGTAATCACTAATTTTAAGATTGGCTACTTGGTTGGGACGCAACAAATTTTCTGGATTTGGAACGCCCACTTCAATACCAAAACTACGGTTGCTTGGATTCACGAAATTCCCTATTTGACGTACTTTTCCTTTGTATGTTTTTCCTAATGAAGTCAATAAAACATCTACTTCAGTACCTACTTTTAGTTTTCCAATGTAGGTTTCAGGAACTGATGTCGAAACATACATATTCGATAAATTTACGATACGCATTAAGCCTTGTGGACTAGGTGCTACCACTTGACCTTTTTCTACAAAAACTTCGTCGATAGTTCCTGTAAATGGTGCTCTAATAATGGTTTTAGACAATTGGGCTTTGGCTTGTGCTACACCTTTTTGAGCCGAAATCATTTGAGTTTGTGCTTGTAAATACTGAATTTCAGAACCAATTTTTTGATTCCAAAGATTTTTTTGACGTTCGAAAGTCGTTTTTGCCAAGGCATATTGATTTTCTAAACTTGCTACTTGTTGGCTTAATCCAGCATCGTCAATTCTTCCCAGAATTTGTCCTTTAGAAACTCTTTGTCCCGCTTTTACGGTCAAAGAAATTAATGTTCCTTGATATTCCGGCTGAACCAATATGTTTTCTTTGGTGTCGACACTTCCTTGAACTTCAAGATAATGACTAAAAACAGTGTCTTTTACTGTTGCAACAGAAACCAAAGCTTCATCTTTTTTGATATCTAATTTTGCTAAGGCTTCGTCAATTTTTGTCAAATCAGCTTGGATTAATGCTTTTTTAGCTTGAAGTGCCGAAATGTTTTTTGATTCGATTAACGTATCAATGTTTTTGTTGCCTTCATTTTTTCCGCACGAGAACAGCAGAATCGAAAGAATGCATAAGGTTAATATTTTTTTACTCAGGACCATTATATTGTTTTTTTGGAGTTCGTGAATCTTCGATTTCATTTGTATGGTTGTTAAAATTGATTTGATTATTTATTGATTATTTTTTCTAAAGCGGCTTTTTTATTGATAACATCTACCATCGATTGCAGGTATTTTTGTTGATTGGTATACAATTGCCTTTGGGCATCATTGTAATCAAAGCTCGAAGACAACCCTTCAGTAAATTTTATTTGTTGCTTTTTTTCGATTCTTTCGGCAAGGTTCAAATTTGATTTTGCTGTCGCATATTCTTCGACACTAAATTCATAATCACTTTTGGCAGCTGCATATTGTAATTTTAATTTTTGTTCTGCTTCTGACAATTGTGTTTTGGCTTGATCCAAAGCTATTTTGGCTTGTTGCGTTCGTGAACTTCTAGCCAAACTACTGAAAATAGGAATATTTAAACCAACTCCAACATTCGAATAATTGAACCAATTTTGATTTTGAGTAAAAAACTGAAATTCATCTTTAAATGCGGTATAACCAAAATTTAAATTGGCAGACAATGATGGTAAGGCTTTAGCTTTTTGAAGTTTTAATTCTAATTCTCTTTGCTCTTGAAAATTCATCGCCATTTGATAATTGATATTGTCATTAACTGAGAATTCCGATTTTGAAAATGCCATATCTAAATTCGAAACCGTTAATTTATCTAGGCTATCCGTCAATTTCAAATCATCATTGATGTCGATTCCTAAAGTGATTTTTAGCATTTTGTAAGCTACTTCAGCCAGTCTTTTGTTGTAATTTAGAGTACTGTTTATTGAGGTCAAGGTAATTTGTAATTGTTCTACACTTTCCTCTTCGATCAAACCATTTTGGAAAGTAGCTTTGGTGTCGGATAGTGTTTTTTCTAAAGTAGCTTTGTTTTTTTCGAGAATAGCGATACTTTCTTCGGCCAATAATACATTGCCATAGGCATTGATAACCGCTTCTTTGATTTCGGTATCTGTTTTTTGTTTGGCATTTTCGTAATACTTCAAATACGTTTTTGAAGCTTGCAATGCTACAATATAAGACCCGTCAAAAATCAGTTGGCTCAAAGTAGATCGCGCTATCATACTGTATTTGGTTCCAAAAGCTACAGTAGCATAGGTTTCAGGTTCTCCACCAAAAAATTCTGCAGGGATTACTGATTTTTGCAATACAAAATTATTGGTAAAATCTACACCAGCGTTAATTTGTGGCAAACCCGCTGCGGTAGTTTCCCATTTTTTTTCTTTAGATGCCTCAATATCTCTATTCGCATTAATAACCGAATAATTATTGGTCAGGGCGTGGGCGATTGCTTGTTCTAAGCTAAAAACAAAGTTTTTATTAGACGGATTTGACTGTGGGTTATCAGTCGTATTTTGAGCTTTCGCTGAGATGGCAAAAACTAACAAGGGGATTAAAAATAGTTTCTTCATTATAAGTGATAGTTTTCTAATTGTTTTTCTAGTTCGGTAATTCCTGCCGGCGTTGCCATAGCTCTGGTGTGGTATTCTAAGGCTTGTAGTTCTAGTTCGTGTAATTCTTTTTCGGTGACTGTGTTGCCGTGAATGCTAAAGATTAAATGATAATAAAAACCAACATAGGTATCAATCAGTATGTTTGGTCGATATAATCCTTGATCAATTCCTCGGTCAATATTTTGTTTAAAAATACTTGTGCATTCGTTGATTTCTCTCGTTACTACTTTGTCATAGATTTCAGGATAATGCTTTTTCAATTGATAGGAAGGAGAGGATTCACTTGTTTTAAACATTTCTTTGAACATCTTTCTGATTTCGAAATTTTCTTCGATGGCATTATAGTCTTTGGCTACAATGCTATCAATGCTCTGGTGAATTGCTTTGTGAACTATTTCCGTGGTTTCTGCAATTAGGAGTTCTTTGTTGCAAAAATATTTGTAAATGGTTTTTTTAGAAATGCACATTTCTTCAGCAATATCATCCATAGTGACACTCTTAAAACCTAGTTTTAAAAACAAATCAGTTGCTTTTGCTATAATTTTTTCTTTCATGTTCTTTTGCTGATTTAATTTCAGCCTTTTGCTTTTTTAAATTCAAATGTAAGTTGGAAACTTTATCTGTTAATTGAGTTTCCAAAATGATTACATTAATTTAATGTTTATCCAATCTTTTTTTAACTTCTTAAATCGAAAATTCTAAATTAGCTACTAGTTTTAGGTTTTTTCCAAAACCAAACTTTTCTTTCGAATTGTTGAAATTTTTGTCCAATCCAAAATCGTTTCGGTTAATATCTCCTTTTATTTCAAAGGCAGCTTTTTTAGACCCATTGTAGTTGTTGATTCCGATGAATTCGGCATCTAGTTCGACCATTTTAGTTACATCTTTGATGGTCAAGTGGCCTTTCAAGAAATTGATGTTGTTCTTTATTTTTTGAAACGAGGTCGATTTGAACCGGATTAAAGGTTTTTTGGGTTGAACAGTATCATTTTTCAATGGTAAAGGTTCTTCTCTTTTTTGCGAAGTAAAAGTGTTACTGTCGAGGAAAAATTCCACGGATGCATCTTGAATTTGATCTTCATCGAGGGATACAAAGCCTTCAAAATGATTCTTTTCGCCGCCCAAATAAGTGATGGTAGTATCTTTCATTTTGATTAGGACATCAGATTGGTCTGAGTCAAGTGTCCATTTTGTTGCCATAATAGGTTGGAGTATAGGGTGAAAAACTAATATTTGATTTTAATTTCGATGGCAAATATATACAGGAAACTTTGAGTACCAAAATAGTTTCCAAAGTATTTTTAATAAATTATTCTAAATTTAAAGTGAACTGTTTTTTAATTTACTTTACATACTCTAAATTTGGAATTTAAAACAGAACACAAATGCTTCCCATCAACGAATACCAAGAGCAATTTTTAAGCTATTTGAAAAGTCAAAACTTTGAAAAAGAGCCTGCCAATTTATACCAACCCATAGACTACATTTTGCAGCTTGGCGGTAAAAGATTGCGCCCTGTTTTAACTTTAATGACCGCCGATGTTTTTGATGTGGATTACAAATTGGCGTTGCCTGCCGCCACGGCTGTTGAGGTTTTTCATAATTTTTCTTTGGTACACGATGATATCATGGACGATGCGCCTTTGCGAAGAGGAAATGTAACCGTTCACGAAAAATGGAATATCAATACGGGAATCCTTTCCGGTGATGCGATGCTGATTTTGGCTTACCAATATTTCGAAAAATACCAACCTAAAACCTTTCGAAAATTAGCCAAATTGTTCAGCAAAACCGCTCTTGAAGTTTGCGAAGGACAACAATATGATGTCGATTTTGAAACCCGAAATGATGTCACGATTCCGGAATATTTGAAAATGATTGAATACAAAACGGCAGTTTTGGTCGCTGCGGCAATGAAAATGGGAGCCATTATAGCTCAAACTTCTAAGGAAAATTCTAAATTGATTTACGATTTTGGGCTAAATTTGGGGCTAGCCTTTCAGTTGCAAGATGATTATTTAGATGCTTTTGGTGATCCAAAAACCTTCGGAAAACAAGTGGGAGGTGATATTATCGAAAACAAGAAAACGTACTTGTATCTCAAAGCTATCGAATTTTCGAAAACCGATGAAAAGGAATTATTAACACGATTATTTTCGGTTGAATTAGAGGATAACGAAAAAAAAATTAACTCGGTGAAAGAAATTTTCAACTCGACTGGAGCTTCTCAAGCCACTCAAAAAGCCATTGAGGAGTATACTTTGAAGGCCTTTGAAACACTTGAAAAAATTGATGTTTCTCAAGATAAAAAAGAACTCTTGAAAGCTTTTGGAGAAAATTTAATGAATAGAAAAGTGTAAAAATTCATCAGGTTGCAGATTTCAGACGGCAAATCTGCAATCTGCAACCTGCAATCTGCAATCTAAAATGTACATCCAACCCCAAAATATTGATTTACTGCTCGAAGAAGCCGAAAAGGAAGCTTTGTACTTCAAATTGATTGAGCAAATCAATAAGGATTTTAATTTGGCCAACGAAGGAATTGATTTTCCTAAGAGCATTTCGCCCGAAGAATTGAAAATTCAAATGCACGAAAAAATCTATCGGTTGATTCAATACAAGTTTGCTGAATATTTGAATCTGCTTTACATTATAGACGTTTCCGAGGATCTAATAAAAAAATTGGATGGTTCGGATTTAGTAGTGCTAGCCGAAAATGTTGCCTTTTTAATCCTGAAAAGAGAATGGCAAAAAGTGTGGTTCCGAAATAAATATTAGTTATTCCAATTCTTTTTTTAGAATCACTTTATTCCATAATTCATTCCCGTTGATATCAAATAAAGTAAGTTTCATTTGTCTGTTTTCCTTATTTCCAAAGAACGAAATGATGCTAAAGTTATGTTGAATAAAAGCACTGCCTTTTACTTTGTATTTGTTGTCTTCTTTCAATGCTTTTTCTGAAATAAGACCTGCAGTAAATGGTGAAACTGTCCAATCGTAAATAGGGTAAGTGCCTTCGCGAGGCAGCATCGACATTTCTGCAAAATGACGGTCTCCGGTCAAAAAGAAGACTCCTTTTATTTTATTGTCTGTTATTTCTTTGAGCAGTTTTTCTTTTTCTTCGGGATAGTGGCCATAATTTTCGCTATCTGGCACTGAATTTATAACTTGTCCACCGATTACGATTATTTTAAAACTAGCAATCGATGAACTTAAAGCATCGATAAGCCATTCGAATTGTGTAGTTCCCAACATTGTTTTGGTTCCGGTAATTCGGTCTTGTGGAGATCTAAAAAAACGATCATCCAACAAGAAAAACTGTGCATCACCCCAATTGAAGGTAGAAAATACACCTTCAGTTTGCGCGGTCCCAATACCATAACTTTTGTTGGCCCAGAAATCTTTAAACGCTTTTTGAGTGATGTGTTTATTATAAAAACTTCGGTCGCTATCGTTGGGACCATAATCGTGGTCATCCCAAATGGCGAAATTTTGAGTTTTTGCCAACAAAGGCTGTAGTTCTTTTATAGAACGTGAGTGGGTATTGCGCTGATAAATCCCCGTTTTGCTGTCCCAATCGGCTTCCCGAAGATAAGTGTTGTCGCCACCCCATATCATAATGTCTGGATTTTTTTTGGTCAAACTTTCGAAAATCGAATAGCCACTTCCATAAGGTTTTCCCGGTCTGTCCAAAGCCGTTTCGTTGATGTACATACAACTGCCAAAAGCCACTGTAAAATCTGGAGCATCTTCCCTCCATTGCCACAATTTTTTCGAGGAAAAAGAAGTTTCATAGGGTAAAACCACCTTCTTGTTGTTGAGGTAAAGATTGTAGTTGTATTTTTTTCCTGGGGCAAGTTTGTCTAAGATGATATGATAGGTAAAGCCAACCTCTTTAGCAGAAGTATAGGTTTCGGAATAGAAAACCGCCGTCGGATTTTCTGTGGCAAAATATTCGATTTTTGCGGGAACATTCTCTTTGGTTTGCAGCCAAATAACCGCCTCTTTCATTTCGCAATAACCCACCATTGGGCCGGATTGCAAAAGATTATTTTGGGCCGAAATGATAAAAGAAATAAACAGAAAAACAAACAAAATAAAATGTCTCATAAAAATGGATTTAAAAGCTAAGAAAAACAAATTTAAGCATTGACCAGCGTTTTTACGTTAGGCATAGGTTATGTTTTCGACTAAAAATAAGCTCTAACAAAAGGAACAAATGGTTCTGCATCATAACGATCATCCTGCAAAAGATTATAGCCCACCCCAATTGTAACATTACCTGTTCGATACCCGGCGCCAACGATCAAACTTGTGTCCCAATAATCCTCAGAATAATTCGAAAAGCCTTCTTCTTGATAGTTTACTCTTGATTGATTTAGTCCAACGGATAATTGAATTTGGGGTATTGGATTTACCAAAACAATGGTACTAATACCATACACAAATGAAGAATAATAATTTTTCGAAGCCACGTAGTTCAAGTTCAAACCAGCTCCAAGAGCCACAGTTGGGTTAAAATTATAAATAGCACTAGGTGCTATAAAAACATCGGAATAACCCGAGGAAAAATTCAATCCTATACCACCGCCTAATTGCACATGATTCCAAAAATCACTAGGCGGCTGCTGAGGTGTATTTAAAGGCCCTTGCGCTATTAATGGATTCAGAATAAGGAGAAAAAGCAAAACTAATAATGATCTAAAAAAGGATATATGATGTTTTTTTTTCATGGTTTAATGATTTTTTTAACATTTTATTACGTAAAAGTACACAATAAAAAAATAGTATGTGTATTGATTTATTGTACTTTTGCCAAACTATTTTTAACAAAAACGCATATTTTATAAAATTATGGATAGGTTTTCATTCTTAAACGCGGCTCACACCGAATTTTTTGCACAACTTTACGATCAATATTTAGAAAATCCAGATAGCGTAGAGCCAAGTTGGAGAGGTTTTTTTCAAGGTTTCGACTTTGGAATGGCAACTTACAATGGAGAAAATGCAGTGGCTCAACCAGAAGTTAAAGCAACTTTAGCCCCAGAAAACAGTGCTAGCACAGAAAAACTTCTAAAGGAGTTTAACGTGATCAAGTTGATTGATGCTTACAGAAGTCGTGGCCATTTGTTTACAAGAACAAATCCAGTACACAAAAGAAGAACTTATTCGCCAACATTAGACCTTGAAAATTTTGGACTTTCGAAAGCTGATTTACCAACAATATTTGATGCTGCAAGAATCATTAAGATTGAACCTTGTAGTTTGGCAGAAATCTTAGGTCATTTAGATAAAATTTATTGTCAATCTATCGGAGTTGAATATATGTATCTTCGAAATCCAAATGATATCAAATGGATTCAGAGTAAAATTGGGCATAATGACAACCAACCTGATTTTTCAGTAGAAAAGAAAAAAGCTATTCTACATAAATTGAACCAAGCGGTAGCCTTTGAAAATTTCTTGCACACTAAATATGTTGGACAAAAACGATTTTCACTCGAAGGAGGTGAATCTTTAATTCCTGCAATCGACGCTTTGATAGAAAGAGCTGCCGAAAAAGGAGTAGAACATTTCGTAATGGGAATGGCACACCGTGGTCGATTGAATGTTTTGGCTAATATTTTCGGAAAATCTACTCAAGATATTTTTAGTGAATTTGACGGTAAAGATTACAACGATCAAGAATATTTTGATGGTGACGTAAAGTACCACTTGGGGTTAACTGCTGAAAAAAGAACCAGCTCAGGAAAAACTATTAATATCAACTTGGCGCCAAATCCATCGCATTTAGAAACCGTTGGAGCGGTAATCGAAGGGATAACTAGAGCCAAACAAGATAAATATTTCCCGAATGATTTCTCAAAAGTGTTGCCTATTGCCGTTCACGGTGATGCTGCAATTGCTGGCCAAGGAATTTTATATGAAATTATTCAAATGTCCCAATTAGACGGGTATAAAACAGGTGGAACTATTCACGTTGTAATCAACAATCAAGTTGGTTTTACCACAAATTACCTTGACGCTCGTTCATCTACCTATTGCACCGATGTTGCCAAAGTAACACTTTCGCCAGTATTGCACGTCAATGCCGATGATGCCGAAGCTGTGGTACATGCTATGTCATTTGCTTTAGATTTTAGAATGGAATTTGGTCGTGACGTTTTTATTGACTTATTAGGATATAGAAAATACGGTCACAATGAAGGTGATGAACCTCGTTTTACGCAACCTATTTTATATAAAATCATTGCTAAACATAAAAATCCTAGAGATATTTATGCTGAAAAGTTATTAGCCGAAGGAGTTATCGACGACTCACACGTAAAAGAATTAGAAGCGGAATATAAGGCCGATTTAGAGGTAAACCTTGAAGAATCTCGTAAAAAAGAATTGACAATCATCACTCCGTTTTTGCAAAATGAATGGAAAGGATTCGAAAGAGCAGGGATTTCGCAAATGCTTAAAAAAGTGGACACCACTTATCCTAAAGAAGGACTTACAGCTGTTGCCAATGCCATTTGTAATTTGCCAACCGATAAAAAATTCATTAGTAAAGTTCAAAAATTAATCAACGATAGAAAAACAATGTTTTTCGAAACCAATAAGCTAGACTGGGCGATGGCCGAGCATTTAGCTTATGGATCGTTGTTAAGAGAAGGTTTTGACGTTCGTGTTTCAGGTCAAGACGTAGAACGTGGTACTTTTTCGCATCGTCACGCCGTCGTGAAAGTCGAAGATTCAGAAGAGGAAGTAGTTTTAATCAACAGTTTAGAAGGTAAAAAAGGAAAATTCAACGCTTTCAACTCTCTTTTATCAGAGTATGGAGTTTTAGGTTTTGATTACGGTTATGCCTTGGCAAACCCTAATGCTTTAACTATTTGGGAAGCACAATTTGGAGATTTTTCCAATGGAGCTCAAATCATGATTGACCAATATATTTCTTGTGGGGAAGACAAATGGAACAATCAAAACGGATTAGTTGTTTTACTACCTCACGGTTACGAGGGACAAGGAGCAGAACATTCATCAGGTCGTATGGAGCGTTTCTTGCAACTATGTGCTAGACAAAATATGTATGTTGCCGATTGTACAACTCCAGCCAACTTCTTTCACTTGTTGAGGAGACAAATGAAATTGAAATTCCGTAAACCATTGATTGTGTTTACACCAAAGAGTTTATTGCGCGATCCAAGAGTAGTTTCGAGCATCGAAGAATTAGAACATGGTTCTTTCCAAGAAACGATCGATGATGAAACCGTAAATAAAGAGGAAGTTAAAACTTTGGTTTTCTGTACGGGTAAATTCTACTATGATATCACTGCAGAGAGAGAAATCAGAGCTAGAAAAGATGTAGCAGTTGTCAGAATAGAACAGTTGTTCCCATTGCCTGTGGATCAATTGAAAGCCATTATCGCTAAATATCCAAATGCCCAAGATTATGTTTGGGCTCAGGAAGAACCTAAAAATATGGGTGCTTATGGTTATATGTTGATGAATTTTGATTTTATAAAATGGAGATTGGCTTCTCTAAGGGTATCCTCAGCCTCAGCTTCAGGAAGTTATACAAGATCAAAAAACCGACACGCCAAAGCTATTAAGATGGTTTTTGAGAAAGATTTTGTAAAATAATATGCCGACAATCCTTTATATAGATGGGATTCGTTTTTTCTTTTATAGCAACGAACACTTACCAAAGCATATTCATGTTGAAAAAGGGGAAAAAACAGCGAAGTTCAATATAGATTTTATTGAATTGATTAAATCGTCAAGATTTAATGCATCCGAATTGAAACAAATTCGTAATTTAGTCGAAGAAAATCAACAACTTTTAATACAAAAATGGGATGAGTTCTTTAGTAATACATAAATCAAAAAAAGCGATAAATGTAACTTTTTCCGATTCTAAAATGATTGTTTTTTTAGAAGACGGACGAGAACTTTCAATCCCACTTGAATGGTTTCCAAGATTAAGAAATGCAACGGAAAACCAATTGAAGAAATGGCGTTTTATTGGAAATGGAGAAGGGGTTCATTGGGACGAAATAGATGAAGATATTTCAGTAGAAAATTTACTAGAATAAAATAATTATAACTATATATTTTAAATTATAAAAGATGATTTTAGAAATGAAAGTCCCATCACCAGGGGAATCTATAAAAGAAGTTGAAATCGCAACTTGGTTAGTAAAAGATGGAGATTATGTAGAAAAAGATCAGGCCATCGCAGAAGTTGATTCAGATAAAGCAACACTCGAATTGCCAGCCGAAGCTAGCGGAATCATCACTTTGAAAGCAGAAGAGGGAGATACTGTTGCTGTGGGTGCCATTGTGTGCCATATTGATACAGATGCTGCAAAACCTTCGGCTTCAGCGCCAGTTGCCGAAGTTAGACAAGAAGCGAAAGCAGTTGAAGTGAAGAAAGAAGAGGTAAAAGCACCTGCTCCAGCCGCTCCAACATCTTACGCTTCTGGAACGCCATCACCAGCTGCAAGAAAAATATTAGACGAAAAAAATATTCAACCTTCTGATATTGTTGGAACAGGAAAAGAAGGTAGAATTACTAAAGAAGATGCCTTGAATGCAGCAGTTCCTTCGATGGGAACTCCTACAGGAGGAAATCGTGGTTCTGAACGCACCAAATTATCAATGTTGCGTCGTAAAGTAGCCGAAAGATTGGTTGCTGCCAAAAATGATACCGCTATGTTGACTACGTTCAATGAAGTGAATATGACACCAATCAATACCTTGCGTAATGAATATAAAGATGCTTTCAAAGCGAAACACGGCGGCCTTGGTTTAGGATATATGTCATTTTTTACCAAAGCAGTTACCAGAGCTTTAGCATTGTATCCTGATGTAAACTCTATGATGGATGGTGATTACAAAATTGCTTACGATTTCTGTGATATTTCCATAGCTGTTTCTGGACCAAAAGGATTAATGGTTCCTGTTGTTCGCAACGCCGAAAACATGACTTTCAGAGGTATTGAGGCCGATATAAAAAGATTAGCCCTTAAAGCGCGTGACGGACAAATAACTGTTGACGATATGACAGGAGGAACATTTACCATCACCAACGGAGGTGTTTTCGGAAGTATGTTAAGTACACCGATTATCAATCCACCACAATCGGGAATTTTGGGAATGCACAACATTATCGAGCGTCCAATTGCCGTAAATGGTAAAGTAGAAATTCACCCAATGATGTACGTAGCACTTTCGTATGACCACAGAATTATTGATGGTCGTGAGTCTGTTGGATTCTTGGTTGCTGTGAAAGAAGCGTTAGAAAATCCAGTTGAATTACTATGCGATAACAATCCGAAAAAAGCTTTCGAATTGTAACATCATTATATTGTCATTCTTGACGAAGGACAAATCTTAAAACCAGTTTGAATATTCAAACTGGTTTTTTTGTAGATTTACCCACCAATATAATTTTTTATGACCAAAACAAAGAAGCAAGCCGCAATAGGTTTCATTTTTATCACAATATTAATTGATATTACGGGCTGGGGAATCATCATTCCTGTTATTCCAAAATTAATCAAAGAACTCATTAACGGAGACATCAGCGAAGCTGCTAAATACGGCGGTTGGCTGACCTTTGCTTATGCGATCACTCAGTTTATATTTGCTCCGATAATTGGAAATCTTAGTGATAAATTCGGACGAAGACCTATTCTATTATTATCCTTACTAGGTTTTTCCATGGATTATTTATTACTAGCATTTGCACCCACTATTTTTTGGATATTTATAGGTCGGATTTTGGCAGGAATCACAGGAGCAAGTATAACAACAGCATCTGCATATATTGCGGATGTTAGCACGCCGCAAAATCGTGCGAAAAATTTTGGAATGATTGGTGCTGCTTTTGGATTAGGTTTCATCATCGGACCGGTGATTGGTGGATTTTTAGGGCAATACGGCTCTAGGGTTCCGTTTTATGCTGCAGCTGCTTTGTGCATGATTAATTTTCTATATGGTTATTTTATTTTGCCGGAATCTCTATCTAAAGATCATCGTCGTGAATTTGACATTCGTCGTGCCAATCCAATAGGAGCATTTAAAAGTCTCCAAAAACACCCTTCGCTTATTGGACTAATGGCAGCTATATTTTTACTGTATGTTGGCTCTCACGCAGTACAAAGCAATTGGAGTTATTTTACTATGTACCGTTTTAATTGGGACGAAAAAATGGTTGGTCTTTCTTTAGGTTTAATAGGATTACTTGTTGGTGTTGTGCAAGGTGGTTTAGTTCGTTGGATAAATCCACGATTGGGTAACGAAAAAAGTATATATGTAGGTATGGCAATGTATACCATTGGATTGTTTTTGTTTGCAACAGCAAATCAAAGTTGGATGATGTTTGTATTTCTAGTTCCCTATTGTTTGGGAGGAATTGCCGGGCCAGCTTTGCAAGCGATCATCGCAACTAAAGTTTCCCCTTCAGAGCAAGGTGAAATACAAGGAACAATGACGAGTTTGATGAGTGCTTCTACTATTATTGGCCCTCCGATGATGTCGACTGTTTTTTATTATTTCACACATAAAGAAGCGCCGTTTCAGTTTGCTGGTGCACCCTTTGTATTAGGAGGTTTTCTAATGTTGTTGAGTACGATTTTAGCTTATTATTCATTCAAGAAAAATGCTAAAGTAAGTACAAACAGTGATTATAATAGTCGATAATTCCCTTGCCTTTCATTAATATATCGGCACCTATAATGCCGTGAACAGGTTGGGCTTTGTAAGCAATCAAGGCTTCATTTACGTGAGATAAATCAAAAATTACTAGGTCGAATTTTTTGTATTTCCAACGGTTCATTTGCAAGGTATTGCCAGTTGCAATTTGGGTAAACATTCCTGTTGCCCCAGCGCCCGAAGCTTGCGTTTTCGAGCCATTGGCTTGAAGTTGAAATAATTCCACGCTTTCAAATCCGATACAACTGTTAGACGCACCAGTGTCGAGAATAAAATTGCCTTTCACGCCATTTATTTTGGCTTTAATGAGCAAATGCTGGGTTTTCGAAACCTTGAATTTTATTTTTTTGTATTTTTCTTTTTTGAGAATATAGGGAAGATAGTTCATACACAGCGATTGAAGGTCAAAAGTAATCTAAAAATGAATAAAAGTGGAATTCAATACTTCAAAATTATACCTTTACGGCTAAAATAAATTTGATGATTATTACCGATACACATACGCATTTATATTCGAATGAATTTGACGAAGATCGCAATGAGATGATTCAGCGCGCTATAGATGCTGGGGTTTCTCGGTTTTTTATTCCCGCCATTGACTCAGCTTTTACCCCATCGATGTATGATTTGGAAAAAGCTTATCCCGAAAACATTTTTCTAATGATGGGTTTACATCCCACACACGTCAAGGACAATTATCTCGAAGAATTAAAACATGTAGAAGAAGAATTGTTCAAGAGGAAATTCTTTGCTGTGGGCGAAATTGGGATTGATTTGTATTGGGATAAAACCCATTTGCCGCAGCAGCAAGATGCCTTTAGAAAACAAATTCAATTGGCGAAACAGTACAAATTGCCTATCGTAATTCATTGTCGGGAAGCTTTCGATGAGATTTTTGCCGTTTTGGAAGAAGAAAAATCGGCCGATTTATTTGGGATTTTTCATTGTTTTTCGGGAACTTACGAGCAAGCATTACAAGCGATTTCTTATCAAATGAAATTGGGAATAGGAGGAGTGGTGACTTTCAAAAACGGAAAAATAGATCAGTTTTTGAACCAAATCGACATCAGCCATATCGTTTTAGAAACCGATTCTCCTTATTTAGCACCTGTTCCTTATCGAGGAAAACGCAACGAAAGCAGTTATCTGCTGAATGTGGTTGCCAAATTGGCCGAAATTTACAACCTACCTACAGAAGAAATCGCAAAGATAACAACAGAAAATTCTAGACTTATTTTTGGGATTTGACGTAGAATTCAACTATTTTTGATAAAAATTTATCCATTTGTCCTAAAAAACATCTTAATATGTCAAAATTTGACGCCATTCGTCCATTTTACGAAACAGAAGTAAACGACGCGATTCAAGGAGTAGTAAATCATCCGATGATGAAAGCGTTGATGAACTTTACTTTTCCAGAAACTCAGGATGAAGTTTGGAAAGAGCAATTGCTGCGTACGCATTCAACCCGAGATTTTCAATGTAATTTCATTTATAAGTCACTACAAAAAGTGCTGGAAAAAACATCTGATGGATTGTCCACTTCAGGATTTGAGATGCTAGAAAAAAACACTTCTTACTTGTTTATTTCAAATCATCGCGACATACTTTTAGATACGTCGTTATTGAATGCGTGTTTGTTTGAACATAAACTAGTGATGACCGCATCGGCTATTGGAGACAATTTGGTACAAAAATCATTTTTACGAAAATTAGCTAGATTGAATCGTAATTTCTTGGTTCAAAGAGGATTGTCACCTCGTGAAATGTTACAAAGCTCCAAATTATTATCAGAGTACATAAGTAAATTGTTGCAGCACGAGAATCGATCGGTTTGGATAGCGCAGCGTGAGGGACGAACCAAGGACGGAAATGACGCTACAAATCCGGGAGTCTTGAAAATGTTGGCGATGGCTTCTGACGAAGTTGAGCTTATGGATTATTTCAAGAAAATTCAAATAGTTCCTGTTTCTATTTCTTATGAATACGACCCTACAGATGCCTTGAAAATGCCACAATTGATGGCAGAGGCCAATCAGGAGATTTATGTCAAAGAGAAAAATGAAGATTTTATCAATTTGATGAGCGGCGTGATGGGTCAAAAGCGCCGAATTCATATTCATGTTGGAGCTGTTTTGAACAGCGAATTGGATGAGATAAAAGCGCATCACGAAAATTCTAATAAGCAAATTCAAGCTTTGGCACAGCTTATAGACGACTCTATTTTAAGTAATTATAAATTGTGGCCGACCAATTATATTGCCTTTGATTTATTACATAAAACCACTCAGTATAGTCATTTATACACAGAAAATGAAAAGTTACTTTTTGAGCGCAGGTTAGAGATGAGAATCGATCATAGTAATCCACAGGCAATGCAAAGTTTTTTATCGATGTACGCCAACCCAGTTGTCAATAAATTGAAATACGAAAATGCAGTCTAAAGCCAAAATTCTTTTGATTTATACCGGTGGAACAATCGGTATGATGAAGGATTTTGAAACCGGAGCGCTCAAGGCTTTCAATTTCAGCAAATTGCTGCAAAAAATCCCGGAATTGAAACAATTGGATTGCGATATCGAAACGGTTTCGTTCGATGCTCCAATTGATTCATCTACTATGAATCCTGAAAAATGGGTGGAAATTGCAAGTATTATCGAGAAGAATTATACAGATTTTGATGGATTTGTAGTGCTTCACGGATCGGATACAATGTCTTATTCCGCCTCAGCCTTGAGTTTTATGCTCGAGAACTTGTCGAAACCCGTTATATTTACCGGCTCCCAATTACCCATCGGAGATTTAAGAACCGATGCAAAGGAAAATCTAATCACTGCCATTCAGATAGCATCATTACGGGAACACAATAAACCAGTAATTGGTGAAGTTTGCCTTTATTTTGAATACAAATTGTATCGCGGTAATAGAACCACTAAGATCAATGCTGAGAATTTCAATGCCTTTATTTCGCCCAATTATCCAATGCTAATTGAATCGGGAGTGAATTTGAAGACATTTCCAGAATTGTTTTTGCCAGTATCGAGAGAGAAAAAACTTCAGATTCACAAAAATTTAGATACTAATGTCGTCATAATAAAAATGTTTCCTGGAATTAGCGAAAGTGTTTTGTCGGTCATTTTCGATATTCCCAAACTTAAGGGAATTGTATTGGAAACGTACGGTGCAGGAAATGCTCCTTTAGAAGAATGGTTTTTGTACTTGCTTAAAAAAGCAATAAAAAGCGGTTTGCAAATTGTTAATGTAACCCAATGTTCCATCGGAAGTGTAACAATGGGAAAATATGAAACTAGTACGGCATTAAAGGAAATTGGAGTAATCTCTGGCAAAGACATTACCACTGAAGCGGCTATTACAAAATTAATGTACTTGTTGGGGCAAAATGTTTCGCAAGATAATTTCAAAATACAATTCGAAACTTCATTAAGAGGGGAAATGCTATAAAAAGTAATTTTTAATTTTCTAAAGTCGAATTTTTTAGTGTTCTTTGCAGACCAATTTAGAGAGGTGGCCGAGTGGCTGAAGGCGCACGCTTGGAAAGCGTGTATAGGGCAACTTATCGAGGGTTCGAATCCCTTCCTCTCTGCAAAATAATTCCGTAATCGACTATTAATGATAGGCATTGCGGATTTTTTATTTATAATATTGTATGATACAATGTACGATAAATAAAATTAAGACTATAATTTTTAATATTTCGAGTAAAAAAAAAGTTATTGTTTTAAGTTACATTTCGTACACTTTCTAAAAAGCAAACTTTTTTGATTTGTTTTCTTCCCAATCTTTTTTAACTATTTCACTAATTTCCTTTCTATTTAGCTTTTTTATTTTTTATTCTACTGGTTTAACAAAATTGTTTTTATCTCGTTTTGGCGGATAAGTGGCGGATAAAAATCAATCCCCACGATAATTTAAGAATTTTGGTTGTCAGAAACATTTTTAAATCAATTGATATTATAGGAGCTGGTTCCTTTTATGAACTTTTTTAATTGCACAATTGGATCACATTTCATAGCATAATATCAGATACAACGGCTAATCGAGATTTAAAAAAATTAACAGAACGAGTTGTTTTTACAATTTCTGAATCAAAAGAATCTGGTACTTTTTATGAATTTGAGTAATTGCCGCACAATAGCCTCAATCGCCTCGTACAAATTAAATAATTGCTCCAAGTCAGCTAGAATAAGACTAAAACCCTATATCTTGAAATACAATATCAACTTCTTATTCATAACTCTCTATCATGCCCAAGTAGCCTATCCAAACTATCACTTAATACAGAGCTGCATTTCTTTTTATAGGTGTCAAATTATCGTTGACACTTCCATCTATTGTAACTCTTATTCCTGAAATCGATTTCATAATGTTATTTAGTCTTTATTTAATACTCCCATCTAACAAATGCTTCCATTGCTGCATAATGGGACAATCCTAATTCATCGTATAAATCTGCCGTTTCTTTATTTCTGTCTTCGGCTCTTTGCCAAAACTCTCTGCTGTCTGCTCCTTGAAAGACGACACCATCTTTTTGGGATTGGTGTTTAAAGATACCTTTTCGTTTTTCCAACACTTGATCAGGTCCCATTGGTACTGCCATTTCAATCTCATCAATGCCCCATTCCTGCCAAGCCCCTCTGTACAGCCAAACCCAACAATCGTTCATGTACTTTTTAGGTTTCAGTCGTTTTACGGCTTCAAAAATAGCATCTAAACATACCTTATGGGTTCCATGAGGGTCCGCTAAATCACCTGCTGCATAAATTTGATGTGGTTTTATTTTATCGATGAGGTCCATCGTGATTTGGATATCTGCTTCTCCTATTGGATTTTTCTTAATGGTTCCAGTTTCATAAAAAGGAAGTTCCATAAAGTGAATCTGTTCTTCAGGAATACCAACATAAAAACTGGTTGATCGAGCCTCTCCTTTTCGAATTAATCCTTTGATGTATCTTACTTCAGCGATATCAACCTCGCTCGCTTTTTTGTTCTTTAGAAATGTTATCGCTTTCTTGTAAATGTCTTCTGCTTCTGGACTTTTGATGCCAAACTTGTCATTATAGTCGCAAACAAAACTGGCAAATCGTAAAGCTTCATCATCGGCCACAGCTATATTTCCCGAGGTTTGATATCCTATATGCACTTCGTGTCCTTGCTCGTGCAATCTCTTGAATGTGCCACCCATACTAATAATATCATCATCAGGATGCGGACTAAAAATAAGAACCCGTTTTTTAGCCGGTTCTGCACGTTCTGGACGTTTGCTGTCATCGGCATTAGGTTTTCCTCCTGGCCATCCCGTAATGGTGTTTTGCAGTTTGTTGAATATTTTAATGTTAATTTCGTAAGCTGGTCCTGAATCGGCCAATAAATCGCTCATTCCATTTTCAATGTAATCCGCATCGGTAAGCATTAAAATTGGTTTCTTTAAATGAAGCGCCAAGCCCAATACTGCTTTTCGAATTAATTTATCTGTCCACACAATTTTTTCGACCAACCAAGGGGTATTGATTCGAATCAGTTTCGATGCTGCTTCTTTATCCAAAACAAAAGTGGCATTTTTATGTTCTTGCAAAAAGGAAGCAGGGACTAAATTAGTCACAGGCCCTTCGGTCGAGGCTTTAATAATATTAGCTTTTCCTTCTCCCCAAGCCATTAGGATTACCCTTTTGGCTTCCATAATTTTTTTCACCCCTAAGGTAATTGCAGTTCTAGGTGTATTATTCAATCCAGAGAAATCATTACTTGCAGCTGCTCTGGTGATATGATCTAAGGCCACTAAACGCGTTTTAGAGTTTTGCAATGATCCGGATTCATTGAATCCTATATGGCCATTGCCTCCGATTCCTAGAATTTGCAAATCTATTCCACCCAAAGCTTCAATTTTTGATTCGTATACAGCACAAAAATCAGCTATACCGGCTTTGGAGAGTGTTCCGTCAGGGATATGAATGTTTTCTGGTAAAATATCGACATGATTGAATAATAATTCTTTCATGAATCTCACATAGCTATTTATGGAATCTTGTTCCATAGGGTAATACTCATCTAAATTGAATGACACCACATTTTTAAAACTCAATCCTTCTTCTTTATGCAATCGTACCAATTCAGAATACAATCCTTTTGGAGAGGAACCTGTAGCCAATCCCAATATACATGGCTGTTTTTGGGCTTGTTTTACTCTTATCAAATCGGATATTTCTCGAGCCACAGCTTGGGAGGCCTTTACCGAATTTTCATAAACTATGGTTCCTATATTTTCAAACCTTTTTTCAAACCCTGTGGCTTTATCAATACTACTGTTTAACATAACTTAATTTTTATAATTTATTATTTTATCTTTTTAGTTCTACCCAAAATAGCATCTAATAACCCCGAAGTATGTAATGCCATGCTTCCGGTTGACGGATGCATGGCATTCTTGAGCAAATGATTTTTCATTTTTTGGATATGAAAAAACTGGATGTTTTTTTAGTAAATGGGAGTCAAATGCCCAAAAATAAAATAGGGATAAGAATTTTTATTAAACGAACTTACCCTAGAAAGGGGTTAATCTTCGTTAGATGGTTTTCCTATGGTTGCCAAAATTCCTCCATCAACATAAAGTATGTGACCGTTAACAAAATCACTCGCTTTGGAAGACAAGAAAATGGCAGCTCCTTGCAAGTCTTCGGGATCACCCCAACGTGCGGCAGGTGTTCGGCTAATGATGAAATCATTGAAGGGATGTCCATCCACTCTAATTGGAGCAGTCTGACTTGTTGCAAAATAACCTGGACCAATACCATTGGTTTGAATGTTAAATTTTGCCCACTCGGTAGCCATATTTTTAGTAAGCATTTTTAGTCCCCCTTTGGCGGCAGCATAAGCACTTACGGAATCTCTTCCCAATTCGCTCATCATCGAACAGATGTTGATGATTTTTCCTCCGCCACGTTGAATCATCCCTTTGGCAACATTTTTGGAAACTATAAAAGGACTAATTAAATCTACAGTTATAACCGCTGTGAAATCTTCCACTTCCATTTCTATAATTGGAGTTCTTTTGATGATACCTGCGTTGTTGATTAAGATATCGATAGGCCCCACTTCGGCTTCTATTTGTTTTATACTGGTAATTACGGCTTTCTCGTCGCATACATTAAATACATAGCCGTAAGCTTCAATCCCAACCGATTTATATTCTGCCACGGCTTTATCCAAGGCTTCTTGCGAAAGATCGTTTACCACAATTTTTGCTCCTGCATTTCCAAGTCCTTTGGCCATCGCCATTCCTAGACCGTGGACTCCTCCTGTTATAAGAGCTGTTTTTCCAGTTAAATCAAAAAGGTTAATTGACATAATTTTTGTTTTAATAGTTATTGTTTAATTTATTTTTATTTTACGGTAATGATTAAAGGTTCATTTATTTGTTGCTTAAAGGTTTCCAGATAGTGGAACCATTGTTCGGCATTGGTTATTTTCCCTGCTTTATCCCACGCTGCTCCACTGTAATAAATGATGGGTTCATTGTTTTTTACCGCAGTTTTTGCCAACATTTGAGTATTGCCCACCAACATATTGTTTACAGGAGTTGTTAATATGGAGCCTACCGCTGTAGTGCCATCCAATCCATGGGTAGGTTCCCAATAACCCATTATTCCCTGTTGTTCGTTTAAGGATATAATGCCAGTTTCAGGTCTTTTTATAATCCCTACAACAACAGGCAATGGTTTATCCCCTTCAAATGAATAAACGTTTTCGATGCGATTGAGCTGTGAGCCGGCATCTAATAAAATAGTTTTCGTGGCCTTGACTTTTATTCCGCCCGCATCCCAAGTATCATAAATCAATTGGAATGTGGAGCGCAAAGGCCCATTATCCAATACTTTCCATTGGTGGTAATTTCCAGAATACCGGATTGTATCATTCAAATAAGGTGCCATATTGCCTGCTCCCAATGAAAATCCTACGTGGTAATAATCCATTCCATTGCCGTGATCTATATGATAATCGCCTAGTTTGTATCGCTCGTTGATGACCATTTTATTGGTTCGTTTCACCCAGACATCCAAACCATAGGCATCTTCTTTTGTTTTTTCTATGGCTTTACCATAGGTACGAAAAGCGATTTGGTCGTTTTCCCAAGCAAAATCATCCTTGCGTTCCGGTACAAAACGAGCATAGGTTTTAGTGGTGAATATTTCCGGTTTTCCTTTTTGTATGAAAAGGGAAAGAGTCGATTTTGCTTTTACGTCAACCTGTACCAACAAATTCTGGATTTTTTTTAATCCTTTGTGCTCCAATTGAAATGGAACTTGTTTTTTGGTTGCAGAGTTGATCACCACAAAGTTCGTACTGTCTATTTGTGGATAATGCGATAGGATAGTTTCCCATTTTATAGTAACAACGGTTTCTTTTCGATCCAAAGCCGAATTGTTTTGAATGCTGATATTTGCTTTTGTTTGAGCCAAAAGGAATACAGGCAAGATAAAGGTAATTCCCAGAAAGGATTTTATAAATTTCATGGTCTCTTATTTTAAGTCATTAATGGCGCAATGGTCCATGTCTCCATAGTCCAAATTTTCACCTGCCATTCCCCAAATAAAAGTATAGTTTGAGGTTCCCGCTCCTGAATGAATAGACCAGTTAGGCGAGATTACGGCTTGCTCGTTTTGCATCCAAATGTGTCTGGTTTCTTGTGGTTGTCCCATAAAATGACAAACGCTTTGGTTTTCTGGAATTTCAAAATAAAAATACACTTCCATTCGTCTGTCGTGAGTATGGGCAGGCATCGTGTTCCAAACGCTTCCTTTTTTTAATTCGGTCATTCCCATTTGAACTTGGCAAGTTTGCACCACGCTGTTCACAATCAATTTATTGATGATGCGATGGTTGGCTGTTTCTACTGATCCTAATTCTACAATTTCTGCATCCGCTTTGGTTATTTTTTTTGAGGGATAAGTATGATGGGCAGGAGCAGAGTTTAAATAAAATTTTGCTGGTTTGTTGGCATCAACCGATTCAAAAAAGATTTCTTTGGTTCCTTTTCCAATGTATAAAGCTTCTTTGAAGTCGATTTCAAATTGTTCTCCATCAGCTGTAACAATTCCTTTTCCTCCTATGTTGATGATTCCTATTTCTCTTCTTTCCAGAAAATATTCAGCTCTTAAATTGGCAGGATTGGGTAAGGTAATTTTTTTGTTGATTGGCATTGTGCCACCAGTAATAAATCGGTCGAAATGAGACAAAGTCAGTTTAATTTCGTCTGCGATAAAAATGTTTTCGATTAAAAAATTTTCTCGTAACTCTGCGGTATTCATTTGTTTTGCTTCTCTTGGACTTACTGCAAAACGGCTTTCAAAATTTAAATTCATAAGGGTATTTTTTTTATTCTTGGGATTTTTATTTTTCTTTTGAAATAGCAATAGTACTACAGTTGTGAAATGCTTTATATTTATTGAAGGGCATTCAAATTATAGTATGAGAATTCTTTTTGAACTTTATATATCAAAGAGAAATTCTCTGCTTTTTTATTTAGAGATACTTTTTTTCTATATAAAACACCATTTTTGAGGCAAATATTTAATTGATACCATTTGTAATTCAAAACTCTTATGAAAGCAAGTGGAATTGTTATCAAAGACAAAATAATTATTGGATAAAAAGGTAAATATTGTATGGAAACCAATACAAGTAAAAAAGGAATAGCAATACAAAAAAATTCAAAAAAGGGGTGTAGTTTATGCTTATCGATGTAAACTTTGTTCAGTTCGGAGTACGAAATTTTTATTTCGTTTCTTTTTCTATACTTTAAAACTAATCCGTTGTCAATTAAAATTAGCGTGTCAAATTTTGAGTTGTGATTTGTCGTTCTAGCCATAATACTCAGGGAAATTATTTTTAGATGATAGCATTTAAGGTGAAATTATCTTTGATAAAATAATGAGTTAAAAAACCCTGCTCCAATATGGGACAGGGTTTTAATAACAACAGTTTTCTTGCTATTCCCTTGATGTATTTCGCTGTTGGGCAAAAGTTCTTAACTTTAAGAAAACATAAATCAAAGATATTGCTGCTAAAAACACCACATAATCATCTATTGGTGCTGCTGGAGCTTCTGGATCCGCACCAGGATCTTCCTGTGCAAAAATCGGACAGGATAGAAGTGCAACAAATATACTGGCTATTATTAAAAATATTTTTTTCATAATTATTGAATTATTAGTTTTTTAGTTGTTTGAGTTCCATTGTTTGTAGCTTTTAGGATATAAACTCCTGCAGCCCAATTGTTCGTTTGAACTGTAGTTGTGGTTCCAGGATTTGATTTTTGAGAATGAATCACTTGACCGTTTACATTGCTAATTTCAATATTAGAAGTACCGTTGTTTAGGTCTTGTCCGTTAAAGATATTGAATTGATTGTGTGCTGGATTGGGATATACTTGAATAGAAGCTTCCAATTCGTTAGCTTTAATCCATAAAGAACCCGCCGTTTTCAAATTAATAGCAAAACGAGCATCACCTTGACTGGCTGGAGTGCTATTGATGGCAAAATTGTAGTTGGTTCCAGGAGCTAATACTGTCGAAGTATTCAATACGTTATCTATTAAAACTGCTTCAAAACCTGCTGGAATAGTATTTTCGATCACTTTGAAAGAATAGTTTTTTTGAAGGGTAGACGTAACTCCTAACGGAATGGTTTGCTCTTTTAACTCTAATTCTGAAACAGCCATTTTTTGGCTTCCTGCTAAGCTGTAGGCATCTAAAACGGTATTTGGTAATTTACCAAAATCGATATTGCTTCCTGCATCACCCACTGCCGTGAACTGAAGCGCTATTGCATCATAGTAAACACCATCGCTGCTAACTTCCAATTTCAATGCATTGGTAGAAGCGATTTTGGTTTGAGCCGTTTTATGATTGTAATTACCAGCAGGTGATGTAACAATCCCTGTGTAAATAGCTGTTTTAGGAACATTGATACTACCGGTCGATGAAGCTTGCACAAAAATAGCGCCCATAGGAGGGATTACTACATCAGTAGCACTTCCTGCCACTCCAGAAATTGTTCGAGTATTGTAACCACCTGCTTTTACTTTTACATCAGTTGAAGCAACAGTTGGATCGTAATATGAAACAGTAGCACTAAGCCCTGGACTTGCAGCTAATATGCTAGCCATACTAACGGGTGCTGTATACGGATTGGCCACTAAATAGTACTGGTTTGTAACAGTAGCTATTGCACTAGGTGCTGTATTGGCAGCAGTTCCTTTGTTAACAAGTGTTACATTAGAAGGCCCAGTGGTATAAGTTGGCGATTCTCCTGAAAGACCTGTAATAAAAACTTTGTAGGCTTTTTGAGTGTCCATATTAGCTGTACCGTCTGTGCTAGTCCAAGTATTGTCAACAGAATTGTAGGCTCCTGTAAAACCTGTTCCAATGGTAATGCCACTAGCTGTAGCTAAAGCAGTAAAATTTTTCGTAGCAATCGGATTACTTAACAATCTCCAACCACGTTGGTTGCTGCTCAAATAGCGTTGTTGGGTTACGTTAAGTACACTAGAAGTACTCAACAAACTACCAGTTCCTGTTGCAGTTGATTTTAGAATTAAATTACCATTATTGGTTAAAGTTCCTGTATTAGTTAAAACTTTTCCTTCATTTACAATTAATGAAGCACCCGTTACAATTGTTCCTCCAGCTATTGTAGCGTTAGCCGCTAGAGATAAGCTTAAGGTATTCCTATTTAAACTAAAGGTGTTAAATGTAAAAGCGCCCGTGCCCGACAGCGTAGTGGCGCCAGCACCTGAAAAAAAGAGGTTTGTTTTAGCGGAAGTTGTACCTGGTGAAGTAAACAAATCAATTGTACCATTGTTATTGATTGCATTTCCTCCTACGCCATTAGTGATAAAGAAATTATTGATTAAGTTGGAGGTAGTTGTGGCAATATTTACTTTGGCATTTGGCGCTACGGTTAAGGTCTCACACATAAATATAGTAGATGAAGTGCTAGTGCCTCCCACACCAAGGGTTGCATTTGTATAGGTTGCTGAAGCACCGGCATTAGTTGAATTGGCATCATTGACAAAGACATTACCTATGTGATAGGACTTACTATTGTTTACTGTACTAGTATTGTGATTGATGTACAGATTTGGAATAGTGCCAAAAAACGCAAACTGTACCGGTAATCCAGCGTAAGCAACAGCTACTGGTATTGAAATTGTAATTTCAGCTCCATTAATTGCAGTAACTGTTGCTGAATTTTGTATTAGACCATTTGTTACGGAATAGACATCCATACCTACCGCAACCAAACTATTGGGTGCTTTTAAAGTAATAATTGGGCTATTTACTGTTGTTGCTGCTGTAGTTTCTAGAGTGAAAAATTTAAGAGGTAAATTATTAGTAGTTGTAACTGGTGCTGAAAGAGTCAATGACGTTCCGCTTATTGCACTAACAATAATCCCTGCTGGAAATGTCACACCTGTACCTGAGCCTTGTACCCCCATACCGACAACAATAGCAGGGTTGGCAGTTGCTAATGTTACGCTCGCGCTTGCGGTTACTATCCCAGAAGAAGCTACTGAAAATTCTTCTCCAAAAAATAGCGTAGTGCCCGACGTCAATGCTTGTAAAGTGGGTCTAGATAGTGTTAAAGTTGTGCCTGAAATGGCAGTTACCACTGTTCCTACTTGTATGATAGAACTAGAATCAAGAATTTGATTCACTCTGATTAAGGGATTGACGGCGGTAAGTGTAACGGTGGTTGAGCCAGTCAAGGCAGTACCGTTCGCTCTTATTTTCTGACTTCCGTAATTCCCAACGGGCGAATAAATTGCGTTCACCCAAGTAGACCCGTTATAGGTTTGCCAACCAGTTGCATTAGAAAACCCATTAGCTGTTATAGCTGCAGTTGTTCTAAAATCTCCTGTAACTTGTGCGGCAATGTTTGTCAATGCCAGGACGAAGGCCAAAAGTAGGCCGGTTCGTAATGTGAAATTTGTTTTCATAAATTGTTTTAATGGTTAATAATTAATTAATGGTTAATAATGGTAATATTTCAAATTAGAAATCGATTGTACACAGTACCGCTTAAAAGCAGCTACTTTAAGTAAAAATCAATTCTTTTTTTCGTTTATGAGGTAGGGCATAATTTTAAATAAATATTCATATTTCTTGGCACTAAGACTATACTCTTCCATTGGTAGGGTGCCCCAACTATTGATGCCGCCTACTCCCATTTGTTTATAATCAATTTTTAAGCTGGTTAAATCTCTTTCGGGAATATCGCCAGGGTGACTTTGTCTTTTTTGAAGCCCATCATCTAAATCACTGGTTAAACAATGTAATGCTGTCATACTTAATACTATATCGGATTGAATATTTAATCCTATGACATTGTTAGAAATCGTATACCACCGAACATCGGTTTTATTTCCGGATTCTTGCGGACGGATGTAGGGGTATAGTTGTTGTGATACCGTTTGATTATAAATACCCACTTTAGCGCTGTAATTTCTATCGATATAATTTTCAAAAGGTCCTTTGCCGTAATACGAAATGTTTTCAAAGTTTTTGGGTAATATCAATTCCATTCCAAATCTCGGCAACATTGGCGTGTCTTTAGATTCATCAATGTTTAAAGAGGCTTTTACACGTAATTCGCCAGAGCTGTTCAGCTCATAATTGAGAACCAATTGTGCAAAAACTTGTGGTAAGTTATAAGTGGCATTGACTAGAACACCGTTGTTTTTTGATTCTGAGAAATTGAAATTAATTAATACGGGCGTTTCCGTGGCTTGCTTCCAAGTTATGAGTTTTTTTTGCAAGTCTGCTCCCATATCGTTATCGTTTGGAGCTCTCCAAAAATTAGGTCTCAGTTGATGTCCTTCTTTTATAATGGATTCGCCACTAAATGAATAAAGACTTATAAATCCTGTTTTTTTATCAAAAGCTATTTCTGCTTTTTCACTTTTAAAAACAACGCTTTCCTCCTCATTTTTTATTTTCATTTGAACACCCTTGCTGAGTTCGATGTTGTTTTTCCAAATTCCCTTTAAATGCAACTGTTCTTTCGCTATTTCGAAATCTTTAGGCAATAAAGGTTCGTCTTCTTTTAGCTGATAACTTAGGTTTACAAAAGCTTCTTTAAATTGTTTGCCGTCTAAGTTAATTGGGAGTGAAACTATTTTTTCTGTTTGAGGTTCAATATCTAAAATATCGAAACTGCCTTCAATATCATTAACGCCATCAAGAACCAATTGCCATTTTAACTTCACATTGCTTAAGTTTATAAAGAAATTTTCGTTAAAAATCTTAATTGTTCCTTGATCATTATTATCCCAAGAAGTAAGAATGTTTTGGTATACATTTTTAACCTCGAAAGCGTGTGGATTTGGTTTTCGTTCTGGATTAAAAACACCATTGTTTAGAAAGTTGTTATCACTAGGCACATCTTTAGGACCAAAATCTCCTCCGTAAGCAAAAAATACGGTTCCATCTTCACGTTTTTTATAAACAGACTGGTCTATCATATCCCAAATGAAACCGCCTTGAAAATTTTTTGTACTTCTGAATATATCCCAATAGTCTTTAAAATTACCCATAGAATTACCCATCGCATGCGCATATTCGCTTAGAATGTATGGTCTATCGGGGTTAGGATGCGCTTTTATGTACTCCAGCATGCCTTTGGGAGAACTATATTGCGGACATACAATATCAGAATTCCAATCGAAGACTAACTTTGCTCCTTCCCAAGCACCAATTGATGCCCTTTCGTATTGCACGGGTCTAGATGAATCCTGTTCCTTTAGCCATAAAAAGGCGCGATAAAAATTATAACCGTTACCGCCTTCGTTACCCAAACTCCAGGTAATAATGGAGGGATGATTCTTGTCTCTTTCAAACATTCGTTTTATACGCTGTAAATGAGCCAATTCCCAATTAGGCTTATTGCCTAATGTTTTGGTTGTTTCATACCCCATGCCATGCGATTCCAAATTAGCTTCATCAACGACATAGATTCCGTATTTATCGCATAATTCATACATATAGTCATCGTTTGGATAATGCGACATTCTTAGAGCATTAATGTTATATTCTTTCATAACCTTAATATCCTGTTCCATCCGTGCTCTCGAAATGGTTTGACCTGTAGTGGGATCTGTTTCTTGACGGTTGACTCCTTTTATATAAATAGCTTTTCCGTTGACCAAAAATTGTGTATTTTTAATTTCAATTTTTCTAAAACCAACTTGTTGCGGAATAACCTCAACGACAGTACCTTTACTATTTTTTAAAATGAAATAAACTTGGTAAAGATTGGGAGTTTCAGCGCTCCATTTTTTCGGATTTTTAAGTGTAAAACTGAAACTTTTATTATTTGTTAAATCGCTAATTTTGATTGTTTTAGACTCAATTAATGTCGTTTCATCTTTTAATTGGACTTCCAAAGAATACCCGTTATTTTGTTTAATTTCTGAAAATTTAGTTGAAATTTTTAAAGTACCATTGGTATAATTATCAAGTAAGTCTGGTATTATTTCAAAATCTACTAAGTGCGTTTTATTTCTGGTGTACAAGTAGGTGTCTCTCGTGATACCGCTCATTCGCCACCAATCTTGACATTCTAAATAAGAACCATCGCTCCATTTCATGACTTTTAAAACAATAGTGTTATTTCCTGTTTTTAAAAAGGGGTTAAGCTTGAATTCTTGTGGTAATTTGCCGTCTTCTCCATAGCCCACATAAACTCCATTAACCCAAACGGTAAGGTTCGATTTTGCAGCTCCAACATAAAGAAAAACATCTTTTTCTAACCATTTTCTATCAACAGTAATCGTTTTTCTATAGATCCCAACAGGATTATAAGTTGTAGGAACCTTAGGCGGGTCTACTTTTATTATTTTGGCAAAATCATAGGTGGTGTTAACATACACGGGGAATCCGTACCCATTGACATCCCAGCTGGCAGGGGTTTTAAAATCGTCCCACGAAGCATCTTTATAGTCTGTTTTTTGGAAATCTTGTGGAAGATTCATCGGGTTTTCTAAATACTTAAATTTCCATGCGCCATTAAGGCTTATATAATTCTGAGATTTTTTCCAGTCTCCTAACTTGGCCAATTCTTCATTTTCAAAAACAAAATAGGACGCGTGCATAGGCATGCGGTTATCTTCATTTATCTTTTCGTTGAGCCAAAAAAGATTATTTTCTTGACCATTACAAACGATACAGAAAAAACAAAAACCGATAAGAGTTATAAAAGTATTTTTCATTTAAATATTTATTATTCTGTTTCCTTGATTTAATTATTAAGTTTTGAACCTATTCTTGCTATTTCGCATTGATGCTAGCAATCTTATCAAAAAGGACACTTTGCAAGAGCCTGTTGCTTTTAAATTATAATTAAAGCTGTCATTAAAACGTTTCGTTTTTATCGATTTGATTTTTTCTATACATAGCTTCAAGAAGATAATAGTCTGCATATACTAAAGGCACATCAATCTCAGTATTGTGGGGTATACTTCCCACACTATGATCTAGAATGAAATATTTGTTTGTACTGTTTTCAACCATATATTTTGGCGATGTTAATGATGCCAGTATTTTATTGGCAGCTTTAAGAAGTTCTCTTTTATTTTTTGAATATCGAGCCAATTCAAACAAAGCTGAAGCCGTAACTGCAGCAGCAGAAGCGTCTCTCGGTATAGAAGTGAATTTTTCAGGATTGTATTTCCAGTCTGGCTTAAGTTTGGAATCTTTAATGTTGTAATCCCAAAAAGGGACCATGTCTTTTGGAAGGTTTGGGTTGTTGATTATATATTTTGCAATATTCTCGGCAAATTTCAAGTATTTCACATCTTTTGTATAGCGGTAACAAAGTGTGTAACCATAAAGTCCCCAAGCTTGACCACGCGCCCAAGACGACTCATCGGTAAAACCTTGAGCGGTTACTTTACTTAGTACTTTACCCGTAATTGTATCATAATTAACTACGTGATAACTTGAATAATTTTTACGGTAATGGTTTATCATTGTGGTTTCAGCATGTAATATTGCGATGTCTTTGTATTTTGAATTATTACTTAATATGCTGGCTTCAAACAAAAGCTCCAAATTCATCATATTATCAATAATTACTGGATAGTGCTGAATTTCTCCACTCCATGATTTATTACGATTCCAAGATTTTATAACTTTTGCTTTTGTATTAAATCGTTTGCTCAACGATTCGGCAGATTGAATAATGACTTTTTTATATTGTTTTTGCCCACCAAATTTTAGACCATTGCCATAACTACAATTCATAATAAACCCAATATCATGGTTTCCCGTCCAATATTGAATCGTATCTAATACTTCTGTTCGTTTTATAGCTTCATTTTTCCATTTCTGATCTTTGGTTAATTCATACATGTACCATAAATTACCAGAAAAAAACCCACTGGTCCAATCATAAATATCAACCGTTAGTAAGCTTCCATCTTTATTTATTGTCCTAGGAATTTTGTTTGGATTTGTTTCAGTAGCTAAAATTGTTTCAAGCCTATGAGTTATAAAACTCATCTTGTCAATTTCTTTTTCTTTAGTACTAAAAGCAGTGATTGTTAATGCGGCTATTACACTTAAAAATATCTTCTTAATCATTTAATTTGTTTTTATTATTTTACTATTTATTCTTATTAATATACTGTATTGAACTTACTGTGCTTCAATGAAATCGAATGTAGTTGAAGCTCCTTTAGCTTCATGACTTGTTGGTAATACAACTTTTTGAGTGTAGCTAGTTCTATTTACTTTAATCTTTATTGATATTTTTGAATGTTTTTGAGAGGGATCGGACACAGTAACACGTGTGCCTTTTTTTACCACTAAAGCACAAGGTTTATTAACTTTTAAAGTTTTGTCCTTAAAACTAATTTTCCCTGCTTCAAAAAAAACAACCTCAATTACATCTAATCTTTTATTATAAACAGCTTGTATAGCTGATGTATTTTGTATTATTTGAATATCATTTGCATTATAATTTTGTGCTTTTTTTTGACTATCTATCCCTGGCACCACAATGTAGCTATAGGCGGCATTTTTAGGATTATTTCCGTGATCTAACCATAGGGAAAATACATTTCCAGATTTTATGTTTGATGAACCTTCTAAGGTATTGATAGATTTCCAAGTTCCAGATTGTGATTTCGTGGTATACTTTATATTCCCTTGATGCGGAAAGTAGTAAGCTGTCTTGTCATTTCTTATGTAGTATAAATTGGTGTTAGAATGGACAGAAGAACTTACACCTTCTGGTATTTCGTTTATATTTCCTGTTTCAATATAAGATAATGGTCCTTTCATCCATGTTTGGTTAATGGTAGTGCGCACTTCTCTATTACTGTTGTCTGTAATACCGGCTCCCAAACACACAATTTCATCATCAAAAAAGAACCAACTTTTTTTAGCTTTTATTCCCGCATTATCAAGATCCAGAACCGATACTCCATAGTCACCATCGGAAACACCACCTACGAAATCTGTTTTTCCATAATTAACACCCCAATTTTTACGTGATGGGAATGATGTAATGTAAGGGTAGGTAGTGCCAGGAATCATGGACCAGTCCCATACAGGCATAATGTTTTTGTACTCGTCTCCATCTACCGAAATAAAATTGGCTCCGTATGAAAAATAATTGGCCTTTAGGTTTTCGCCATTTCCCACTTCAGATTCTACGGTACGAGAAGAGGTGTTACGAACGGTAAATAGGAAGCTGCTGCGCATGTGCTGGGTATAGTCACAAGCCCAATAGTGTTTGTTAAATTCACGTATTTTATAATTCGCTAGATTATTTCCATTTAATCTAGAAAGAGCATCTAAATAGTCTGTTGCATTTATAGGATCAATATAGTCTGCCAAACTTTGAAGATAATTTATTCCTGCAATTGTAGCATTTTCGCGACTCACACCTCTTCCCAAAACACTAAAATCCCAAGATTTTCCGCGGATAGATGATAGTTGAGTTTCTCGAATAAAGCGCACTACTTTTTCAAAATTGGGACTTTTGGTATCAAAAGCTGCTGGTGATTCAGCTAAATAAGACACCAAACGCATTAAACCATCGCAATAAACCAAACCATAACTGGCTATCATTATTTGTGGTCCATGATCTTGGTACACCATATTGCTAGTTATATTATCAGCTAGTATCAATTCCAACTTGTTTTTCGTGTTCTCTAATAGTTTTCCATCTTCGGTAAGCAAAGCTCTGTAAACATAATGTGTCGCAATATCAATGGCATTAGCCCCTGTTCCATTATAAGTGATATCGTTTATTGCAGTTGGCTTAAATAGTGAAAGAATTTCAGGCTCATCAATGTCTGATGAAGCTGTTTTAGGTATATATCCATCAAACACTCGCATAAAAATAAGAATCTCCCCAAGATGTTTGGGAAAGTAAATTTTATTGAACCACCAGTTCGGATCTTTAGTATTGGAATTATACCAAAATTGAAGTCCTCTTTTTATGGCGTCTTTATAAGTGGCATTATTGTATTTTTCATTTCCTGTTTTAGAACAAGCTGCTGCAAAATTCCATATACGCAAAATATGATTGTCATATATAGAAACAGATTTGGAAAGTGTACCATATTCAACATCCGGCCAACTCCCATCTGTGTTTTGTGTGCTTATCCAGCTGTCCAAAATAGCATTATCCACAATGTTTGCGCTTTGACCATTAAAAACACGTTCTCTCATTTGCTGGAAATTATATTCCTGCGCACTTGAAACGTTTATAGTTAAGATAAAAACAGAACAATAGATAATGTTTTTTTTAAGGAACAGTATATATTTATTTATTCCCCCCATATACTTCAACATAATTTGATACTAAAATGACGTTTTTGGCAGCTCGTTTATTCATTTTTTTTTTTTTTAACCTTACGGAAAAATCTTCCTATTTTAATACGTTAATTCTATATTTATGGATTAGATAGAACACTTAAATTTGTACGAATTAAGGTATGTTTTTTTAATTTTTAGACCAAAAAAATAACCCTGCAAAAAAAATTATGCATTTACAGGGTCTTATTTTTATGATAGATTTATAAATCTATCGATCATAATTAATTGTATTAATTACAATAAACTATGCTTGAGCGTTTACTGTTTTATAAAACGTTTTACATCTGTACTGTAATCATCAAAGGCTACACGCACTATGTAAACACCATTAGCTAATGATGATACATTTATCTGCTCTAAAACATTTGTTTTTAGTACAGAAGTTCCATTGATGCTGAAAATTTCAACACTCTTAATAGCTTTCGTTGATTTAATATTTATGGTGCTCGAAGTTAACGTTGGATACATTTTAAAGCCATCATTTTTTACAATATCTTCTAATCCAAGAGTTGGTGGATTCGCTGCATCAAATTGATATGCACCTATATCTGGAAATGTAAAAGTACTTGAATTTGGACGAGTTTTTCCCGCATAATCGGTAGCAATAAGATTTCCGTTTTGATCATTAGCATCTGTTCCAGCCTCAATACAAGGCGATCCACTCGTTATTTGCCATTTTGAAGCATCAGTCAATGTTGCAGCATTCGCCGCGTCATATCCAACTATTGTTGCTGGGTTGAAGAATTGAGGCCCTGCAGCATTAGAATTAGCAGCGTTTAAAGCTACAATACTTGTTGCTGTAGCATTAGTCCAATAAGTAGAAGATGAAATGTAATCCTGTATAGCTGTATATTGAACAGTTGAAAGTTGACTATTATTATTAAATTGAGTACGTTGGGTATTTGCTACTGACTCCTTGTTACCCCATAATAACACATTGGTTAGGGTGGCGTTTATAGTTTGATTCGCTTGTCCCGCAAATTGTATCCCACCTCCACCAAAACCAGTTGTTGCTTTGTTATTGGCAAAGGTGGAATAAGTGATTTTTACAGTTCCTGAATTATTAATAAACATACCAGCTCCTGTAGTAGCCGTATTATTAGCTATAACCGAGTTTATAACGTTTAATGTCCATCCAGGGCTTTGAACTGTTGCAGCAGTACTGAATATACCCCCACCAACATTGTTTGAATTGTTGTTTATAATGTTGGTATTTTTGATGGTATATTCACCGAGATATGGTCCACTATAACGTGGATCGATAAGAATAGCTCCACCACGGGCTGGACTACTATTATTGGTCACACTACAACCATCAATTAGCACCTTTTTTAATGTAGCAGCGGGAACAATGGCAATTCCAGCTCCTGTAATATTGTTTCCAGCTGAACCTGTCAAAATATTACCGTTAATAGTGGAATTTTTAATTTCTCCTTCTACAATATAAATACCAGCTCCAAATACAGAACTACCACCAACTGTTGTTATCGTAATTTTGTTTCCAGAAATAGTACAATTTTCAATTAATGCATAGGTAACTGCACTAATTCCTGCACCACCACCAAAATAACTTGAGCCAGCAACATTAATAGTATTGTCTTTCACAGTCGTGTTTTTTATGATTGCTGGACTAAAATTTAAACTAGAATTCATGCGTACACCTGCTCCCGCACCATCTGTTACTTTGCAATTTGCCACAATTGCATTTTCTAATTTACAGTTACCGGATAAAAGAACCCCAGAGCCTATATTTTTACCATCAAAAGTAAAACCATCCCAGGTAGTTAAATCATTTAAAGCTGTACTGAACAATAGTCTAAAGTTAGTTGCAGGAGCAATATCTTGACTAATAATGGTTAAGGCTGGATTGGTGCTGCGGGCTGCACGTGTGGCTTCAGTGCCAACAAAACCACCATAAACATTCACGCCACTTTTGAAATTTAATTGTGTAGCCTCATCTACAATAACATAAGTGCCTTGCTTTACCCAAATTTCATCGCCAGTGACCGCAACTGCTGTCGCCGCTTGGATTGATGTAAATGCTTTGGCCCAAGTGGAACCATCGGAGTTATCACCAGTAGCTGATACACGCAGTGTTGTCGCATGTATGGTAGCCACCATAAAAAATACAATAATACAGGATAATTTTTTTTTCATAATAATTGTTTTAAATAGTTAATAATAATTGTACATAGTTGTTTAAATAGTTAATAATAATTTTAGCGTTATTTAAAAAGGATTTACCATCCCGGGTTTTGCTGTAAAGCATTACTTTTCATTAGTTCAGCATCTTCTATTGGATACAAATACATTTTATCCAAAAAAACACGCTTTTCTACTACGTTATTGGTATCATATTTGAAAGTTCCGTCACTATTCTTTGTGATTTTAACACCACGAATAGTTAGTAGATTATCGCGTTCGGAAGGGTTATCAAAAAGTTTCCAACGGCGCACATCAAAAAAGCGGTGCTCTTCAAATGCAAATTCGATTCGGCGTTCGTTTTGGATGAACTTTCTCATCTCGCTTTTAGTAAGTCCTATTGGAACAAAAACCGGACGGAAACCTGCACGAAAGCGTAAGGCTCTTAGAGCGTTATATACTTCAACATCTGGCCCTACAGCCTCATTTCTCGCCTCAGCATAATTAAGGTACATTTCAGCAAAACGGAATAGAATCCAAGTTCTGGCAACATTTACAGAGCGTCCATCCCAAACAGCATATGGCATAATAAATTTTTGTAAATAATATCCAGTATGTGTAGCATTAGGATAGGAACCTGATCCATCAATACCACCTACAAAGGTTTCTATAGTACCTGCTTTATCATTTACGCTAAAAGCAGTATTATTTGCTAAAACAGTCATATTTAAACGTGGATCCCTATTTACAAAAGGATTGTTTGGATTGTAACCAGAAGTAGGGTCTGTTATTGGTTTACCATTGTTCATTGGAAATGCTTCCACTAAGTTTTGAGTTGGGTTTGTTAACCCTTGAGCCCCAAAAGAAATAGGAGCATTTAGACTTTCAATGGTTGTGTTATTTTCATATTTGGTAGAAAATATGATCTCGTCATGGTATAGTGGTAATACGGCATTGGTGGAGAAAAGAGTTGACAAGTTTATATTACTATCAAATCGTTTCAAGTTATATGCTTTACTGCCTGTTCCATCTGCATTAATAGTATAATTGATAACAGCATTAGCGGCTTTAGCTGCCAAGTCCCATCTTGAAGCATCATTATTTTCATTAAATAGTGGGCTTGCCCAATATAGCAATGCTCTCGATTTTAATGCCAATGCTGCGCCAGAAGTGGCACGACCAATATCTTTTGCCTCATTAAATCCTATTACAACTGGAGAAGCTCCATACTTAGTTGGCAAAAGTGATACCGCTAAATCACACTCGGAAATAATATACTTAATACATTCATCAACACTAGATCGCGGGATTTTAATAGCTTCTTCGGGAGATAAAATAGTTTCAGTTAGTGGTACTCCTCCATATCGTTTAACCAATTCAAAGTAGAAAAAGGCTCTAAGAAATCTAGCTTCTCCTTTCATTCTTTTTCTAGTATTCAGGATACTTTCATCGGTGCCTAAAGCATTTGATTTTTTTGGAAGTGGAACATCATCTATCCTCGATAGAAACATATTGGCTTTACGAATTCCATCATAATTTTTATTCCAAACGTTTTCAATCACATTGAAGGGACTCCATGTGCCGTTATTGAACCCATTAATTGCGCTTAACGGATTAGGGCATACAGCATCGTCAGTCGCTGCATCCAACATAGCATTTGATATGCGATTGTAACCGTTGGGTAGATTGTTATAGGCATTGTTTAAAAAGCCGAAAGCCAGGTTATTATTAGACCAAACGGCATCTTCTGTCAATGTACCATCAAGTGCAGGTTCTAACATATCGTCACATGCAGTAAACGATAAAACGATCAGTGCAAAGAATAATTTTTTTACTATTTTCATTACCTATTATTTTATTAATTATAGATTTACGGATAAACCAAACAAGAAAGTTTTCATTGTCGGATATTCAGAGTAGCCAGCATTTGAAGCTTCAAAATCACGATTTTCTCTTGAACTCACAGTTGAGAACATGTTATTGGCATTGAAAAACAAACGTATTTTGGACAATGATATAGTGCGGACTACCTCATCAGGCATTGTATATCCAATTTCTAGTGTTGATAAACGGAACATATTGCCTTTTTCTTGCCAAAAAGTAGACGTTTGTTGATTGTGTGTACTTATTAAACTTAATCGTGGATATGCAGATTGTGAAGTGCTATTTTCTGCAGACCATCTGTTATCATAGGCATATGTTGAAAACTGATTAGGTCTAATATGTACATTGTAGTCTGTTGCACCCTCTCCGAAACTATAAAAATCGAAGCCTTTATATTCTATGCCTAAATGGATGCCATAAATTGTTTTTGGTAATGTATTCCCAATAGCTTTTCGATCGGCATCATTAATTATTCCATCACTATTCAAATCTTTATATTTAATATCTCCAGGGGTTAAATTTCCATATGATGATACTAAACCAGAGGCGTCAATCTCGGCCTTATTTTGATAAATACCATCAGCAACGAACCCAAAACGGGTATCAACCTGATTTCCTTGTCGGTAACGATATTGTTCTTGTTGTGAGTAAGCAACTTCTTTCAAGTCTAAAACATTATTTTTAGCTATTGTTAAATTCCCTCCAGTACGAATGAGTACATTATTTATTTTTTTAGAATAATTCAATTGGAATTCATAGCCTTTATTGCTAACTTTTCCTGCATTGTACATAGGAAGGTTTATACCTATTAATTCTGGCACTACATTGGCTTGAGATACGAGTATATTATTGCGGTTTTCGTGGAAGTAGTCCGCAGAAAATGTTAGTGAATTTTTGAAAACACTCAAATCCAATCCGACATTTGCTTTGTAAGCAGTTTCCCAAGTTGCATTAGGATTTCCTAAAGTCCCCTCATATACACCTGGAACATTACCATTAGGATTTCCAAAGCCATAACCATTAGATTGATAGTATGCTTGTCGGTGCATATAACGAGGCGACCCCATATCATTTCCAACTACCCCGTAACTGGCACGAAACTTAAGATTTTGAACGATTTTACTTGATTTCAGAAAATTTTCTTCTGACGCTATCCAAGATAAACTAGCAGCAGGGAAAAACCCATAACGTTTACCTGTAGCGTAACTATTGTTACCCTGATAGGAACCTGTTAGCTGTGCGTAATAACGATTCTTAAACCCATATAATAAGCGTCCCGATGTCCCTAACCATTTATAATCAGGATTGTCGCCACTTATATTGGAAGTATATTGGTTAGTAATTATGTTTGTTGTTACTTGATGATTTCCAAAAGTAGCGTTGTAATCAAGACCCGCCATAATGGTAACATCACTGTAAAAATCACTCATTTGTCCGCCGGTATTAGTTACTTTGGTGTCATTAACCCCATATTTCGTGTAAGTGCCATCTGGACCCAACTGATACACAGCAAAACGATTGTATCTTCCCTCATAGTATGAATTATAATTTTCGAAACTATAAATTGCATTGGCACTTAAGCCTTTTAATATTTCGCTCAAATCTTTAGACAACTTTATTTTAACACTTAACTGTCGGGTAATTTCATCGCGATTACCAGATTGCAAAACTCCAAGAATATTGCTTTGATATTCAGATGTTCCACCTAGCGATTCGTCGGGATTTATTATAGGATAAGCAATAGCTGGAGTATTCATTATACTATTGAAAAGAATATTATTTGAATTTGCCACATTGTTCGTACTTCCTAACCAGGGAGACTTTCTTTTATCATTTATGGCAGCTATATTAGTATTTAGCACAAAACCTTTTCCTAAATTAACATCTATGTTTGTCCTAAAATTGTAGCGTTCATTGCTAGTTTGGTTTGAATCACCAAATTGTGTTGGCACTGTAAATAATCCACCCTGTTTCATATATCCTACTAAACAATAATACTGTGCAATATCGTTTCCACCTCCAGATGAAAAATTTAAATTTTGGTATGCACTTTGAGTATCTTTTCTGAGGAACTTATCAGGAAAGTTTGTGTCTGGATATCGGTATGGGTCTACAGGGTTTAAATAGTTATCTGCATTAAAAACGGGTATATTCCCATCATTAGTATTCGCTTCATTATGCAATTTTGTGTACTGGTAAGCATTAAGTTTATCGGAAATATAACTAGGCGTTTGAAAGCCTGTTCTTATATCGACATTCATAAAATCAACCGATTTATTTCCTCTTTTCGTTTTAATTAAAATTACACCATTAGCGCCTCTCATTCCATACATCGCAAGTTCACTTGCGTCTTTAAGAACAGTTACGCTTTCTACTTCTTTTGGGTCTAAAAGGTTAATATTACCGTCTACACCGTCTACCAATATTAAAGGGTTGGCATTCCCCGTGGTAGCAACACCTCGAACATAAAATTCGTAATTGGATTTCCCGAATTTTTGACCTCCATTACTAATGGAATATAAGCCTGATAAAGTTCCATTTAATGACTGTTCAATTGTATTCACAGCATTTTTTCGTACAACTTCTTCATCAATTTTAGAAAATGCTGCAGGTATTTTTCTCGCTGGATAGGATCCAAACGCTACGTCAATAGGTTCTTCGCCACTTAACAAAGACTTCATAATTATAGTAACATTTTTTGCTCCGGATTCCATTAATACCGATTGCGTTTTGTACCCTGTATGTCTAAATATTAGGACATCCGATTTTAATATTTGTAATTTAAATACCCCTGCCTTATTAGTACGAATAGTGCCTGATTCCTCTTGCAAGGACACAAGTACACCGCTTATAGGTGTGCCTGATTCATCTTTTACAATTCCAGTTAGCTCGTATGCAGCTGTATTATTTTGAAGGCTTTGGGGCAAAATATTTATCGAATAGAAAAAAAATACAAGAACTATGAAGCTTCTTTGTACGGTTAAAAATGTTTTTATTTGATTCATTGTGATATTATTTTTTATATCCTCAAGATTAAGTTATTACTACCAACCTGGATTTTGCTTTAATACTTTACTTTTAAATATTTCATTATTTGGAATTGGATAATAATGCATGTGCTCTTTAAAAATGCGTCTTTCATACTCGTAAGGATTATAATTGAAGGAACCATTACTATTTTTAGTAATTCTCATCCCTATAATTGGATTCTGTTCACCAAAAATTTCTACACCTTTTTTCCAGCTGATTACATCATACCAGCGTTGTTCTTCAAAACAAAGTTCTATGGCACGTTCGTTACGAATCCGTTCGCGCATTCCTTCTTTAGATGAAGAAATCTGGGGTGGAATAGGTACTTGATTTACCCGTTGGCGTACTTGTGCAGTTGCTCCTCTTGCAGTTAAACCTGTACCCGGTGATGCTCCATCTGGACCATAAGCTTCATTGGAAGCTTCTGCATAGTTTAATAAGATTTCGGCATACCGGAAAAAGATATAATTTAAATAAGTTGATGTTCCTTTA
Organism: Flavobacterium sp.; assembly: GCF_044348915.1. GTDB lineage: Bacteria > Bacteroidota > Bacteroidia > Flavobacteriales > Flavobacteriaceae > Flavobacterium. Next base: position 31,008 of record NZ_JBIKRX010000004.1, on the reverse strand, counting down.
TAGCGTTGATGGGCTTCTGGCCAAAATTTGGCAATTGAATATCCTATCGGATTAATTAAGGTGCTTCCATAATCTAATCCTCCTACATTGAATTGAGTTTTTCTATCATACCAAAAACGATCGTTATAGAGTACGGTCATTTTTAGACGTGGATCTCTGTTTGCATAAGGATTATTAGGGTTGTAACTTGACGATGCATCTGTAATTGGTAAGCCATTGGAATCTTCATAAAGATTTACAAAATTTTGTGTTACAGATGTTCCCATCCATCCGTTATATCCTTGAGGAACTATAAAGCGAACTAAAAAATTAGAGTTGTCGATATGGCCTTGTTCAAAATTTATTTTTCGCCGTGGTCGGTTCATTATAATTTCACTTCCTAAATTAGGACGAAAGAACATGTTTACATAATCTGAATCTAACGAATATTGATTTAAATTAATAACATCTGCAGCCGCCGCAGCCGCCGCTTTCCACTTCTCTACATCTTGATTAGGGTTGTTTAATGGCCGTGCGGCATACAACAAAGTTCTAGATTTTAGGGCTAATGCAGCACCTCTCGTCGCTCGACCTGTGTCACCTTCATCATTCACTAAATCAAGTAACTGATTTGCACGGTCACAATCAGCAACAATAAAATTTACACAGTCATCATATGAACTTCTAGGTATATCTAATTCATCAACACCCAATTCTAATGGCTTATCAAAAATAGGTACACCTCCCCATCGTTTTATCAATTCAAAATATAGATAAGCACGAATAAAATGAGCTTCTCCCAACGAGCGGTCATGCAATTTTTGCGTTGGAAAGTTTTCAACTAAATCAATGTTTTTTATTGCCATATTTGCTTGACGAATCCCTCTGTAAAGATTAACCCACATATCTCCTAACTCTCTATTGGCATTCCCAGTTGGACTTGAATACGATAAGTTATCGCCAGACCAAGCACCATTGTTGAAAACAGTTGAACAGGTATTTAAACCCAAACCCTCTGCTTCATCAGAGAGTTCGCTAACCATACTATTCCACATGCGCCCTAAATGTCCTGGCATAAAGCTATAAGTGTAGTCTAGGTATTGTCGAAACTGTTGATAGTCAGTAAATACTTTTTCAAAATTCAAGTCTTGTTCTGGAGCTTGCTCTAATTGAGACGAATCAAAGGCGTCGGTGCAAGAAACAAAAGCTACTAAAAACATTACCAATGACATTGATTTATATAATTTTGATTTCTTCATTTTTTTATAAATTAATATTAACTCCTAAATTATAAACACTTTGCTGTGGATATGCCTCTCCATTTTGATCTAACGTTTCAGGATCAAATCCGTCTATATGGGACCAGGTTTTAAGATTATTTCCACTTAACAAAACTTTTACATTTGATACGTTTAACTTCTTACAAAACTTATCGGGTAAATCATAGCTAATTTGCACATTGCGTAATCTTACATAGTTGCCCGATTTTAAATGAAAAGAGTTTACATTTTTATTACTGTGCTGTGGATTAAGATGCAATGATGGATACGAAGCATTAGGATTTTCTGGAGTCCAAAAATCTTGATGAGTTTGTGTAACTTGACCTCCTCCCGCAGCACCTCCAAACTCGTAACCAGCGTTTGAAACAAATAGGACGGAAGCATTTGCAGCACCTTGAAACATAGCGCTTAAAGTAAAACCCTTCCATCTAATTTCTGGAGAAAGAGAATAAACAATCTCCGGAACATTAGAATAGCCGATTGGAGTTCTATCTCTAACATCGATTTGATTATCACCATTTATATCTTCATATTTTAAATCTCCAGGAATGATAGGGCCTCCCAGAGTGGTTTGGCTTGGCGAATTATCAATATCTTCTTGTGAGGTAAAGAATCCCAACACTTTAAACCCTCTATATTGCCCTATGCGGTACCCTTTGAATTTCTGATATTCAGGTGTTCCTGCAGGGTCGTCGTAATTAATGATTTCATTGCGTGCAAAACTATACAATCCATTAAGGGAATATTCTACTTGACCTATTTTATGGCTATGTCTAATATCTATTTCATATCCCCAATTCTTAACTTCTCCTATATTGTATTGGGGTGAAGGAATTCCTGTAGTATTCAGTAAAGAACGTGCTGCCATTAAAATATTAGTCCGTCTTTCGCTAAATACATCAAAAGTTATATTCAATAGGTTTTTGTCAAATAGTTTAGCATCTATACCTATGTTTTGTTTATTTGATTTTTCCCAGGTCAAAAGTCTATTTTCACTTCGGGATTCATATATCCCTCCTAAGCTAGATGGATTTGTTGTTCCAAAACCAAAATTTTGTAAATTTGATGGGCTTGGGGGTATATATTGGTAAAGACCTTGCCATAAGAAACGATTACCTCCAATTTTATCGTTACCTACCATACCAGATGACCCTCTAATTTTTAAGAACTTTACAACAGAAGACACAGATTCCATAAAAGGCTCGTTAGTCACTACATAGCCTAACGATACTGCTGGAAAGAAACCGAATTGGTTACCCGGAGCAAAGTTTTCAGAACCATTATAGCCCATATTGAATTCTGCTAAATATTTGCCAGCATAGTCATACTCTACACGTCCAGCGTATCCCATAAGTACGAAAGGATTGTTGGCATTGTATTTTTCGTTCTGTTGGTTATATATTGCAGTAGTGTTTATTTTTGATTTCCCAATTGATTTAGTGTAACCTAATTTTAATTGAATCCCTGTATTGGTGTAGGTATCTGTAGCTGATTCTCCTACATAAGTTAGAGGTGAGGATTCTGTGATCTGGTCGTACTCTTCTGTATTAGGGTTAAAATAAAATGTATCGGGTTGTTCTCTGTAACCTTTGGTTGCGCCCATCGAACTATTATAAGACAGATTCATATCTAAAGATAGACCATCGGTTATAAAACTTAAATCATTTTTTAATACTCCTACTATGTCATAGTTATTGATTCGCGTATTATCGTAACCAGAATTAGCAATTTTCACTACCGGATTAGGCTGACCTGCTATAGCTGCATATGAGCCGTCTGGATTAAAAATAGGATGAGCATAGGGCACTTTGGCTATTAAGGTTTGGAATACGTTACTCACATCTGGAAAACCATTTTTTTCTTCGGTACGTCCACTAATATTAGCACTGAAAGTTTGATATTTATTAATAGTTAAATCAATGTTGGAACGGAAATTGAAGCGTTTATAATCGGTGTCTGAACTGTATTTGTTGCTGGTGTTTGTATATTTAAACATACCTCCTTGATCTAAATAGCCTACAGAAACGAAGTATTTGACTTTTTTGGTTCCGCCTACAACATTGATATTATACCTTTGCTGAAAAGCCATTGATTTGATAACTTCGTTATACCATTTTAAATTTGGATATTTGTATTTATCGTTACCTAAACGAAAGCCTTCTAAAGACTCATCAGTCAACAAAGGATCGTTGACAGGGTCTAAGCCATCATTTAGTGTAGCTTGTTTTCGCAATAATAGATGCTCATATGATCCTAAAAAATTAGGTATATTAACCGGTTGCTGCGCACCAAAATTAGCTGATATAATAATTTTTTGACTGCCTTCTTTCCCTCGTTTTGTAGTAATCAGAATAACGCCATTGGCACCTCTAACTCCATAAACTGCTGTTGAGGACGCATCTTTTAAAACAGAGATACTTTGCACTTCATTAGGATCAATTTCGGAAATACTACCACGTTCTACACCATCTACAATAATTAAAGGTCTACTATTAACCCATGTTGACTGACCTCTAATAAATATAGAAGCCGCATCTTCGCCTGGTCTACCGGATGATTGTATGGTAACAACACCAGATAATTTTCCGGCAATGGCCGTACTTAAATTTGATGTAGGCACATCTACAAGGTCCTTGCCTTGTATAGTGCTTATAGCTCCTGTAACAGTCTCTTTCTTTTGCTTACCATAGCCAATTACTACAACCTCTTTCAAAGATTGACGATCTTCATTCATAACAATTTTAAATGGCTGTTTATCAGATGCTGATTTTTCAACCGAAATGAAACCTGTATAATTGAATACCAATATATTACTTGGAGAAGTAACTCCAATAGTAAACTTTCCTTCAAAATCGGTGGTTGTGCCACTTTTTGTTCCCTTGACAGTAATATTAACTCCAGGTATACTAAGGCCCTTCTGATCTACTACAATTCCTGTAACATTATTTTTGTTCTGCCCATATGTTACCATATTGTTCATTCCAAATAAGAGCAACAACATCACTCGTAAAGTAAATGAAAGTGATAAATTTCTTTTATTCATATTTTTTTATTTATTTTAAACTTTAGTTGTTTATTTAAAGTGAAATCATAATTGTAGCACACTATTACTGTTTTATAATTTTTTGTGTACTAACCCAGGTGTTACTTCTAATAGTTACATAATACATACCATTTGAATGGTTCGATAAATCAACCGTTGTTGTGCCAATAAAGACTCCTTTAGCTACAGTTTTTCCGTCAATCCCAATTACTTGATAAGCCAATGAATCATCATTTGTGCCTTTTAAATGAAGTAGTCCCTTAGTTGGATTTGGATAAAAGGAGTATTTAAAGCGATTTTCTTCCGGAATTTGTATCGCTAAAACATCTTGAAAATCAATTGCAACTGAAGATCCTTTAGTTTCAGCACTAGTAGGCATTGAAGCTATTTTTGTATAAGTTGTTCCCAATACGTTAATCGTTATAGTAATGCTTGAACGGGTTTGGAAAGGATCTGCAACCGTAACCAAGTTGCCATTTTTAAACATTAGAGCGCAAGGATAATCTACAGTAACTGATTTATCTCCAACATTAACAGTGCCTGCTTGGTGAAAAATCACTTGAAGTATATCTAATGTTTTGTGGTAGACTGCTTGTGTTGTAACTGTATTCTGTATTATTTCAATGGCAGATGCATCGTAACTCTGCGCTTTTTGCGGACTGTCTATTCCTGGAACCACAATGTAACTATAGCTTGCATTAGAAGGATTGTTGCCATGGTCTAACCATAACGAGAATACAAAACCTGATTCTGTAGTTGAGGATCCCATCAAACTATTAATAGAACTCCAAGATCCTGATTGTGCTTTCATGGTATACTTCACATTCCCCTGATTTGGAAAATAATAACCAACAGCGCCGTTTCTTATGTATTTTAGATTTGTATTATTATAAGTTGATGAGGTTACACCTTGCTCAATTTCACTTGTACTACCAACGGAACACGAATTAGAAAGAGTTTTCAACCAAGCTTGATTAATGGTAGTTCTTACATTTCTACTGCTATTGTCAGTAATACCAGCTCCTAAACACACAATTTCATCATTAAAGAAGAACCAACTCTTTTTTGCTTGTATGCCTGACTTATTTAAATTTAAGACACTTGCCCCATGAACACCATCTGATACACCACCAACAAAAGAATTAACTGCATAATTAGTTCCCCAATCGGAGCGAGATGGAAAAGTTGTTGTATATGGAAATGTAGTTCCTGGTATCATAGACCAGTCCCAAACAGGCATAATGTTTTTGTACTCTTCTCCATCTACAGAAATGAAATTAGCACCATAAGAAAAGTAATTAGCTTTTAAATTCTCCCCGTTTCCTTTTTCTGCTTCTACTGTGCGCGTTGAAGTATTTCGAACTGTAAATAAATACCCTTTTCGGGCATGTTGTGTATAGTCTGAAGCCCAATAATGTTTATTGAATTCACGTACTTTAAAATTTGGAGGATTATTTCCTTTTAATCGTGAAAGTGCATCCATATATTCCGTTTTATTGGCAGGATCTACATTGTCTGCTAAATATTGAAGGTAATTCATACTTGCAGTCATCCCATTCAAACGGCTTACACCTCTACCCATAACACTAAAATCCCATGAGTTACCCCTAGTAGACGGAATCTGTGTTTCTCTAATAAAACGCAATACGGTTCCAAAATTTACGCTTGTGGTGTCAAATGCTGCTGGTGAATCTGCTAAGAAATAGGCCAAACGTATTAAACCATCGCAAAATACCCAGCCGTAACTTGCTGTCATAATTTGAGGCCCATGATCTTGATAAATCAAATCGCCCATTATATTTTCAACTAAAACAGATTCTAATTTATTTTTAGTGCCTTCAAGTAATACTCCATTTTCAGTAAGCAGTCCTCTGTAAACATAATGTAGCCCTATGTCAATTGCATTGGCACCTGTCCCATACAACGTAATATCATTTATCGCCGTAGGGGAGAATAATGAAATAATTTCGGGTTCATCTATACCTGGTGAAGTTGTTTTTGGAATATATCCATCAAACACACGCATAAAAATAAGGAGTTCACCTAATTTTTGTGGAAATAAAATTTTATTAAACCACCAATTGGGATCTACGGTCTTGGAAGTATACCAAAATTGCAATCCTCTTTTTATGGCATCTTTGTAAGTTGCATTGTTATATTTTACATTACCAGTTTTAGAACAAGCAGCTGCTAAATTCCACAAACGTGTTACGTGATTATCCGTTACAGATTGTGTAACGGATAGCGTTCCATATTTTAAATCTGGCCAACTACCATCGAGATTCTGTGTGCTAATCCAGTTGTCCATAGTGGTGTTACTGGCAACATTTATATTTTGGCTAATATATACTCGATCCATCAAAAGTTTATAATTATAAACTTGTGCTTGAGACATAATGTTTGTTAATAAAAAAACAACACAAAATATAATGTTTTGTTTAGTTAACAATAAACACGTATCAGCTTTCTTTACTAGACTAAACTTCATAAACTATCATTTTTTATAAATTACTTTTTAAACTAATACTTTTATAATGAATGAATAAAAAACAAGATTGCAGTAATAAATAGCAGTCCGACAATTGACAATTTAAACAGAACAACTGTAGCATTTTTATCTTTATTATTCATTTTATATAACCTGGTATTTTATTCTTGTAAAGAAACTTGAATTCGTTGAAGAAGTATAGGTGATTTGTTTTATCTTGAAGAACATATGTTTTTAAAAATATACATATGTTTTTGAAAACACACATATGTTTTATTATAAGAAATATCTTTGAATATATTAGGTTTTTATTAGACTCTAAAAAGTTACAATTTGATTTGAATTTCGGAAGTATTGAAGAATTTAAATAATTAGGTTAATTGCAAAAATGAAGCTTAGTTGTATGTGCTTTTTTTATTTGTATATCCACATTGTAGTACGATTAATTAATCTCCTTCTGAGCAGCTATTTTTCAAATTAGTTCAATTGGACTGTAATGGAGCCAGTTGTATAAAAAAAAGACCGTCCGAAGACAGCCTTTGCATATAATATTTTAATCAAATTTATTCTGTTATTTCGAAAATTCGACTGTTTTCAATTTGTTCCATCCTCCACGTGTAAAATCAGGAATCTCTACTGGAAAAGAGCCTTTGTCAAGAGAAAGCTCTGTTAACGGTGCTAAGCAAGACCATTCGGCTAGATCATAAACATCCATGTCCAACGGCAGTCCTTTTTGAAGACAGTAAATCAAGCGGTAATTCAAAATATAGTCCATACCGCCGTGGCCACCAACTTTCTTTGCTTTTTCTTCAATATCTTTTACTATCGGGTTTTTATATTTTTCCATTAAGGCCTTTTTTAATTCTTCTGAAACATAACTATGAGCTGTTAATTTTTTATGTTCTACAAGGATATCGTCACCTATGGATTTTGAATTCAATGCATACCCTTCCTTTGGGTATTTGTTTGCGAATCCTTTGGTTCCTGTCAATTGATACATTCGGGTATAGGGGCGAGGACTGGCCACATTGTGTTGAATTTGAATTGTCTTTCCTTTCTCTGTTTTAATCATGGTCATTGTGTGGTCACCGTTTTTAAAATTCTTTAGTTCTTTGCCTGTTTTTTCTTTGATGTAAGCTGGAATACTAACTGCTTTTGTGTCCATCGAAACTAAATAATTCATTTTATCCCCACGATGAATATTTAATGCCAAACACGCAGGACCCATCCCATGGGTTGCATAAAGATCTCCACGATGAGTTGCATTGTAATCCAAGCGCCAATTGTTCCAATAATCTGCCCAATAGGGTTCCAGATTATGGATATAAGAACCTTCAGCATGAAGAATTTCTCCAAACAATCCTTGTTGAGCCATATTCAATGTAGTCAATTCAAAGAAGTCATAAATGCAATTTTCTAATTGCACACAATGTTTTCTGGTTTTTTCGGAAGTATTGATTAAATCCCAAATTTCATTCATAGTCATTGCTGCTGGTACTTCAATCGCTACGTGTTTGCCGTCTTTCATAGCTTGTATGCCTATGTTGGCATGGTGTTTCCAATCTGTGGCAATATAAACAAGATCTACATTAGAGAGTTTAGTTACTTTACGCCAAGTATTTTCATCACCAAAAAATTCTTGTGCCTTAGGAAGTCCCGCTTTTACTAACATTTCATTAGCCTGTTTTGTGTTTTTTTCTAACATATCACAAAGGGCTACAATCTCAACTCCAGGAATATTTATAAGACTCTCAACATGATCAGGACCACGCATTCCTACACCAATAAAGGCCACACGAACTACAGGAATTGGTGCGGTCGCAAGACGTAATACGTCTTTTTGTCCAGCAGGACGGGCAGGGGTGGGTGTTTTAATCATTTGAGCTGATACGTCAGTCATTCCCAATAGCAAACTTGCAATTAGTGGAAATTTAAAAAAGCTAATTTTCATTTTGTAGGATATAATTAATTAATAAAATTTGAGGAGTAAAAATTTAAATCATTAAATAGTTATTCGTTTCGGTAGTCAGTTGGTAATATTCCAAAGGATTTTTTAAAACATTTCGAAAAATAGGGAGGGGTGGCAAAACCTGTTTTATAAGCAATTTCTGAGATTGACAGATCGCTTTGCTTTATTAAAGCGGCGGCAGTTTTTAAACGGATTGAGCGAATAAATTCAGTAGTAGATTTATTAGTTAAAGCTTTCAGTTTTATATGCAAGCTACTTCGGCTCATTCTCATTTCGGTTACAAAATCATCTACGCTAAATTCACTTTCAGCTAAATGGTCTTCAACAATTTGTATGGCTTTATTCAGAAAACGATCGTCGGCCGAAGAACTAGAAATTTCACTAGGGGCAATGTTTATTTCATTTCCAAATCGTTCTCTTAGTTTTTTACGAGATTCTAATAAATTTACAATTTGAATTTCAAGAAGTCTCATGTCGAATGGCTTCTCCATATAGGCGTCTGCTCCTGTTTTCAATCCTTCAATTTTATATTCGGAAGAAGTTCTAGCTGTCAATAAAATAATAGGTATATGGCTTATTCGTATATCTGTTTTTAAATCACGACACATTTCAACCCCATTTTTATTTGGCATCATTACATCACTTATTACAAGATCAGGATTAACTTTTAGACATTCCTTTATCCCTTCAATACCATCTTTAGCTTCATAAACACTATAATAATTCTCTAAATTTTCTTTTAAATAATCACGAAGATCATCATTATCTTCAACTAATAATATTTTAATTGGTTTTTTATGATTTTTAAAAATATAACGGTCTTGAATTGAATTTTCGCCATCTAATACATCTAAATTATATTCATCTAAATAATTAAATTCTTCCTCTACAGGATACGCATTATCTTGAGACAAAAGGTGGTCAGTTGCGGTAAAGTGTTCTCTGCCTAACCTCAAACTCACAGTAAAACAGCTTCCTTTGCCAATACTGCTTTCAACTCTGATACTCCCTTTATGTAATTCTACCAATTTTTCTGTAAGTGACAAACCTATTCCTGTACCAATTTGATCCTGATCTACCTGATAAAATTCCTCAAAAACTCTTTTAACGTTCTCCTCTGAAATTCCTTTCCCATTGTCTTCAACACTGATTTCAACAAATTCGTTTCCATCTTCTGTGTTTTTTAAATTAATATCAACAGCAATATTGCCATAGTTTTGCGTGAACTTAAAAGCATTAGACAATAAATTATTTAAAATTATATCGTATTTTTCTAAATCAAAATAAACATAAATACTGTCAATTGAACTGTTAACAGTAAAATTAATTGAGCAATTTTCAGCCTTGCCTATATAGCAATCTGTTATTTTTTTAGTAGTTGCAACTAGGTCATACTTCGCTACGTTTATAGTCAGCTTCCCACTTCCCACTTTTCTAAAATCCATTAACTGATTAATAAGACGCAAAAGCCTTTTTGTATTTGCTTCCATTAACTTAAATTGCTTTTGCAGTTTAGGATTATTAATATTACTCTGTATAAGTTTATCAAGTGGACCCAGAATTAAGGTTAATGGGGTTCGAAATTCGTGTGAAATATTTGTGAAAAATTGAAGTTTAGCTAAATACAATTGTTTATTATTTTCTTTTTCAATTTGCTCAAGAATCAAATTGTTCTTTAAATTAACGTGTTCAGATAAAAAATGATAAAATGCTTTAAAAAGGAGCATAATAACCACTACATAAGCAAAATAGGCATAAAATGTTTTCCACCAGGGTGGGAGCACGGTAATTTTTATTGAAGCGCCTTTGTTATTCCAATAGCCGTCTGAATTTGAAGCTTTTACCCTGAAAACATAATCTCCTGCTGGCAAACTGGTGTAAGTGGCATCTCGTCGATTACCAATATAATTCCAATCTTTATCAAAACCTTCTAATAAATAAGCATATTGATTTTTTTCAGGCGAAGAATGGTTTAATGCTACAAAACCAAAGGTTATTACGGATTGATCATTACTCAATGTTAATTCTTCAGTTTGGGAGATATCCTTTGTGAGCGGTGAATCTTTTGATCCAATAGAAACGGGTTTATTAAATAGATTGAAATCTGTGATAACTACCTTAGGAATACTTGTATTATCAAAAATCTTGTCAGGGTGAAAAATATTAAAGCCATTTCGGCCACCAAACATCAATTCACCTTCTTTTGTTTTAAAAGCTACATAGCGCTCAAACTCATTTCCTTGCAAACCATCATTAACATAATAATTCTTGATTTTTTTATTTTTAGAATTCAATTTAGAAAGTCCATTCGTTGTGCTTGCCCATATATTATCGTTGTCATCAATCAAAATAGCCAAAACCTGATTGTTTGCAAGTCCTTGTTTGATGGTATAGGTTATATAGTTTTTTGAATTTGCTTTTTTACAAATTAGGCCATTATTTGTACCGACCCATAAATTCCCTTGACTATCTTTTTTGAGCGTATTAATTTCATTACTACCAACATCAAACTTTTTAAATTGCTTGGTGTTCGTATTAAAAAGATACAAGCCTTTTTCATAGGTTCCAATCCAAAGATGATCTTCATTTTCATCAATAACACACTTAACATTAGCTAATCCTTTTATGTTTTTAAAAGTATTATTTTGAGGTAAAAATTCGTAAAACAACCCTCCATAATCAACCCATATTCTTTTTTTAAGATCTTTATGGATGGTATAAACCATATTATAAAGTAAATTACTTTTATTGTATAAAATATTAGAAAACCGACCAGACTCGACATCAAATATATCAATCCCTTTTTTTAGTGTACCTATCATTAGATGCGTAGGGTCTATTTCTTCTATGCAAAAAACGTAATCATCACTTAAGCTTCCAGCACTGCTTTCGTTTGGTTTATAATGATTAAAAGTGCCCGAATTACGGTTAAACTTACTTAATCCTCCATCTTCTTTTGTTCCTATCCAAATGTTCCCTCTTGAATCTTGAAACATAGCCCTTATATTGTTGTTAAAAAGGCCATCGTTTTTGAAATTAATTTGGTAGTGTTCAAATTTCTTTCGGTGTCTGTCTATAAAATTAACCCCGCTATTATAAGTTCCTATCCAAATATTATTCTGACTGTCTTTTAATATTGTTGTAAGTGCTTTTCCACTTAAGCTATTTGAATTATGAATATCTGGTTTTGAGTGATCTATTTTATTGTTTTTTTTATCGAAGCGTACTAAACCTCCTTCAATGTTTGCAATTAAAAAAACCTGGTCACCATCTTCAACCATATCAATCACTCGATTGTTTATTAAATATCCATTTTCTTGTTTAAAAAAAATGGGGGCGTCTTTGAGGTTACTATTTTTAACAAAACAAATACCTTTTGAATAGGTACATATCCAAAGGTTCGAATTTTTATCTATAAATAATTTTGTTATAAGCCCTAAATCTTCATTTTTATAAACAGCAGTATACTTTCCTGTCGTTAAATTTAATTGCCAAACTCCTTGCTGCGTGCCTAATAGTACTTTGCCCTTTTCAATTACGTTTATGGAAATTATTTTACTATATCTTCCATTGCTATCCTTAGGAAGATCATACTTTTTAAAATCAGTCATGGATTCGTTTAAAACAGCAAACGAATCCCCTCCCACATACAGTTTTTTATCTGCACTAAAATACAAGGCCCTGACATCTCCAGTGTTTAATTTTTCGCCTAAAATATTTTGTAGATTTAGTCGTTTAAAACTCTGGAAGTTTTTATCAAATAATTCCAATCCTTTTTCAGTGCCAACCAAAATATTTTTTGTTTTGGGATCAAGTGACATACATCTAGCCTCTACATTGAATTTCTTAATTGAGCTACCATTGAAAAGATTTATGCCGTCTCCAGTACCAAACCAAATAAAACCGTCTTTGTCTTCCAAAATGGTAATTATTCTATTGGATGACAGACCATTAGAAGTGGTCAAATGTTTAAAAAACAAAGCATCCTTTTGAGCACTTATTTTTTGCCAACTTAACAGTGTTAATAAATAGAATAGTATGCTTATTATTTTTATCATAATTTATAAGAGAAATGTAATTTATTTTTCACTTTGAAAAATAACTTCTTTTAATCTTTAATAATTTTTATTGTATTTTGATCTTTATTTTTTTCAATTAAAACTATTTCACCACTAATAATTTGGTCATTAACAATAAAAAAATGATCTGCTGGTACGGGTGAATTGTGTAGAACAAAAATGGTATACATTTTATCATCTACAACTATATTTAAAGCTTCTGCAACTTCATCGGAGAGTAACTTATTACTACGATTATAAACTGGTGTTTTTTCATATTTAAGATTGGTTTCGTCTGGAAAGTACAATAACGTAATAAACGAAGTAAATCCTTTTGCTGCACTAAATACCTCTGCTCTTTTGCTTTCTATTTTTGAATTATACTCTGGCGACCACCATGAATCTGTTAACTTAATTTCTGCTTTTTTGACAGGTTGGATTATTAAATTATTCTTTGCATAAGTAGTTGTTAAAGTCCCGCTTTTTATCTGAATACTATCATTGGGGAAATTAAAATATTGTGAAAACTTATGCTCACCATTAGCGCTAAAGCTATCGAATAAAACCCAAATATTTGGTTTAATGAATAATAATCTTCGTTTTATTGAAACAGGGTCTATCAATCTTTTGTAAGCAGTATTTTCAGCTTCGGCATAATCAAATGACGATTCTATTTTTGTAAATATACCCTGAGAACGTGCTTCAAATGAATTCGACCAGGAATCGCTATAGATGCTGTTAGTTAGATCGTCAACGCCCAATGTATTGTGACTTTTATTATTTTTAAAAAATTCGCGCCATCGGTTCTCAACATATGTATATCGGCCTCCATCAACTAAATAATCTTTACCGTTTGCAAACAGGGTGAAATGCAATAAATTATCATGACCATGACCGCATCCAAGCTTTTTAAGGTGGAAGCCAGTATAAGTTGAATTTTCTTTCCAGGAACTTCGCATATAAAAATCGCCCGAACTTTGTTGATATGTCGATAAAAAATCAGGTTGTTGACCTGCCAAATTCTCATAAATGATACTATTTTCCTTTCCCATTATGAAAAAATTTTCATAATCCACAGTTTTAAAAGCTCTTGATTTTAAGATCGAATCATTGAATAAAAAGGAGGATAATGTGAGAAAACTTCTTAAGTCATTGTCATCACTATCTCCTAAAAGGGGTTCATGATAATTGGGTTTTTGCCATTGAACATTAGCAAGGGCCATCTGTTTAGTTTTTTGGACAACAATTTCTGGAAGTACAATATGGTTACGTTGCGCTAATAAATTCACATTCATAAAACAATGAAATACCTCGTTATGATACATCGGGGATTGTTCCCAATGAGTTCCATCTTCTAGAATTTGAAGCTGAATGCAGGTGCTTAAATTATTTAAAGCGTCTGTCTCCCATTTTTTATTCTCTTTAAATTCTGTTAAAAATTGAGAAACATTAAATAACCCTTGAAATTCTATAACACCCCAATTACTGGTTTTAGAAAAATTACTAAAAGAATTATTAATATACTGCGCATGCTGATAAAGGGAGTTTAAAAATTTAGAAAGAAACTCGGGAGTAATGTATTTTGAATTTTTGAAATATTCAAAAGATTTTATCCAATTTTCACAGCGAATACCAGCTTCTATACGTCTCCATGAATACTTTTTTAGAGCATCTTCTAACGGGTTATTATCAATCCAATGAGTTGCCTGATTTACAAATTCTTTGGCATATTTTTCATCAGCAGTTAGCAAATAAGCTTTTCCTAAATCGACCCAAAATTTGTGCCTATTTAACATATAACACCACTCTATATCACCGTCAGGGATTGTTTTCCAATCTATTGCTCCTGTAAACTGATATGGAATCGTGGATTTTTCCAAATCCCATTCATCACGGAATAAAAAATTATGATTTAAAACTTTATTTGCATTTTTTAAAGTTTTATCAACTTCGTCAGGATAATTACTTTTAATATACTCTAAATCCGATTTAGAAACTTTTAAATATAAATTTTCTTTCTGCCTATATAATCCTAAAAGTAACCGTAAAGCATTTTTATCATTACCTGAATTATGATTTTTTTTTACGGACTCTAATTGAGGTAAATTGAAATTAAGTTGGTCAATAATAGCAGCGCTTTGTGCTATTATTGTGTTATTAAAAATGATTAGAAAAAAAAACAGCTTAAATTTATTCATTATTAAATATTTAGTAAATTGATACATCCTCAAACTAATTTAAACTTTAGTTGTGAGAGTATTTAATTAATTCAAAAGTAAAAAAAAAACACACTTATTGTTAATTTAAATTTTACTACTCTTTTCTTAGGTTTTTAATGGCAATAATTCTTTAATTTTTCTCTAAACAACATTTCATTAACATCACTACCATCCGAAAGTCTAAAATAAAAAGTGCCTGAGATTCCCTTATTTTTGTTTTGCGAAAAATAAAATAATTTTATGGGACTCTTCAGGCGAAACAAAAATATTAAAAAACCGGTTATCCGACAAATTATTGACCTTGTTCCTCGATGGATGATTGAATCTTGTGCAAAAAAACATAAATCCGACAAGGGATGTAGTAAATACAAGGCATACGACCAATTTGTTGCTTTAACTGTACCAAACTTCTTTTTTCAAATCTAGTCCACCACCCATTTCATCCTGAACCACTCGATCAATTATATGCAACCCTTTTTGAGCCATTGCTTCAAAAGTATCAATGCCATTATTAGGAAATCCGATTCGAGTTCTGTGTATATTAAATTTATTTGAAAACTTGCGGTTAAAGGCTTTTTCGACACCTTCTTTACCAATGATAAATCCTAACATTCCTCCCCAAGTTGCTGTTGGATTGTCTGAATCCCAACCAGAAAGGGTTCCGATTTTTATAGTTTCGACCAAGTTGCCTTCGCCGTAGAAAAGACTAATCAAGCTTGATGCAAAATTAATGCCTGATGCGAAACAGCCATTACAATATCTTTTTTTTTGAGGTCATATTATAACCATCTGCTTGTTCTACCTGGTATCTTTGATAGGCCTCGTCTCTGGTTTGTTCCCAGGGAATGTTTGCCAAATACCTACTTTTTACAAAATCATACATTTTTGCAGGATAGGAATCATTCGGAAGCCCTTTTCTTGATTGGTCTGCCATCCAAATAATATTCTCTTTATCTGACTTTTTTACATCAATAGCCGAAGCCAAAGCATACATGGTTACATAAAAGTCTGAAATAAGTTCAGATTCTTCTCGAGCAGTCGTCTGAATGGGCAGCTTAGCCATTTTCAGGGCAATATCGGGCCTAGTTGGAGCAAAAAGACCAAATATTTCGGTGGTCAACTGCGAATCAATCATTTCAAATTCCAGATTATTTTTTGGGTCACCAGTTGCAGGGGGTATCATTCCCTCATTCATCAATTCGAAAGCTTTTTGATTGGAAACCCATAAATAATTTTCTTCCTCTTTTTTGATGTGTTTTAGCCATCCTTCCCGAATATCTTCTCCTGTAAGGATTGATTTATTTTTTTCAAAAAGCAGTTCTTGATAAATGTATTCAATGTCGGTATCGTCATCGGAACCCCAAATGCCATTAGGATTTTCAAATACAAAATCTATATTTTTTGATAAATTGCTGGGAACTCCTTGTCCCCAAATGCTAGGTTGGTCTGGTTTTCCCCAATCGGTTCGAGTATAAAAGGCACCTGTTTTTATGTCGCCAATGTCGCCAATTTTATCCATTTCGGTTACTAAGCCAGTCCAGTTGGCAATACATTGTCCAAGCCAAAAGCCGTAGAGTTTATCTTTGTATTCTTGTCTTGAAATAATTCTGTCCGTTGACTTTGGTTTGTATTTGGTATTGTGAATGGACACTTTGTTTGTATTCGTATTCTGACCTATAACAAAGGTATAAGTACAAGAAAAATAGGCTATTGCTATAATTACTTTTGGAAAACTATAATTCATATTCCTTTGAATTTAAATCGGTTCAATAAAGATAATTATAAAAAAACTCCCAAAGAAAAGCCAGTGAGAGTTTTTCGTTACTAATCAAAACAAAAACTAATTGCTAACCCATAATTACTACAATTTCATGGGTTTTGTTTTCCTCTAATATTGGAACAATATTCGAATGTATGGTTGTACCGTTTACTATTATTTTTTCAACTCCTTTACTAATGTGTTTAGGGTTTACTACTTCAATATTGTATGTTGCGCCTCTGAATTTCCTCGTCATTTTAAAACCGTCCCATTTCTCTGGAATACAAGGATTTATTGTAAGTCCGTTGTAATCTGGTTTTACGCCTAAAATGTATTGGGTTATGGCATAAAAGTTCCAAGAAGCAGTTCCTGAAAGCCATGAATTTTTTGCCTCGCCCGGTTTAAAGGCTTCTTTCCCAGCAATCATCTGACAATATACATAAGGTTCTACTTTGTGCAATTCAGAAATTTCTTCTAAAAAGCTAGGAGCAATTTTTGTATAATAATCATAAGCTGCATCGCCGCGGCCTATCATTGTTTCTCCAATCATTATCCAAGGATTGTTATGACAAAAGATGCCGCCGTTTTCTTTATAACCCGCCGGATAGGTTGATATCTCCCCATATTCGATGTAGTATTTTGTAAAGGCGGGACTATTCAAAACAATTCCGTATTCACAATCCAAATGTTCTTTTACTGAATTTAATGATTTTTCGACCAAACCTTCTTCTTTGCCAATTTCAGCCATAGAACACCAACCTTGTGATTCTATAAAAATCTTTCCTTCTTCATTTTCGTTTGAACCAATTTTTTTGCCATAATAATCATAAGCTCTCAAATACCAATCGCCATCCCAACCGTGATTTTTCACAGCTTCAATCATATTATTTACATGATTTTCGGCTACAGAGGCTTCATTTTCTTTTCCTATTTGACGGCATAGTTTCACAAATTCTTTTCCATAAACTACAAATAAGCCTGCAATCATAAGCGACTCAGCAGTTTCGCCTTTTTTGTTTCCTGTGGTTTGAAAAGATTCGTTTGGGTCATTAGAAAAACAATTCAAGTTCAAACAGTCATTCCAATCGGCTCTTCCTATTAATGGTAATTGATGTGGCCCTAAATTATTTACTACGTGATAAAAAGATACTTTTAAATGTTCAAAATGGCTTTTTGCTTTTGATACATCATTATCAAAAGGAACCATTTCATCAAGCAAAGTAAAATCTCCTGTTTCTTTGATGTATTCGGTTGTTGAAAGAATCAACCACAGGGGATCGTCATTGAAATCGCCCCCTATGGCGGCATTTCCTATTTTGGTTAAGGGTTGGTATTGATGGTAACATGAACCGTCTTCGAATTGAGTCGAAGCAATATCAATGATTCTCTCTCTCGCTCTTTCTGGTATTTGATGCACAAAACCAATTAAATCTTGATTAGAATCTCTAAAGCCCATTCCGCGGCCAATTCCTGATTCGAAAAATGAGGCAGAACGCGACATATTAAAGGTCACCATACATTGGTATTGGTTCCAAATATTGACCATCCGGTCTAGTTTATCATCTCCCGATTGGATATTGATTTTGCCCAATAAGTTGTCCCAATAGGTTCTTAATTCATTAAATGCTGCTTCCACTTTTTGGACAGTATTGAGTTTTTCAATCATTGCCTTTGCAGGTTTTTTATTGATGATTGATTTGCTTTCCCATTTATCATCTGCGGCAACTTCAACATAACCCAACATAAAGATATAGTCTTTGCTTTCACCGGGTTTTAATTCTAGTTCAATATAATGCGAAGCAATAGGAGACCAGCCGTGAGCTACGGTGTTTTTAGGTTTACCATCAGTGACCACTTCTGGAGCATCAAACCCATTATATAAGCCTAAAAATGATTCCCTATCTGTGTCAAAACCTTTTATGTCTTCGTTTACTGAAAAAAAAGAGTAATGGTTTCGGCGTTCTTTGAATTCTGTTTTGTGATAAATTACGGAATCTTCAATTTCTACTTCGCCGGTACTGAAATTTCGTTGAAAATTAGTCATATCGTCTTCCGCATTCCAAAGAGCCCATTCAATGAATGAAAACAATTTCAGCTTTTTAGTTTCTGTAGCATTATCGGTAAGGCTAACTTTTTGGATTTCGCCCCAAAAACCTAGTGGAATAAACTGTAATACTTCAGCTTGAACTCCATTTTTAGAGCTTTTGAATTTGGTATAGCTCATTCCGTGACGGCATTCATAACTATCTAAGTCCGTTTTTACGGGTTTCCATCCAGGAGACCAAACCGTATCGCCCTCTTTTATGTAAAAATATTTTCCTCCATCATCTACGGGAACATTATTATATCTATAACGGGTTAATCTTCTGAATTTTGCATCCTTATAAAAAGTATATCCACCTCCAGTATTGGAAGTTAGGGAGAAAAAATCTTCATTTCCCAAGTAATTTATCCAAGGGTAAGGTGTTTTTGGGTTTGTGATTACATATTCTCTTGAATCATCATCAAAATGTCCGTATTTCATTTTATAGTTTTTAATAACAACTTTTTTGATGAGTTGTTTAAATAGTTTAATTGTAAAAAAATCGCAGTTTCAAACTGATTTTTTTGTTAATTTATTAAATTTAATGAGATATAATTAACATTTTCAAAATTAACTAATGGGTTAAAAAATTCTATATACTATTTTGTCTATTTTATATTATTTTTTTACTTAAAACGATTTTTCCAAATGCTATGGTTAGTCAAAATGCGATTCCTTTTAGCGTGTTCTTTTTGGAGAGTTTTTGGAGACTCATCGGCTTAATTTTTATTATCTTAAAAAGGAAGTCTTTTTTTTGTAATTTTATCCCACAAAATTGAACTATGAGATTAGTATTTGGCTTTTTTCTTTTGATAGGGATTCTTCCTGTTTTTTCGCAAGAGAAAACAACTGACGAAGATGCTCCGAAAATAAAAGTTGATTCGCTGTATAGAGAAGATCAGTTTTATTTTAGTTTTACCCTTAATACACTTCAAAACAAGCCGGTGGGGCTTACCCAGGATAAATTTTCGGCTGGTTTTTCAACGGGATTTCTTAGAGATTTTCCGCTAAATAAAAATAGAACTATCGCCATCGCACCAGGAATTGGAATTGCCTATAATAACTATCATCAAAATTTGAAAATCACAGAATCGAACGGGACTTATGCTTATTCGATAATCGATGAGGATGTTGACTTTAATCGAAACCGATTTTCACAGTTTTTAGTAGAAATGCCTATTGAGTTGAGATGGAGAACATCAACCTTTGAAAGCCATAAATTTTGGCGAGTTTATGCTGGATTTAAAGTCGGTTATTTGGTGTATGACAGATCGATTTTTGAGGATTCGACTGGTACAATTGAGTTAAATAACAATAAAGATTTTAATAAATTTCAGTATGGCGCCTATATTTCAGCTGGATATAATTCGATAAATATATTTGCTTATTATGGTTTGAATCCATTGTTTCAAAACGCCAAAACCTCAACTGAAACTATAGACATGAACGTATTGAATGTCGGAATTATGTTTTATATTTTATAACCATATAGGCATCAAAATCATTTGCGGAATTATTCCAGAAAAAAATCCAATAACCAATTCTTTAGGAGTGTGGGCTTTCATTTCCAGTCTTGACGAAGCTACAAATCCGTTCATTAGTACAAAAAAACCTATCCAATAGATGTTTCTGTTTTGATTGTGAATGCTTAGTCCAATTATAAAAACCGTCAAGGCACTAACTGCGATCATATGTAAACTTGCTTTTGTCTTGAAAAACAACAAAATCAAGGAGACGACCGTACTTAACAAGCCTCCCAAAAAGAAAAAGTGAAATTCGGGGAAATGATCTAAAGTGATACATTTTCGAACCAACAAAATAGTTAAAAAACACTGAATGACTAGAGGAATTTTGCGCTGTGAAATATCTGCAATCATAATTGAATTGACTTTTCCCGTGGTTCGCAGTGCGAAGAAAATTAGAATTGGCAGAACGATGGTCAGTACTACAATTTGAAAAAGCGCAAAGTATTTTTCTGGATTTGTGTAATAGGAATCATTGCAAAAAAAGTAAAGCAGAGCCGCATACACCGGAATAAATATTGGGTGAAATAGATAGGAAAAAAAAGGAAGTAGTTTTTTCAATGGTACTATATGTATTTTTTTTATCATTTCACGCAGGAGACTCGAACGAAGTGAACAGCTGAAACAAATCATATTACGTGAGCAACAAATGGGATTTCTCGTTCTTTTGTATTAAAAACACAATAAAAAACCACCCCGTCCTGCGGACACCCCTCCAAAGGATGGGGAGTATTGTCGTTTAAATGTCATTTTATATCGCCTTTTTTAAATGAAAATTATACCTCGGAAAATAAGTTCTAAAATCTGCAGCTTTCTCCCCCTTCGGGGGTTGGGGGGCTTTACATTTTTTTTCTCATTCGCGCCACAGGAATATCCAGTTGTTCCCTGTATTTAGCAATGGTTCTTCGGGCGATTGGATAGCCTTTTTCTTTTAGAATTTCGGCCAATTGATCGTCGGGAAGAGGTTTGTGTTTGTCTTCTTCTTCGATGGTATTTTGTAGAATTTTCTTGATTTCGAGGGTCGAAACATCTTCGCCTTGATCGTTTTTCATCGCTTCGGAGAAAAATTCTTTTATCAGCTTAGTTCCGTATGGAGTTTCTACATATTTGCTATTGGCAACACGAGAAATGGTCGAAATATCCAAGCCAACCATATCGGCAATATCTTTTAGAATCATCGGTTTGAGCTTGGTTTCATCACCATCAAGAAAATAGTCTTGTTGGTAATGCATAATCGCGTTCATCGTTACATAAAGCGTTTCCTGACGTTGTTTGATGGCATCGATAAACCACTTGGCCGAATCCAATTTTTGTTTGATAAACTGCACCGCATCCTTCTGTGCATTCGATTTGTCGCGCGAACTTTTATAGGTTTGCATCATTTCCTGATAATCTTTGGAAACGTGGAGGGAAGGGGCATTTCTTCCGTTTAAGGTCAAAACCAATTCGTCATCTACAATACGAATGGCAAAATCGGGAACAATATGTTCGGTAATTTTGTTGTTGCCTGTGAATGAGCCTCCTGGTTTTGGGTTCAGTTTTTCTATTTCGTGAATGGCAGTTTTGAGTTGCTCGTTCGAAACGGAGTATTTTTGCAGGAGTTTATCGTAATGTTTTTTGGTAAAGGCATCAAACTGGTTTTCGATAATATCGATTGCCAAAGCCACATATTCAGTAGGTGTTTTGTGTTTCAGTTGCAATAGCAAGCATTCCTGTAAATCACGAGCGCCAACCCCCGAAGGCTCCAATTCGTGAATAATGTGAAGCATCCTTTCGACGGTTTTTTCATCGGTGTACAGTCCTTGAGTAAATGCCATATCATCAACCAGATCGGCAATGCTTCTGCGAATATACCCCATATCATCAATGCTTCCGACCAAGAATTCCGCTATTTCTCGCTCGTCGTCATCCAATATAAAAGTATTCAACTGATTGATCAAATCTTGGTGAAAACTTATTGGCGCAACTAGTGGAGACTCACGTTCCTCGTCGTCATCACTATAGTTGTTGGTTTGGGTTTTGTAATCTGGGGTTTCGTCGCTGCTCAGATATTCGTCAATATTGATGTCGCTCGTGTCTTCGCCGTCGTTATCATCATAGTCGTCGAATTCGTCGTTTAAATCATCATTGTCGAATTCGTCTTTTTCATAAATTTCTTCGTCGTCACTTCCTGATTCTAAGGCAGGATTCTCGTTCATTTCCTCCAACAAACGTTGTTCGAATGCTTGCGTAGGCAATTGAATTAACTTCATCAACTGGATTTGTTGAGGAGATAACTTCTGGGAGAGTTTAAGATTTAGAAATTGTTTAAGCATTTTTTATTTGTTTAAAGGTTTAAGAGTTTAAAAGTTTAAAGTTGTTCTGATTTAAACAACATTAAACTTTTTTAAACAACATTAAACTTTTTTTAAAATTCTGCATTCATCGGTGTTCTCGGGAAAGCAATGACGTCGCGAATGTTTGACATTCCAGTTACAAAAAGCACCAATCTTTCGAATCCAAGTCCAAAGCCTGAGTGTACTGCGCTTCCGAATTTTCGGGTGTCTAAATACCACCACAATTCTTCTTCGTCGATGCCTAAAGCTTTCATTTTTTCGACCAAAACGTCAAAACGTTCTTCTCTTTGTGAACCACCGACAATTTCTCCGATTCCCGGAAAAAGGATATCCATTGCACGAACGGTTTTTCCGTCTTCGTTCAAGCGCATATAAAACGCTTTGATATTGGCAGGATAATCAAATAAAATTACTGGTGATTTAAAGTGTTTCTCTACTAAATAACGCTCGTGTTCCGATTGTAAATCAGCTCCCCATTCGTTGATAAGGTATTGAAATTTTTTCTTTTTGTTCGGAGTACAATCTCTCAAGATGTCAATAGCCTCGGTGTAAGAAACACGTTTGAAATTGTTTTCCAGAACAAAGTTCAATTTTTCTAACAAAGCCATTTCGCTGCGTTCCGCCTGCGGTTTCGATTTTTCTTCTTCTAATAATCTTCCTTCCAAGAATTTCAAATCATCGGCACAGTTGTCGATAGCGTATTTTATCACATATTGAATAAAATCTTCGGCCAAGTCCATATTGTCATCCAAATTATTGAAAGCTACTTCGGGTTCAATCATCCAAAATTCCGCTAAATGTCGAGAGGTATTTGAATTTTCGGCTCTAAAAGTAGGGCCAAATGTATAAATCTGACCCAGCGCCATCGCGAAAGTTTCGCCTTCCAATTGTCCAGAAACGGTTAAGTTCGTATGTTGTCCGAAGAAATCTTTTTTATAATCGATTTTTCCTTCTTCGTTTTTTGGTAAATTATCCAATGGTAAAGCAGTTACTTGAAACATTTCACCAGCACCTTCAGCATCTGCTCCAGTGATGATTGGTGTATTCACATACACAAATCCTTTTTTTTGAAAATAGTTGTGAACGGCAAAAGCCAAAACCGAACGTACGCGCATAATGGCACCAAATGCATTGGTTCTAACTCTTAAATGTGCATTTTCACGTAAGAATTCTAAGGAATGTTTTTTGGGTTGCATTGGAAATTTTTCAGGATCTGAATCGCCTAGAATTTCTAGTTTTCGAACCTGAATCTCATATTTTTGACCAGCGCCTTTGCTTTCTACTAAATCACCAGTTACGGAAACTGCGGCTCCAGTGGTGATTCTTTTCAAAGTATTTTCAGGAGTATTTTCAAAATCAACTACGCATTGAATATTATTGATGGTCGAACCATCGTTCAACGCAATGAATTGATTGTTTCTAAAAGTTCTTACCCAACCTTTTGCATTTACTTCGTGAAGTGTATTAGTGCTGTTTAGCAAGTCTTTAACTCTTGTATGTTTCATTTTTATTGTAAATATTATATGTTAGAAAGTAGATTTTTCAATTGCAGTGCAAATATAATTTATTATTGTGATTTTTAGTTCCTAATACTTCACAATGTATCTAATTTCAGCTGAGTTCAGCGAACTTTACTGGCTTCTATTTTTACTGGTGTTCAGTGCATTTCGTTTGTAACAGATAGAGGGATTTACTCCTAAAAATAAATTACCCTTTCTTCAAGGCATCAATTTCTTCATCAGTTGGTTCAATGATATCGATCATTGGTTCGATGAATTCTTGCTCGTTGGCCAATGTTTTATTCAAAGTTAAAACCAAAGCTGGTAGCAACATTAAATTGGACAGCATTCCGAACAATAAAGTTAATGAAATTAATCCGCCTAGGGCAATGGTTCCGCCAAAACTAGATAGCATAAAGACCGAAAAGCCGAAAAACAAGACAATGGAAGTATAAAACATGCTCAATCCTGCATCATCAAAAGTGGCATAAACTGATTTGCGTATTTTCCAGTTATTTTTCTTTAATTCCTGCCTGTATTGTGCTAAGAACCGAACGGTATCATCGACCGAAAGTCCAAAGGCAATCCCGAAAACCAATATGGTTGAGGGTTTCAACGGAATGTCAAAAAAGCCCATAATCCCTGCTGTTAGCAACAACGGCAATAGATTTGGGATGATAGAAACCAAAATCATTTTGAATGATCGGAACATAAAACCAATTAATAGTGCTGTCAAGAAAAAGGCAAAAATCAATGAGGAAAGCAAGTTGTCAAGCAAGTAGCCGGTTCCTTTTTGGAAAACCAATGCTTTTCCGGTAATCGAAACCTGATATTGGTTTGGAGGAAAAATTTTGTCGGCTTTTTTTCGAATTTCGGCCTCAATTTTCGGAATGGCATCGCCGTTTTCATCACGCATAAAAGTGGTAATTCGAGCAAATTGTCCTGTCGAATCGACATAGCTTTTCATCAGATTTTCTTTCGAGTCTTTGGTCGCATTTTTGGCATACGACAAAATGAAGGTTTGTTCTTGTGAAGTGGGTAGTTCGTAATACTCAGGATTTCCGTTATAATAGGCTTGTTTGGAATATTTAACCAAATTGACCACCGAAATAGGTTTTGAAAGCTCTGGAATTTCGTCAATGGCTATTTCTAACTCTTCCATTCGCTTGAGCGTTGACAGTTTCATCACGCCTTTTTTGCGTTTGGTGTCAATCATAATTTCTAATGGCATTACACCATCAAATTCTTTTTCGAAGAAAATTATGTCTTGAAAAAAAGCTTCCTTCTTGGGCATGTCTTCTATTATGCTGCCGGAAATACGCATTTTATAGATTCCAATGATGCTGATAACAAGAAGAGAAACGGCAACTACGTATATCGAAAATCGATTTTCTTTCACATTTCGTAAAATCCAGTCCATAAACGATTTTACATAACCGCGATCCAAATGCTCGATGTGGCGGTCTTTGGGCGCTGGAATATAACTATGGAAGATTGGAATGACAATGATGCACAGAAAGAACAACGCCATTATGTTGATGGAAGTGACTATCCCAAATTCTAAAAGCAATGCATTATTTGAAGCTACAAAGGTTGCAAAACCAATTGCAGTGGTCACATTGGTCATTAGGGTTGCCATGCCTACTTTGGTGGTTACTCGTTGTAAGGCTTTGACTTTGTTTCGATGGACTTTGTATTCCTGATGGTATTTATTTGTAAGGAAAATACAATTGGGAATCCCAATTACGATAATTAGTGAAGGCACTAAGGCCGTCAAAACGGTAATTTCGTAATTCAACAATCCTAAGAAACCAAAGGACCACATTACGCCAATAATCACAATAATTATTGAAATTAAGGTGGCTCTAAAACTTCTGAAAAAGAAAAAGAAGAGTAGGGAAGTTACTAGTAATGATGCGCCAATGAAGATGCTGATTTCCCCAATGATAGTTTGTGCATTGAGGGTTCTAATATAGGGCATTCCTGAAACACGCAAATCGATATTGGTTTCTTTTTCGAAGTTTTCAATAGCTGGAACTAATTTTTTGAGGATAAAATCCTTTCGTGCAGGAGTATTTACAATTTTCTTGTCTAGATAAATCGCAGATCGAATAGTTCCTGATTTTTTGTTGAAAAGCAACCCTTCGTAGAACGGCAAATCATTGAATAATTCCTTTTTTATTTTCTCTAAATAAACCTTGTCGGTAGTTTTACTTTGATCAACAAAAGGGATTAATTCGAATTTTTCGAGTGCTTCGTTTTTTTGTAGTTTTTTTAAATCGTTGATTGAGATCACTAAATCAACAGCTTCGTCGTTTTTCAGGCTATTCATTAATTTAGCCCAAGCTTTAAAAGCCTTTGGAGTGAAAAAAGTTTTATCCTTTACACCAATAACAACCAAGTTTCCTTCTTCGCCAAACTTGTTCAAAAAAGCATTATATTCTATATTGACGATGTTGTCGTCGGGAAGCATATTAGCTTCTGTTTGAGTAAAATGTATATTTTTCCATTGCGTTGCCAATAAAGCAGTTATCGCCACAATGATTGACAACATTAAAATTCTATTTCTAAGGACGATTCGGGCTATTAATTCCCAAAAACCTAAACTAAACCACTTGATCATTATCAATTTTTAAATGTGGCAAAGGTAATTAAATCAAGCCTAAGTCATTTATTTTGAAACAATCTTTTTATTTTTAAGCTGATATTTATTGAAATTTTTATTTTACAATAAAATAATTTAATCAGATGTTATTTATATATTTGGAATTCTCATCTTTGTGTATAAAAATCAACAAGATTGAAGCAATAATTTATGAAAAATCATAGAAATACCATATTTTATTTCGTTGTTACTGGCGGTTTTACCGCATTGATTTATTTGATATTGCGACAAGGGAAAAGCTTAGAGATTGGCAAAAATTATATTCGACCCGTAAAAGAAAATGGGCATTGGAATGATTTTGTAGAGTCATTGTCTCTTAATTTGCACCATCCTTTAGCCATTCTTCTGGCTCAAATAATTACTATCATTATTGTCGCTCGTTTTTGTGGATGGATTTTTAGGAAAATTGGACAGCCTTCGGTAATTGGTGAAATTATTGCTGGAATTGTTTTGGGCCCTTCCTTGCTAGGGTATTATTTTCCCGAATATTCAATTGTTTTGTTTCCGGTTGAATCACTAGGCAACTTGCAGTTTTTAAGTCAAATTGGTCTGATCCTTTTCATGTTCGTCATAGGAATGGAACTGGATTTGAAAGTCTTGAGAAACCGGGCAAAAGAAGCAGTTGTAATTAGCCACGCCAGTATTGTAATACCTTTTGCTTTAGGAATTGGCCTTGCTTATTTTGTGTATTTGAAATTTGCACCAGCCGATATTGCATTTTTACCATTTGCCTTGTTTATGGGTATTGCTATGAGTATTACTGCTTTTCCAGTTTTGGCAAGAATTGTTCAAGAACGGGGGATTCATAAAACGAAATTAGGCGCAATAGTGATCACTTGTGCTGCGGCAGATGATATAACGGCTTGGTGTATTTTAGCTGCCGTTATTGCAATAGTAAAAGCGGGAACTGTTGTGAGTTCGCTATATGTTATTGGATTAGCAATAATTTATGTTCTGGCGATGATTTTTGTAGTTAAACCTTTTTTGAAGAAAATTGGAGAATTATACGGAACAAAAGATGCTTTGAATAAACCCATTGTGGCAATTTTCTTTTTAACACTAATCATTTCGGCATACACGACTGAAATTATTGGTATTCATGCCCTTTTTGGGGCTTTTATGACAGGGGTTATTATGCCGGACATTACTAAGTTCAGAAATTTATTTATCGAAAAAGTAGAAGATGTTTCGGTGATATTATTACTTCCATTGTTTTTTGTTTATACTGGTTTGCGAACCGAAATCGGATTAATAAACGATCCTTTTTTGTGGAGAGTAACAGGTTGGATTATTCTTGTAGCCGTTATTGGTAAATTTTTAGGAAGTGCTTTGGCGGCTAAATTTGTCGGACAAAACTGGAGGGATAGTCTGACCATAGGCGCTCTGATGAATACTCGGGGCTTGATGGAATTGGTAGTTTTGAATATAGGTTTGGACTTGAAGGTGCTTTCGCCAGAAGTTTTTACAATGATGGTGATTATGGCCTTGTTTACTACCTCGATGACGGGTCCAGCATTAAATTTTATTAATTTTATTTTCAAAACGAAAGATGTTAGCCCTGTTGAAGAACTTTCTAGCAATAAAAAATACAGGATTTTGCTGTCTTTTGGTAATAACGAAAAAGGAAAATCTCTTTTGCGATTGGCCAATAGTTTGGTCAAAAAACAAAAAGACAAGTCAACGGTTACCGCAATGCACCTCACGTTGAGTGACGAGGTACACGCTTATAATTTAGAGCAATACGAAAAAGACAAATTTTCAACCATTATTGCAGAATCAATAAACTTGAAACAAGAAATATCAACTCTGTTTCAAGCTACGGTTGATATTGAGTCCAATATTGCCGAAGTGGCCAATAATGGACAATATGATTTGCTTTTGGTTGGACTTGGAAAATCCATTTTCGAAGGTTCTTTGCTTGGAAAAGTATTAGGCTTTACGACAAGAATCATTAATCCAGACCGTCTGATTGATAAATTTACGGGTAAAGAAGGGCTTTTCGAAAACTCTCCTTTTGACGAAAGAACTAGGCAAATCATTGCCAAGACGAAAACTCCGTTAGGGATTTTAATTGATAAAGATTTAAGAAAAGTGAATCAGGTTATTATTCCAATTTTTCGAGCAGAAGATACTTTCTTATTAGATTATGCTCAAAAAATGATTTATAATAATAATTCGCAAGTTATGGTTTTGGATGTAAATGAAAACTTAAACAACAATTTCGTCCTAAAAAGTGCATTGAATTCATTAGAGCAGAAGTATCCTCACAACGTCACTGTAATCGATAGTAAAGTTATTAAAAAAGATTTTTTAGCGAACCTAGATTTAATGATTATCAGTGTCGAAAGTTGGAAAATTCTTTTAGATAAATATAGTATTTGGCTAAGGAGAGTTCCTTCGGTATTGATTTTTAAACATTAAAAAACCGCTACAGTCAGCGGTTTTTATATAGTGAAAAGTTAGACTTTCATTATTTCAGCTTCTTTATGAACCAGATACTCGTCTATTTTTTTGATATAATTGTTGGTTAAAATTTGCACTTCCTCTTCGGCATTTTTACAAAGATCCTCAGAAGTTCCGTCCTTTTCAAGTTTTTTAATTTCAGTATTAGCTTCTTTACGAGCGTTTCGAATCCCTATTTTGGCGTCTTCGGCCTCGGATTTTGCTTGTTTTGCCAATTCACGTCTACGATCTTCCGTCAAAGGTGGAACGCTAATAATAATAACGTCGCCATTATTCATTGGGTTGAAACCAAGATTAGCAACCATAATCGCTTTTTCTATCGGATGCAGCATGTTTTTTTCAAAAGGCTGCAACGTAATGGTTCTTGCATCTGGCACACTAATTTTAGAAACTTGGGAAAGAGGTGAAGCTGATCCGTAATAATCAACAAAAACGCTTCCCAACATTGCAGGAGATGCTTTTCCGGCACGAATGTTTAAGAATGATTTTTCTAAATGTGCAATAGAACCTTCCATAGATTCTCGGGTGCTATCTAAAATAAATTCAATTTCTTCAGTCATAATTTTTATATTTAGTATTCAGTATCCAGTGTATAGTGTTCAGTTTTTACTGCAAACTGAGCGCCCAACACTGCCAACTATATATTTACTTCTGTTCCTACGTTTTGTCCTTCGCAAATTTTTAATAAATTTCCTTCTTTGTTCATATCAAAAATAACGATTGGCAGTTTGTTTTCTTGGCTCAAGGTAAATGCAGTGGTGTCCATCACATTTAGGTTTTTTTTCAAAACATCTTCGAATGAAATGTAGTTGAATTTTGTTGCTAATGGATCTTTTTCTGGGTCGGCTGTGTACACCCCGTCAACGCGAGTTCCTTTAAGAATTACATCGGCATTGATTTCTACTCCACGTAAAACTGCGGCAGTATCTGTTGTGAAATATGGGTTGCCAGTTCCTGCTCCAAAAATCACGATTCGTCCTTTTTCAAGATGACGATCTGCTCTTCTTTTTATATAGGGTTCAGCAATAGATTCCATTTTTAAAGCGGTTTGCAAACGAGTTTTCATTCCTTTGTCTTCAAGCGCTCCTTGTAAAGCCATTCCGTTTATCACGGTAGCTAGCATCCCCATGTAATCACCTTGTACGCGATCCATACCATTGCTTGCTCCAGCGACTCCTCTAAAAATATTTCCACCGCCAATTACGATGGCAATTTCAACTCCCTTTTCGTGAACTTTCTTTATTTCATCGGCATATTCGGCCAACCTTGCAGGGTCAATTCCATATTGTCTTTCGCCCATTAATGCTTCGCCACTCAATTTTAGAAGAATTCTTTTGTATTTCATTCTGTTTTTAATTTAAAACTTGGAGTCATGCTTTCGTAAGCTCAAGTCATTCTGATTGTTTGTTTAAAATTTGGAGTTAAGTATTTACAAACTCAACCATTTTTCTGTCGTGTTTTGTTATGCAAATATAGGTATAATCTGTTTTTTTAAAATAATGTTTTTAAAAAAAATAACGTAACTAATCAGTCTCAAATATAGGGATTTTATTTCATGTCAAAATGACGTGAAATAAAATTCGAATTCATGCCACATAGTCATTGGATTTATTAGGTGAATCTTTTTATATTTTGTACTTTCAT